>CAYFVQ010000228.1:0-27488 GCA_964346585.1 uncultured Eubacteriales bacterium | reverse complement strand
GCGATACCCTTATGGTCAAGTGACTGAAGCTGCTTTTCAAGGAATTTTACTCTCTTTTTGAGCATTTCCACCTGGGCTTTTAATTCCTTGATTTGTTTTTTTAAGGAGTCTTCATCTTTCTCGGTTTCTGCTTGAATCCAGGATAAAGAGGCCACCAACACACATAGGAATATAGTCAGTATTTTGAACTTTTTCATAATTCCTCCTTCTGCATATTTCTTTATTCTTTATTATTTATAACGCAGGTTCTTTCTATAAGGTTACATGAGCCTGTACAGAATCAACTTTAGTTTTTTATCCTCTGTCTAGAGTGCCCGAGATTTCCAAGACGGGCAGAAATTCCCTTTTCCTGGTAGAGGCCTGTCTATTGAATTCCGCTGACAGAGTTCAATTTATCGGTATTTTGGTTGACGGGGATTGAATAAAATGAAAAAACGAGTGAAAGAAGTGCTGGCTGTTTTTGGGGAAAATAAGCAAAAGGGGTTGGTGGAGGGAAAACCCTGCCCAGCCAGCAAAACAGGGACTGTAATCAGTATAGCATAAATGATATAAAATTCATAGGAATAATAAGAAATATTTTTAAAAAAAATGATTTTTTTCTTTGCGCGAAAATAACAGATGAAATTAAAATAGGGGAGATGCCTTATTAGGGCGGTAAGAGTAATTCCCGGATTAAACAACATCCAAAAAAAGAAAGGCTTGAGGAATCCGTTTTGAACGGAGAATCAAGGCAAGAGAGTATCTGTCGAACTTTTGAAAAAAAAACGGAGGGTGAGACAACACCAGCGCAAGGAATCAGTGTTCTCAGAGATTGCAAGAATTTAAATCCGAATATCTTTATGATATACTTTACTAAAAGTCATTGAATAAAAAGGAAGATGAGAAGGGGAGAATCATGAAGAAAACAATCTATCTAGTTCTTTTCCTTTTTTTCTTGTTTTCATCTCCTCTGCTCTCCCAGCAAAAGAAGCTTAAAGTCATAGATGAAAAGGCCAATATACACGTTGAGCCTGAAAAGGGGAGTGCTGTGGTGGAAATTGTGGATAGAGGAACGATCCTCACACTCCTCTCCGCAAAGAAAATCAGAGAATTCTGGTACTATGTGTCTTTCCGCTCCCCAGCCCAATATATCACTATTTCCGGGTTCATACATGCTTCTGCAGTCGAAGAAATATCTATCACTCCAGAGGATACCAAAGGCAAGAAAAAGAAAAGGAGAAAGACAAAGAAAACGGCTCCGAAAGTCAAGATTCAGGAGGTCAAAGAGATTGTGCTCGACCCTCCATTGAAAATCCAGGTGATCCTGGAGAGTGCAAATGTTCGCTCAGCGCCAAATTTCGAAAGCGAGATAATCCATCAAGTGGAATCAGGGCTCAGCCTTTTGGCAGTGGGGAAGATCGGAGAATGGTTTCGAGTCAACTTGCCTCCGGATGAAGATGGGATAATCGTTGAAGGTTTTATTCATAAAACGCTTGTGCGGGAGATACGCAAAGAGCCTGGATAAAAGATAGGATTGAAAGCAGTCCGGAATTCTTGTGTCTCATCCCCGATATTTAACACTCCGAATTCATTGACACGAATTCACTACCGGAGGAGATAGTCATGAATCATTTTCTTGTTTTGGGTGCAGGAAAGATGGGGACTGTTCTGGCTAAAGACCTGATCGAGTCAGATAGTCAAAACAAAGTCACTCTTTTGGATGTGAGTGATGAACAGCTGAGTCATGCTTCAGAATTCATCCAGAGTGAGAGACTCTCTCTTCTGCAAAGAGATGTGGAGGAAGGGAGACAGATGGAAGAGGTTTTTAAAGGAAAGGATGTTGCCCTGTGTGCTCTTCTCCACAGGCATAGTCTCCCTCTAATAGATGCAGCGGTCCGGGAAGGAGTTCATTTTGTGGATTTAGTGGGGGAGGGACCTTTAGACCGCTTGAAATATGATGAAGAGGCGAAAAAGAATAACGTCTGTCTTATTTCTGGCTTGGGAGTTTCTCCGGGGATTACCAACATCTGTGTGGGGAGAGGAGTTCATCTTCTGGATGAGGTGGAAAGAGCCATGATTTATGTGGGCGGAAACCCTGTCCGACCTAAACCTCCGCTGAACTACAGGATTGTCTATGCGGTGGAGAGCCTCCTTGATTTTTATGAAAGGGATGTACCAACCCTGAAAAATGGAGAGATTCTGGAAGTCGAGTCTCTATCAGGGATTGAATCTATTTCTTTTCCAGCTCCATTTTCGGAGATGGAATGCTTTTACACGGATGGATTGAATTCTCTCATTTATACGATGAAGGGAAAAATTCAGGATGAGCTGGCCGAGAAAACGGTTCGTTATAAAGGACATGCACAGCAAGTCAAAATCCTGATGGAGAGCGGTCTTTTCTCTCGGGAGCCGATTCAAATAGGGGACCAGCAGGTCATCCCCCGGAAAGTTCTTGAAGCTGTTCTTGATAAGGAGATGAAACTGGGAGAGGAAGAAGATGTGACCTTGTTGCGGATAATCGTGGAAGGATGGAGAGAAGGTCAATCGGAGACGCATATTTTCGAGATGATCGATTCTTATGACTCAGAGAAAAAGTACACGTCCATGGCAAAGACCACGAGCTTTCCCGCGTCTGTGGCCGCACAGATGCTAACTTCAGGCAAGATCAGCCAAAGAGGGAGCCTTTTCCCCGAAGATATCTTTCATTACGAATTGTACCAGCCTCTCATGGATGAATTGGAAAAGCGCGGAGTCGTAGTGACTCACGAAGTCAAATTTAAAAGTTAATGTCAAGTCCTGACCCCTCTCTTTTGTAAAATCCCTATTTGCATCGAATTAGCCATTTTTTGTAAAATATCTATTCGCTTTTTTATAAAATCAAAAAGGAAATGCAGTGATGTCAAAGAAAGACTTTTCATATGCCTTAGCCAATCCGCTCTCCGCTATTCTGGATAAGTCCAGTCAGGATTTCCAGAGGGCTGATTTTCTAAAGATCATCGAGCATAAGCAGATCGAGCGAATCACGTTTCATTACACGGCTCTGGATGGAAAGCTCAAGGAATTGAGATTGCCTTTTTCAAGCCGCAACGAAGCCGAGAGCATTCTCGCCGAGGGTGAGCGTGTTGACGGATCTTCTCTGTTCAAGGGGATGATCGATGTCGCTCTCTCAGATTTATACGTGGTGCCAGAGTACAAAACAGCTTTCTTGAACCCGTTTGACAATAAAAGCCTGGACTTTATCTGTCGGTTTTTAACGAAGGAAGGAAACCGGGCTCCTTTTGCTCTGGATAACATCTTAGCCAAAGCGTGCCAGCTCTTCCGGGAAAAATCTGGTTTGGAAATGTATGCCTTAGGGGAGTTGGAATTTTTCCTTATCAGCGGAAAGGATCAAAAAGCGTATCCTCTCCAGAAACAACAGGGGTACCATGAAGCGGAACCCTTTATGAAAAGCGGAGAGATTCTGAACGAGCTGGTGCGCACCATCACTCAGACAACCGGAGCTGTGAAATATATCCATTCTGAAGTTGGCTCCATCGAGAACATCCAGAGTAGTGCGGATGAAATTAACGGAAAAAGTGCCGAGCAGCTTGAAGTGGAATTCCTGTCTAAGCCCGTGGAAGAAATGGCGGATGCTCTTGTGCTCGGGCGCTGGTTGATCCGCAATGTGGCCTACAAACATGGGTGTCTGGCGACTTTTACTCCCAAACTGGCAGAGGGAGTCGCGGGGAATGGGTTCCATTTTCATCTGGAATTAAAGAGAAACGAAAAAAACATCATGGTGGATTCAGACGGCGGATTAGCTGAACCTGCGCTTCGCCTCATCGGCGGATTGTGTGAATACGCTGATTCATTGACAGCTTTTGGAAACACCAC
Organism: uncultured Eubacteriales bacterium; assembly: GCA_964346585.1. Taxonomy (GTDB): domain Bacteria; phylum Acidobacteriota; class Aminicenantia; order Aminicenantales; family Aminicenantaceae; genus SOIA01. Next base: position 23,636 of record CAYFVQ010000228.1, on the reverse strand, counting down.
CGCATCTTCTTATCTGCGTCTGGTTCCAGACCAGGAAGCCCCGACGCGTATTTTCTGGAGTGATATGGACAGAAACGCGATGATTCGGGTTCCTCTCGCCTGGTCGGAGGTGACCAATATTGCCAGAATCCTCAATCCTCAGGAAGAAACCGATGTCGAATACGCAGAAAACCGGCAAACTGTTGAACTGCGTACACCTGATGGCAGTGCTCTTATTCATCCTCTTCTCGCCGGGATTGTAATGGCTGCGGAATGGAGCGTGAAAGACAAAAATTCGCTGAAGCTGACAAAAAAATATTATGCACAAGGCGGTCTTTCCAAAGACAATGCAACAATCAAGTCGTTCCCCGAACTGCCCGGAAGCTGTGATGAATCCAGCCGGATTCTGCTGGAAAAAAGAGCTTTGTATGAGAGGGAGGATGTATTCCCTTCCAGCGGTATCGATTATGTCATCCAACTTCTACAGGGAGAGAAAGATAAAGGATTAAGCAAAAAGTTGAAGAGTTTAACAGGGAAGCAACGTCTGAGTGAGATCCAGAAGATTATGCATAGAGACTTGCACCGCCATTGATCTTTTCTTGCCTGTATTTATGCTCAGTGTTTAGGCAACAATCTCATTAATGATATTGAAGGTAATAGTGTCATTGCGAGTGACCGAAGGGAGTGTGGCAATCTCATAAGATGAAAATGTCATTGCGAGCGCAGCGCGGCAATCTCATTAACACATCATTGCGAGGAACAAAGTGACGTGGCAATCTCTTAAGAAAAATCAAATGGTTATATTTATTTTTATGAGATTGCCACGCTGCGCTCGCAATGATATCCAAAAAGTATTATCGGATTATTGAGCGAGTATGGCTGGTTTTTTCAGGCTTTTCTGTGGGTTTTGAATTCCTCTTTTAATGTCTGCCAGAGTGAATTGAACCGTTCCTGAAGCCCGTCGTAAAGGGGAAAGTGTTTCGGCTCAGGCTCCTTTTTCAGGCTTCCCTTTTTGACTATCTTTTCAGCGATTTCCTCGATTTTGACCTTTTCACCTTTGGCTCCAAAATAGTTCCAGATGGATTGGATGGCAGCACCGAATGCGGCACCCTCCTTTTCTTCCAGAGTCATGACTGGAGTCTTGAAAATATCGGCGACAATCTGGAGCCAGAGTTGACTCTTGGCTCCGCCTCCCGTAACCCGGATTTCTTCGGGTTCCAATCCCAAAGTTTTCATCCTGGAAAATCCATAACCGAGGTTCAATATGGTTCCTTCCATGACTGAGCGAGCCATGTTTGATGCGTTGAAGTTATTCCGGTTGAGACCGAAGAAGACTCCACTCGAAAAGGGGAGGACCGGGACTCGTTCTCCGTCGATAAAGGGGAGAAAGATCAGTCCTTCGGCTCCTTCTGGTACTTGAGCGGCCATTCTCTCTAGCTCCTCATTGGATGCGTTGAAGAGCGATTTGAAGTATTCGGTCGTGTTGGTGACGTTCATCGTGCACACCAGTGTTAGCCAGCCGCCTGTGCTGTCACAGAAAGCTCCAACCTCGCCTTCAGGATCAATAAGAGGCTCAGAACAATAAGAATATATTGTTCCGGATGTCCCGAGGCTGAGCGTGCAGATTCCAGGAGCGATGTTTCCTGTGCCCACAGCCCCCATCATGTTGTCACCGCCTCCACTGGAGACAAGAACCTCTTCCATCCCAAAACGCTGAGATAGATCTTTTTTCAAATATCCGACTGGTTCAGAAGGGTGAGAAGGCTCTGGAAGCATTCCTTCAAGCTCAGGACCGATTGCAGCTATAGCTTCGTTGTGCCACTGTCTCTTCCGGATTTCCATCAGGCCTGTTCCGGATGCATCACCATATTCCATGTGCTTTTTTCCAGTTAAGGAGAAGTTGATGTAATTGTGCGGGAGAAGCACGGTCGACAGCTTTTTGTACTGTGCCGGTTCCTTTCTTTTGAGCCAGAGGATCTTGGAGGCCGTGTAGCCTACGGCAAGGTTGATGCCGATCTTCTGGATAAAGCTTTTTGTGCCACCGAGTTTTTCAATGATTATTTCGGCCTCTTCCACGGTGGAAGTGTCATTCCAGAGTTTGGCGGGTCGAATGGGAATGCCCTTGGCGTCTAAAGGAACACATCCGTGCTGCTGGCCGGATACACCTAAAGAGACTATTTTTGAGGGATTGATTTGTGCGGCTTTTACCGCCTGTAATAGAGCTTTCTCCAGGGCATCTATCCAGGTTTGGGGATCTTGTTCGCTGGCTCCTGGTTTAAGGCCCTCGATCATCCGGTGGGCATGGTTTCCTCTTCCGAGGACTTTTCCGTTAAAGTCCACGATTAGGACTTTAGTGCCCTGAGTGCCGGAGTCGACTCCGATAGCATACATTATTCCTCTTGTTCAGTGGTTTGGCATTTAAGGAGGAGTTCGAAATAGGGTGTAAAATCTGTCTGAGGCCGGATATCCGCAGACTTGTAGAGTTCAAGATACCCTGCGCTCGATTTTCTTTTTTCTCTGAAATTGACGATATTTTTAAATATCTTCCTCTGTGATGTGAATTGCTGGATGGAATGCCTGATTTCCTCTTCTATTTCTTCTTTGACGACTATTCCCTTGTCCGCCCGGATTTGATTTTCTTTGGATTCAGAAGGCTCGAAATCCCCCCATACAGAATAGACATAGTGAGATTGCGCGGCAAAAGGCTCTCCGATATCAGCCAGTACAGGATCGCCAGCTTGAGGAGAAGTGTAGATTCCCATGGAAAAAACAGCGGTGTGGTCCCAGTGTTCAAAATAACCACTGGAGAAAACGACTCTAGAGACTTTTTCTTCTCTGAAAAGCCTGACCTGCTCTTCAAAGAGTCCTTTTTTGTCAAAAAGATTCCTGTTCACAGAGGGCATCAACGAGAAATCCGGAATATCAAAGGAGTATATGTTTTCTTCTTTCACGCCGAGCGCTCCGTAAGCCTGGATGGCTTCCTGCTTTCTTCTCTGAGTAATGGTGTCCTTTTCTTCGGGATTGGAATACCCGGCATCCCCGCTGCAAAATATGAGGAGGAGAGGAATCCCCTTGTTTTCGACAGTGGCTTTGAGCAAATATCCTGCTCCGAGGAGGACATCATCGTCATGTGGAGAGAGAAAGGCAACTGTTTCGCCTTCCTGCCACTTTGGAAAGAGGAGGTCTAGGCTAGGGCTTTTCCGCAGAGAACGGAAATCCACAAATTCCATCAGTAAATCCTGATCGGATTCTTAAGTCTTTGCAGCAGATTGTCCAGCTTTGCCGGAAAATCTTCTGTCAGGAGAAGGAGGATATAGGCGTTTTTTTCATAGAAAGTACTTCCCTCGGGCAGATAAGTCAGGAGATTCCGAGTGGTGTAATTCGACCAAGTGTAGAGGAGCGGCCTCACCCAATAAACGTATTTTCCTTCGGAGGGCGCATAGAAATATGTACCTGGCTTGTTCAGCCAGCTTCCTGCTGATCTAAGATTGCTGTTCGCATAGTCTATTCGTAAGCTGAAAAACCCGTAGTTCAATTGTGTGTTCAGGAGGCCTACCCAAGAGACATCATCCGGAGCCACATGGACAAGTCCGTCTGGATATCCTTCTTTCTCTGTCAGAGACATTTGAGTGACCAAATTATTCTTGTCCTTGTAAACCAGAGAATCGAACAAATCTTTATGGAGAACCATTTCATCGTTTCTCATGGCGATGACGGCGAGGCCCTTTTTGACGCTCATCATGGTTTCCGAGATGAAATACGGAGAATCCGTACTCAGGGAATACCTGACTTCCAGATTAACATCCTTGATTTTTTGAAAAGGCCCTCTTCTTGAATTGGTGTAGAGAAACTTCCCGACTTTCTCATCAAAAGTCGGGGGAGGGTCCCAGTTGAATGAATGATCCCAGGTAATTTCCGGGATGTAACACCCCGGATTCCAGTGGATAACACCCGCGTCTTTATTGTGAAGCTTCACACCTTCTTTGATACATTCGATGACATTGATCTGTCCGCTCCTGGGGTGAAACTCGAGGGAGAGTCTTTTATTCTCGACAGTTTTGCCCCATCCGTCTCCCTTTATTATAAAGCCCGGTGTTTCAAGAGAGTCACTTCCCCCTCTAAGGACAAGGATGATTTTCTTTTCAGAAGGAGACATGTCGAGAGGAAAAGCTACTTTGTAGGTCCAGGTGACAGGATGAGTTTTGGCGGTTTTTTGAGGAGGAACGGATTCCATGATTTCCAGGATCTGGGACTCCAGCGGAGAGTTTCCTTCAAAAATGAGCAGGTTATCGTTTTCGAATTCTTGTTTAGGGACTGTGAACGTGAAGCAGACAATCTCTCCTTTTCTCTCGAGTCCTATCGGCTCCTCGGCCTTGAATACTCTGTAATATCCTTCTTTGCCCGAAGGAATCCCTCCCGTTTTTGGGGAAGTCCCCTTTTGTTCTTCCTTTTTCACTTCTTCAGAGTCTTCGAGTTGATAATGGAGAGTGGCTTTGTATTTTGTGTTGCTTTTCCAGGCGTAATCGAGAAAGAAATCATATATCCCGGAATTCAAAGGTTTGGATAGGTCAACACTTTTTCCCCCGGAAAGAACAAAGAAATGATCAAACTTTACTTCATTCAGCAAAAGTTCCTGGAAGAGAATTTTTTCCTTTTTCACTTCAAACTGGAAAGTTATTCTGTATTGAGGATAATTAAAATTCGGAGATTGAAATTCCAGGCCGTTGCCAAAAAGCGATCCAGCGATTAATAAAAATAAGGTTAAAAAGACGGTTTTTCTCATTGTCCCTCCTCCAATGGTCTGTAATAGGGATTGATTTTATTTTTCGGCAAATCGTATACATCCTTACCCACGAATTCTTGGACATTCAAAGGCATTTTATTATAAACACCGGTTTGTTTTCCACTCTTCCAGAAGGCGTCCTCGATTACAGCATATTCTAAAGGAAAAACAAAGTCTCCAGTTTCATCGGAGCCCATAAAAGCGACGTCGATCATCAAAGCGACGTTTTTTCCGAGAGGCTCATTCGTGTAGGGAGTCACAGCCCCAAAACCTTCCTGGCATTCTGAGCAGCCCGTGTTGTGAATGAACGTGTAGGGTTCTCTCGGTGAAAGGAACCTTCCTTTTTTATCTTTTAGTTTTGTTTTTTCTATGTAGGCTTTTCCTTTTTTGTCGATAGAATTTGAAGGGAGGTTTTTGTCTGCGGCTTCTTGAACGGCTTTCATGACTGTGTGGTAGAGACCTTCAAGCGAATCCATGAATTCTTTCTCTTCCTCTGTCCATCCGTTTCCAACTTTCACGGTCCTCCGCATGATGCCGTGGTAACCGTTGAAGGTGGGACTTATCCCGAGAGAGACGAATTCATCCTTTTTTATCTGTCTGTTTGTGGCTGGGCCAAGAACGCTCTTCCCTCTTATTCCAGATGAGACAATCGTGGGAAAGCCAGTGCGTTTGGCTCCGAGTTTTTTCATGATGTAGTCTCCAACCGCGGCCACATCCAATTCTCTTATTCCGGGCTTCAGGACGGATAGCATACCCAAGAAAGCCGCATCGGCGATGGTGTTGGCTGTGCCCATAATTTTGAGCTCTTGGAAGGATTTCTCGTATTTTATTTTGCTCAACAGGTCAACATCAAAGATAACATTTCTTCTTCCGAACTTTTTTTTGAAGAGACTCACATGGTCAAAAGGGATGAACTGGCTGCTGGAGAAGATGGCCACTTTGATCGGCTGTCCTGTCTCGAAAGGAACTATCCTGTGCACGATATCTTCAAGTTTTTCGAATTTGGCGAACCGATAATCTTCATCGGAGATCTGGTATTCCATGAGAAGTGCCACTTTGGCTCCGGAAACTTTCACACAATCTTCGATGACATGGCCTCCCTCAGAGCCGGCGATCACTACGGGAATTCCTTCTGCGGGAACAAGGATTCCGTATCTCTCGATGATCGGGTCGAATATTCCCGCGAGCCAGGCGACATCGGAACGATCAAGCTCGCTTCCACAGGCATACGCCAGATAATAGCCTTTCTCTCTCATCACCTTCTGGACTTTTGTCCATCTCTCTCTGTATTCTTTTTTGGAAATTTCCAGGTTTCTCTCGATTTTAGGATTAGCTTTTTGAATAATTTTCTCTATTTGTCCCGGCTTCATTTTTTCTTTTTTCCTCCAATGGCGTCCTCGACTCCCTCTTCGAAGGGCTCTGTGAGGATTGGGACAAGCCATCCCTCGGGACTCTCCGGGTAGGTTTCGATTTCCTCCACTAACGAAAGAGGATATTTCAGCATGTCATAGGTGTTATCTATGTAGGAGAAATACCCCTCTTGATTGAAAGGAAAAGCAATCCAGGCAGTCTTTTCGCTGTATACACTCCCTTTTTTCACGGGCAACATACGGGATTGATTGTTCGAGCCGAATGAATAGACAAAGGCTCTGGAGAGATAATACCAGGGTCCATGCTGAATGTATATGTATGGCTGCTGCAGGGAAGCTTCGCCTCCCTCGAGGTTCATTGTCGAAAAATCAAGAAAAAGGCTGGAAAAAGCAATGTTCTTTTCTCTGTTGAAAAAGGCAATCCAGGGAGTGTCGGGCCTCAGGACTTCCACATGGTCAGGGTGCATTCTGGAATGAGCGAAATCTATGATGTTGATTTTCTCGGGCAAAGATTTATATGCCGCTTTGTCAAACACTTCTTTGTTGAACACGACTTCTCCATTCCTCAAAGCTTTGACGAAAATATCCTTCTTGATTTCCATAACAGAGTCCATCAGGATGAACGGAGAATCTTTATAGAAGCGGTAGGTGATGCTGACAGTCACATCTTGTAGATGAGGAAGAGGGGCTGTCCGGCTCAGGGCATAGAATATCGGACCGATGGTCTCGGAAAAAGAGGGATTCTCCCAATCCGAGCAGTGGGACCACATGTGGGGAGGAGAATAAACTCCAGGATTCCAGTGGATAGCGCCGTTTGTCTCAAGCTTGTGTTCGAGTTTGATGCCTGTTTCTTTCTCATGGATCTCAGTCAGCATGCCACTTCGCTCATCGAGCACAACTTTGTAATAGGAATTCTCTATCGTTTTCGCCAGCCCTTTGCCCTGGACCAAAAGGTCAGATTCGAATGAAAGTTTTCCCGCATCAGGATTATTGTAAAATACGAGATAGCTGGCTTTCTCGTAGGGTTCGAGGTTGACCTGGAAGGCAATACTCAGTGTGGTTGTGGGATGATACCGGGTTATGGGCTTTCCTGTGCTCTCGTCGCTTTCTTCGATAGAGAGGAGCTTGGCATCCGCCCATGGTGTGATATCGTATACCTGGTGGGGGATTTCCGTATAAGAAATGTTCGTCCCTTTGTTTTCGACTTTGACAACTCTTATCTCTTCGGGTGAGTGAAAAAACTTACTCAAAATTCCAACCGTAGTATGAATAGGGTAGTTTGTTCTTCTGTATCCGTTTTCTTCTGCGATGAGAAGAGCAAGGTAGTTCTTCCACTGAGGATTCCAGTATCCTTTGCTGGAAGGAGATTTTAGTTTTTCATGGAGCCAAAATGATTTTCCCGTTTCTGGATTCCTGAGCAATACTTTTATTTCGTAATTTTTGTCTCCTTCCCAGTCGAACCGGATCTTGACCTCAAACGGAGAACCGGTGTTGATCATTCGGTCGAAGGCTTCTTTTCTATCCTGGTACACGAGGAAGTCTCTTGCTTTTATATCATTCACGCTAATCTCTGCGATTTCGCACGTGCCTTTCTCCGTTTGGCCTTCAGCAGAAAATTTTGTCTGGATAAAATACCAATCTTCCCCATCGACTGGATAGCCAAACTTAAGAGCACAACCAGATGTGACAAGAGTAGCAAACAAAAGAAGAATACAGAATTTTTTCAGTTTCATTTGACCCCCCGATTTATTGAATGGTTTCATCAGAATAACTTTTTTTATCCTTCCACCATATATACAGAGCCTTGCAATTGTCATTTAACGGAAAAATGACTTTCCTTCAGTCGGAAAATTATATCATCGGCTTGACTGAGAGACAACCGAGAGAAAAAATTTTTTTTAAATCGTTGCTGTTCGTTTTGCATTTTGTTATAATTTCAAAAGGACCTTGTTGTGCTGGCTGGGCAGGGTTTCTTACAACCCTTCTTCATTATCCCCTTTTCGCTTATTTTCCCCATACCCAAGACAGCCAGCAGTCTATCTTCCAAAAAAGGGGACAGGCCCCTTTTTTGAAAGAGCATGGGGTCAGGCCTTGTCTGGATTAATGCTGCGTGACTAAATTCAAGCTTAGGATCTCACATACAGATAAGGCCCGACCCCGAAGGGACAATCCCTAAAAAAGGGGCCTGTCCCCTTTTTTGTTCTTTACTGGATGAGTGGCTTTTAATACACTACTGAGTTCATGAGTTACTCTTCCGATTAAAAAAATGGAAAATCTAGAGCCCTCCAGCACTATCTGGAACAAACATTTCATCATTGCATTATTCGGATATTTTTTCCTGTTCATGAGCGTCACCCTCTTTTTTCTGTTTCCGCTTTTCCTCCAACAGTTTAATCCCTCAATGAGTCGGATCGGCTTGATAATGGGAGTTCATAGCCTTATGGCAATTTTTGTCCGTCCGTTTTTTGGTCGCCTGATCGACGTAAAAGGAAGAAAAAAAATATCTCTTTTTGGAATAGCTTTTCTGATCTTGATATTGCCCTGTTTTCACCTTATCCAAGATGCTGGGGTTTTGCCGTTGATTTTAAGAGCGCTGACCGGAATAGGCTGGGGAATCAGTATGACTGCCACAATGACCATTTGTTCGGATTTAGCGCCCGTTGAAAGATTAGCTCGTTCCATGGGAATAATCGGAGTCGCGGGTCTCCTCTCCAGTGCCCTGGGACCGCTGCTCGCAGAAGAAGTCATCAATCGATTCGGTTATGGAGCTCTTTTCAACACAAGTTTTATTTTTCTGGTGGGCTCTTTTCTCTGCATTTTTTTCACCAAAGAAGTCATCAAGCCTAACCATAACCATCACTTCCGTAAGCCCAAAAATCTTTTGAATGTTTCTTTTGTCGTCATTCTCCTTATGTCCTCAATGCCGATTGTCCATGGCGCTATCAGAGGGGCTGTGATTCACTTCATCGCGCTATTCGGAAAATCTGTTCCCTTTGAGAGAGTCGGTCCCTTCTTTCTCAGCTTTTCAGCTGCAGCTGTTCTGACTCGTCTCTGGTTTGGGGGGCTCTCTGATAAATTCGGCCGCAAACAAGTTATTTTTCCAGCCGTATGCCTTATTAGTTTCAACCTTTTTCTGATTTCACAAGTTCAATCTTTTTGGTTGTTTGTCTTGACTGGTTTAATAGGAGGATTTGGCCAGGGCCTTATTTTTCCTGCATTGAGCACTTATATCATTGATATCATGGGACGGGAAAATAAAGGGCTGGCGATTAGCCTTTATCTGGCCTTTTTTGATATCGGTATGGCATTCGGTTCGACTTTTTTTGGATGGATTTCTGACCTTTATGGATATAGACAGATGTATCTGCTCGCAGGCTTGCTTTTCTTCATGGTGAGCGCACTCTTTACTTGGAAGGCTCCGGCGTCTGTGATAAAAGAGTAAAGAATAGTGGGAAGTAAGTTCCACTTACAACTAGATAATTTTATTTTTTCTTCGTTTTTTGTCTCTAGCTTTTATCGTTAGCTTATCTTGCGTAATACCCCTGGCGATATTTGACGTTATATGCTTTATTTTTCGCTCTGACTTCTATCGTTTTAAATTTTCCATCACTTTTGTAATCTTTGGGAGAATAGAAAAGAAAATAACAGGATTCAGAAGAAGTTATGGCATCCTTGAAAGCGAGAGCAGGATTTTGAGACGTTCTGATTAATCCGCCAGTGGCTTTTGTCACTTCTGTGAAAGTGCTGAAAACATCCTCAGACTGTTCTCTCATGGTTATCCCGACTGCACTATCTGGCCGTCTATCCATATAAAGAAAATAAAAGTCAAGGGAGGAATCCGCAAAAGCTTGCTTTATTCTGTCGGCATTCAGTGTCGTATCCCTGCGGTAGAATGCAAACAGGTCATTTATTTCGGCCAGAATATTCGGTCTGTCCTGGTATTCGCTTTGTATTCGGTTATATGCAGTTCCGCTTATCTCTGGTCTGAATTCTCTCTGATAAAAGAAAAATACATTTTTTTGCCCCCCGACCGCTTTTAATTGCTGGGCCAAGTTTAAAAACCATTTCTCTTCTACGACTCTGAGTCTTTCCATATTCATTAAAGTTTCTCTGTACCTCGGCAGCAAGAACTCCATGGAGGAGGCAGAATCAGCAGAAGACTCCTCCATTTCATCAACACCACGGCCGCTCCCTGATATGGATTGGACGAACCTTTTCAGGTCTCTAAAAGCGCTTCTGTAGTTGGCTGAGCCGACCTGTACATCTTTCCTGATGATGTTTTGCATTTCCTTGGAAATCTGGTCTCTTGAGAATTTTTTGAGTGCACCGCTGGGAAGCGTGTAAGTTTGCACAGGAGTGAGGATGGTTAAATTGTCTTCTGGAAGAATCACATCTGTGAAAAAGTAGTTTATGGCATCTTTTAGTTTGGGATTGTAGTCTATTAACTGGAAAAGGAGGTAATAGTTTCTCGTAACTTGAGGAATGAAGCCTTGAGCACCTTCGGCTCTGGAGAGTTGTGTCCTGTCGGTGAGATGAAGAGCTTCGATGTTCTGGAGCACGCCGTCTTCATACAATTCAAAATCCTCAATTTTCAGGTCTTCGACAAAGTTATTTTTATCAAACACCCGAACAGGAACGATAACGTTCCTCACTGTCACTTGGCGTCGGTCCATTTGCGAGGAAAGGGTCAAAACCATAAGAAAAAATACGAGCGGAATGATAAATTTTTTCATTTTAGACTCCTCCCTTATTTTATATTTCCCAAGCGTGGATTTTTCAAGAGAAACTTTCTGTGAATTTATACTCGAATGGTTTGTTTTCAAATCTTGAACTATTACTTAGTTCGCAAAATAACCGGCTCGGTGGACTACTCTGTAATTCTTATTTAATACTCTAACTCTTATTTCTTTAAACTTTCCGTCTACCTGATACTCCTTAGGTGAGTAATACAGAAGGTAATAATTTTCAGAAGCGTTAAGAGCTCTCTTGAATGAAATCGCGGGATTCATAGAACTTTCGGCATACCCTCCTGTGGAATCTGCCATTTCTTTAAATGCGGTGAAAATATCCTCTGAATATTCTTCCATGTAGACCCCATAAACATCTGGCCGAGGACTGCTAATAAATAAGAAATGGATGGAAGCGGAAGAGTCAGAATAGGCTTTTCGCACAGGCTCGACATCAAATGTAATGTCTCTTCTGTGATAATCGAAAATATTTGTGATTGTCGCAAGAATATCCGGTCTCTGTTGGTAGAGACTCATGTATTGAGTCAATATTTTTGGGTCGACTTGAGGGATAAATTCTCGTTGATAAAACATAAAAATGTACTTTTGTCCATCTTTCTCTTTTAGAAATTTGGAAAATTCCAGAAGTTTCATATGGTCAATTTTTCTTATTGTTTCGAGTTTTCCCAGAAGGGCTTCATAATAGATAAGTTGTTCATCGAGCGGCATGTCTGTAGTTTCGAGTTCTTCAGTTATGTCAAGTTCTCTTTGAACAGGATTGTCTTTAGAGGGCGGTTCAACCAACCCAGTTTGAATTATTGTTGACAATGATTTGGCTAAGCCGGAAAGGTCGGCAATTAAATTTCTGTATTCTGAGTTTCCCAGCATAATATCAGTTCGTAATAATTCTACAACTCGATCTTCAATGGATTCTCTCGATGTGACTTCAAGAGCTCTGGCTTTCATTCTGTAGGTTTTCATAGGAGTGATGATGACTAGATTATCGCCCGGGAATAAGACATTGTTTAAAAAATACGAAATGGCCTCTCTGAGTTTTGGTGAGTACTCAGCAATTTCAAAGAAGAGATAAAAGTTTCTTGAGGTTTGGGGAGAGAGCCTTTTCTTTTCTTCACTTCTCACGACGGTTCTTTTTTTCACCAAATAGACTGCCTCAATTTTTTGGGGGACACCATCCTCGAACACTTCAAAGTCGTCTATGGTTAAATCCTCGACAAAGATGTTGCTCTTAAACACTCTAACCGGAACTTCGATGTTGATCACGAGAGATTCCTTGACAAAAACTTCTTGGGAGAATGTGTAAAGACTCAATACTATTACTGGGATGAAGAAAGCGAATTTTTTCATTTTTTCACCCTCTCTAATCTATGTAAATTATTCTAATCGCTTTGAGTAAATTAATATTTTATACAAATATTATATTACTCATCTCTTTATTTGGCAAATAATGATATTAATAATTTGAGCTTCGATGGGTTCAACAAATATTTTTGTTCTCGAAATTGGATTTTCGTATTCACCAAAGAATACTCCCAGAAGTCAATCCAGATACGAGTATGGGCCTTATCTTTTTGTTCTGATTCTTTCGTACCCTGATACGCAGACAAATTCAAGTTTTTCTTCTTTTTCTATTTCATCGAACATGAGGTTCAAACCCAGGATATCACTGGAGATATGGCCGGCGATTATAACATTGAGCTTGGCTTTCTTTGCGTTTTCAAGGTGTTCCTCGCTGATGTGCATACAGACGAGAGTGCTGACGCCACTGTTCGCGTACTTTTCGAAGATCTCTTTCGAGCCCTGTGTTCCTCCGGTCATGTCCACAAAGATCTTCCCGCACTTGCTATTTTCTGAGCCGCTCACGATTTTTGAAGGGACCTGTAATTTTTCTGATTTTTTGTACTCAGGAATACTTTTAATGATTTTCATGACATCTTTCAGCTCGAAGGGCTTTTTCTTTTCAAAAGTCTTTTTCAAGTAGTTGGTGACGCAATTGTCTGGAGGAGTATGGATGCACATCATGGGAATTCCGAGGACTCGGGCGACATCCACAGCTCTGTTATGGTTCACCGGCATGAGTCTTCTTTCGACTTCGCTGATGCGTTTTTCCATGAGTTGCTCGGCGACGCTGATGGTGACTCCATAACTTGCCAGTAAGTCAGCCTGGAGCTTCATGACATCGTAGAGCTGGGCGAGCGCATAACCTTCCGGATGATGGGAAATGATGAGGTCGATTTTTTGACTTTCTTCCTTGTTCAAGAGGTAAGTGAGCAGTATCTCCCCGGCTCCCATGTCGATCCCGACAATCACTTTCTTGACTTCTGTATTCAGGTCTCCGTTCAGAACTCTGGTATCTGAAAAAGGATTAAACAGTCTGTCCTCGTCATAAGATTCCTTTTCTTCGGCCTTGAGCTTTTTAAATTTCTCTTTTTCAGCCTTCAGGATTCGCTTGATTTCCTCTTTTCCCCTTAAGTCATTCTCGATTCCTATCTCAACAGCTCTCTTGTACAGTTTTTCAATTTTCATTTTTCACTCCTTAATTTGCGATTGTTTTATTTGTCGTCCTTTATGTCTGTGGAGCCATGGAATCAACGTGGATTAAACATGAATATCATATTATAACCGAATATGGAAATTAAAGAGAATTGTAATGAAGCATAAAATGTCAATTTGGCTGTATGCTCTACTATTAAGCATAAAGTCTGCAAAAAATTTTAGAGGAAAAAAAGGTTTTGTCTAATTGACACTTTTTCTGATACCTGTTATTCTTTTGCCGCATAAGAACGGGGATAATGGGTCATGAAATGTCCCGAATGTCATTTTGAAAACATTGGTGATACACGCTTCTGCGGCAATTGCGGAACCCAGATCAAGCCTTTAGGCGATATCCCCCCCTCTCATACAAAGACTGCTCAGATACCTGTGAAAGATATTGCGCGAGGCACAACTATTGCCGACAGATACGAAGTGATGGAGGAACTCGGAAGGGGAGGGATGGGCAATGTTTACAGAGTTGTGGATAAAAAAATTAATGAAGAGATGGCATTGAAACTCTTGCATCCTGTGATTGCGACTGAGAAGAAAACGATTGAGCGCTTCAAGAACGAACTTAAATTGGCCCGCAAAATCACTCACAAGAATGTCTGCCGAATGTATGACCTCAACGAAGAAGAAGGAACTCCGTATATCACCATGGAATACGTCTCTGGCGAAGATTTAAAAGACATGATCAGAATGACGGGACAGTTGAATGTGGGAAGAGCCATTTCCATCGCCAAACAGATATGCGAGGGCTTGGCTGAAGCTCACCATCTGGGGGTGGTTCATAGGGACTTAAAGTCCCGAAACATCATGATAGATAAAGAGGGGAATACCCGGATCATGGATTTTGGGATAGCCCGCTCACTCAAAGCAGAAGGGATAACAGGTGACGGAATTATGGTCGGTACACCTGAATATATGTCTCCTGAGCAGGTGAAAGGGGAAGAGGTAGATCAGCGTTCTGATATCTATTCACTCGGAATCGTCCTTTTTGAAATGGTCGCCGGAAAGATTCCCTTTGAAGGAGATACTTCTTTAAGTATTGCGTTGAAACACAAAACAGAGGAGCCTCCGAATCCCCGGGATTTCAACGCTCAGATTCCAGAGGAACTAAACGCTGTGATTCTCAAATGTATGGAAAAGGAAAAAGAGGAGAGATACCAGAGCACAGGAGAGGTATTTTCTGAACTCGATAAAATTGAAAAAGAAATTTCGACTGAAGAAAGGATTCTAACAAAAAGAAAAACCAGAAGAGTACCTCAAAAAAGAGTATTCAAAACCAAATGGCTCATTGGTATCATCTCGGTGGTTGTGATTGCTGTGCTTATTTATGTTCTCATAACTCAGATAACACCAACAGGAGAAATTAGATGGAAAGACTCGATTGTAGTCCTTCCTATTGAGGATAGAAGCGAAGATAAAGATCAAGGTCCATTATGTGACGGAATGACTTTTGACATCATTGGGAAGCTATCTGGGATTGAAGGCTTAAAAGTAATACCTTATCGAACGGTGGAGCGATATAAAGATGAGGATTTAAGTAATAAAGAAATAGGGAAAATACTCAGTGTAAAAAATATTTTAGAGTCTATTCTCGATAAAGAAGACAATAAAATTCAAATCAGATCTCTCCTCGTCGATGCCAATGAAGATTCTGTCATTAAACCTTTTGAGTATTCCGGAGAGCCTGCGGATATTATTACAATTCAAGATTCCTTAACCATGGATATTGCCAAAACACTGGAGCTTCCATTGGTTGGAGAGATATTCGATGAATATAAAAAAGGTGATCCAAAAAATACAGAGGCTTATTTCTATTATGTATCTGGGAGAGATTTTGCAAAAAAATATGGCGTATCTTCAGAAGAAGATGACTTCGCATCAGCAAAAGAGATGTATAACGAAGCTATTAAACTCGACTCGGGTTATGCAAAAGTATATTGGGATCTAGGATGGCTTCACGAAGTTAGGTATAACAAACATCCGGATGATAGAAATCCTATGGATCTTCAATCAATGCAGGAGTATTTTAGGGAAGCTTATAAAATCAACCCAAATTTAGGAAGATCTCATGTTGGTCTTGGATGGACTCATTTTTACTTGGCTGATTATGATAAAGCTTTTGATTTTTTCAACAGTGCACTCAAGATTGAACCTAATGATTTGGAAATCAATTATCATACAGGAGCATTTTTCTTGAGTATCGGCTTGTACTCTCAGGCTATTAAGTTTTGTACAAAGGCAGTGGAACTTGATCCTTCATATTTCTGGGCTCACCATCTTTTGGCCTATATTTCCCTGTATACAGGAGATTATGATAAGGCAGCAACTCATTTTCGAATCGCATTGGACATAAACCCCAATCACACTGAACTTCTTTCTCTGTATGCTTTCTTCTTTATTATTTTAAAAAATACTGAAGAAGCAGAGAGAATATTGGAGAAAGCAGAAAAGATAAAAAAAGATAATTGGCGTATTCGACACGCAAGAGGCTTATTATTTGCAATAGAAGGTGAGAATGAAAAAGCTTTACAGCTCATAGAAGATAGACCCTATTGGTATTTTGCCACAAGCGCTTATTCCCTTCTGGGAATGAAGGATGAGGCTATTAAGAATATCCGAGTGGGAATTGAAGATGGTTATAAATATTTAAATACCTATCTTTATTCGTATCCTTTCTTAGAGAATAATCCGTGCTATGATAATCTTCGGGATGACTCCCGTTTCCAAGAAATTTTGAAAGAAGAAAAAAAGAAATACGAGAGAAAACTAAAAAAGTACAGTAAACTATAAAATATTTGCTCTTTTTTGATTCAGATTAATTGTAAAATTATTATTGACAGCGAATTTTCTCTTTGATATAAGTTCGAAGGCAAAAATAGATTCAAACAAACAGGGAAAAAAGCGAACCTCAACTTAAAGTAAAGCCTAAAAAAATTATGCCTTCATTTTTCTAAAAAAAGGGGGTGATAAACAAGAAAATTTCAACAATCATTCAAGAGATAAAATTCTATTAAAAGGAGGGAGCTATGAAATTGAAAAATTACAGATTTTTAGTTGTCTTTGTTATATCCATCACATTCCTTTTAATCCGTCCAAGTGCGATTGGACAGACACAGTGTCGAGAAAGGCAGACGCAAGAAGAAATTGAGGGTCTTATTGAAATAAAGGGGCCGACAGTTGAAGATCCTGATGGCGAAAAAGTTAGGGCACTTGCAGAAAAGATTCATCGCGATTATCAAGATCTCTGCACGCTTTTTGAAGCTGGCGAAAAAGGTTTTGAAAAAGAAATGGCAAAAATAATTGGATCAAAGACATCTATAAAGACTCATGAAGGTGAATTTATTCGTGGAATTGGTGGTTTAAAGAAATTTTTTCTTAAAAGGAAGAAAGTAGATAGGTATGATAGGGTTGAGTTAGAATTGAATGAGGCGTACGTGTTTTATGAAGGAAAGAGGGTGCTTTGGACACTTAGATATGATTATATAGTCTATAAAAGTTTTACTATCCACTGGATAAGACAAGCTAAGGGAAAAATAATTAAGAATCAAGATGATGAGGGAGAGGGAAGTGATGAGCATTCTCTTGGTTGTCGTTGGGGAGGAAGGTAGACACGAAAATCTAAGCAGAGTTAAGAACATGAAAATTGAATAGATGGAATAACCTGCACTTAACTTGACTGACACTGTCAAATAATGTCTAATGTTCTCATCAAAAAAAGGTGGGGGAACATGAAAAAACTTCTCACAATTATTCCTTTGGTCATTCTGCTTTGTTTTATTTTCGGTTGCCAGGACAAGGCAGCGATAGCAGAGCTGGAAGAGTTCAGAGCCCAGGCAGCAATTGAGGAGCAGAATAAGGAGGTGGTGAAGCGTTTAAATGAGGAATTAAATAAGGGAATAGATGGGAACAATGAAGTTTTTGCTGAATTGTTTGGTCCTGCTACACATATCAAACTCCACCCAATAGCGCTATGCCAGAATACATGAGAGAAGCATGGGAAAGTTTTCCGTTGTTATTTAAAGCATTCCCTGACTCCCACTGGACTATTGAAGACTTAATTGCTGAAGGTGATAAGGTGATAAGCAGGGTTGTCCAAAGAGGGACTCACGAAACAGAATGGCTAGGTGTTCCTGCTACTGGGGATAAGATTGAAGTTGGAATAATTAATATATTCCGAATTGAAAATGGAAAAATCGTACAAGTCTGGGAACAATATGATCAGTTGGGCTGGATGATGCAGCTTGGTATTGAGTTTAAGCCGAAGGAGGAGAAGTAGTCTTCCTTCCCTAATATAGACTTGAATTTGGAATAAACAAAACTTAAGTTGACATGTGTTGCCAAGTCAGGTTGTTCTCAATTCAAATAGAACTTCGTGGATAGTTGCGACTTATTCAATAAAGTACAGATTCTCTACCGTGTTTTTAAAATTTCTTTTTAGATTTTATTTTTTCTAAATTCAACTCTTTTTATGATTTTCACTCGATTACAAATAACATCCATCTATTTATAAAGTTTCAACAAATAATAAAATCTTAGTATGGGAAAAGAATACTTCTCCGGATTTTCATCGATTTGTTTAAATCCTCTAGTTTTATCTTAATCAATTCAAACTTTAGACTTTTTCCCATTTTCAAGTTTATGACTTTTTATCTTATTCTGGGACGTCAAAATTATTATTATGTCATTTTTACATGCATACAGCTTGGATAAGTTACTTTGTTTTATCAGAAGGGAGCTAGTTAAGAATTGACTCTTCAAACGTTAATTGTTATTCTTTTGCCAGGAAATAAAAGGGGATAGAAGCTTATGAAGTGTCCCACTTGTCAGTTTGAAAATCCCTCAGATACCCGTTTCTGCGGTAATTGCGGAACCCAGATCCAACCCATTGAGGACATTTCTGTTCCTCAAACGAAGACAGCTCAAACACCGGTGAAAGAAATTGATAGAGGAACTGTATTGTCCTCCAGGTATGAGATCATTGAACTGCTGGGAAGAGGGGGCATGGGCAATGTCTACCGAGTCGTGGATAAGAAAATCAATGAAGAGATTGCTCTTAAATTTTTGAATCCCGCGATTGCCGATGAAAAGATGATCGAGCGCTTCAAGAACGAACTGAAGTTTGCCCGCAAGATATCGCACAAGAATATATGCCGGATGTATGACCTTGATGATTTAGAGGGGACTCCGTATATCACCATGGAATATGTTGCGGGTGAGGATTTACGGAACATGATCAAAATGACAGGACAGTTGAGCGTAGGAAGAGCCATATCCATAGCCAAGCAAGTGTGTGAGGGACTGGCTGAAGCGCACCGGTTAGGAGTCGTGCACAGGGATTTAAAACCACGGAATATTATGATTGATAAAGAGGGGAATGCTCGGATCATGGATTTTGGGATAGCCCGGTCAATAAGAGTGAAAGGGATTACACGGGTGGGTTCGATCATTGGAACGCCCGAGTACATGTCGCCAGAACAGGTCAAGGGAGAAAAGGTCGACCAACGGTCTGATATTTATTCGTTAGGAATCATCCTTTTTGAAATGATGACCGGCCAGGTGCCTTTCGAGGGGGATACATCTTTAAGCATTGCCTTAAAACATGAAAAAGAGATTCCCCCAGACCCCCGAGAGTTCAACGCCCAGATCCCTAAAGAGCTCAGCCACGTGATACTGAGATGTTTGGAAAAGGAAAAAGAGAGAAGGCTCCAGGGAGCAGGGGAGTTGTTTTCTGAATTGACCAAAATTGAGGAGGAGCTTCCGACTAAGGAGAAAGTTTTTGCCAGAAAGATCAAGACAAAAGTTCTGAAAAAGAGAATTCGATGGGCATTACCGGGTATTCTATTTGCGTGTGTAATCCTTGTCCTCGGTTTTTTTGTCTTGGTTCAAATCCCGAGAATGGATGGATTGAAATGGAAAAATTCTATTGCTGTGCTTCCCTTTAAAGATTTAAGCCAGGAAAAAGATCAAGCCGCTTTCTGTGAAGAAATGACCGTTGCTACTATCACTAGGCTTTCGAGCGTTAAGGGATTGAAAGTCAGCCCTGAACGCTCGATCCGACGCTACAGAGAGACGGAAAAAGACAGCCGAACGATCGGGCAGGAACTGGGCGTTCAAACAATTTTAGAACCCTACCTCAAAAAAGAAGGAGAGAGAATCCACATCACGGCCCATGTTGTGAATGCCAATGAAAATTTCGTCCTCAAATCATTGGAATATGAAGAAGAATTCAACAGAGTTTTTGAGGTTCAGGATAAATTGTCCAAAGATATTGCCGACACATTAGATGTGAGTTTGACTGAGGAGCAATTAGAAGCGATCAAAATAAAAGAGACAAAAAACACCAAGGCTTATGAGTTCTACATGAAGGGAAGACATTTTGAAAAAAGATACAGAGATTTGCGCAGAAAGGAGGATTTTGAGGCTGCAGTAATAAACCAAAGAAAGGCAATAGAAATCGATGAGAATTATGCACTGGCCTACTGGGGTTTAGGCGATGCCTACGAGTCCCGCTTTGTCAGGGAAAATAATCAGGACGATCTTGGAAAGATGTAAGAATTCTATATTAAGGCTTATCAGATGGAACCTGGTTTAGCAGAGGCAAACTTGGGTCTGGGATGGGTTTATTTTTATAAGGAGAATTTAAACAGGGCTTTTGAATATTTTAGGAAAGCCCATGAAATAGCCCCCGATAGTCCAGAAATCAACCACCATGTGGCTGCTTTTCTAAAAGATATCCATTTGAATCAAAGAGCTATTGAGTTCTATTCTAATGCTATAGAATTGGACCCGGCCTCTGTAGTATATCGCGAGCTCAGTTCAAGCTGTTATCTTAAAATGGGAGAATTTGAAGAAGCTGCTGTTCTTATTAAGGAGGCACTCGAGCTTGAGCCGGATGATATGACGCTTCGCTTGTATTATGCTAGAGTGCTGATTATGATGCAGGAGTTTGAAAGGGCAGAGGAGATAGTTAAAGAAGTGGAAGAGCGCGATCCAGCAAACGAGGATATTCCGTATACACGCGCTTGGTTATTAACCATACAGGGAGAAAAAGAGAAAGCTTTAGAGGTTATAGAGAGGATAGAAAAGCCTGTTTTCTTCACCAGCCTCTTGTCGAACGTATATTCCATACTGGGCATGAAAGATGAGGCTATTCAGAATATTGAATTAGCGATTGAAAGAGGGCTGGAAATGATAAAAACAAATCCTTACCATTATCGTTATCTCATAAAAAATCCTTTTTATGACAGCTTGCGTGATGATCCGCGTTTCCAGAGGATAGTGAAGAAACAGGAAGAGTGGTACAAAGAAAATTTAAGAAAATTTGGCGATATCTAAATTGTATTATTGGTTAGATTGAAAAAAAATGGATTCGTCAGAAAGAATGTCAACCATCCTGAATTTCAAACCTATTTATTTCCAATAAATTATAGTAGATCAAAAAGAAAATCCCAAAGCATTTTTTTCCCTGACTGTATAACTGTTTAGAAAATAATTACTCTATTGATTCTGAAATTTGTACCAAGTGAATATTCGAATGATGCAGATATAAAAATACAAGAAATTATCTATTGACTTAACGTTTTTTTGCAAGAGATGAATTATTTCCATCCTTATAAGACTAAATCAAAAAGTGTTTGAACACCCGGGAAAAAAGTTTCTTTATCAATTTCTCGAAAAATATTTTTGAACATGATACATTTTGATTCTTTCAAAGAAATGTTATTTTGCTAAAATAGTAGACTGCTCAAAAATGAAACGAGATTTTAATCCAGAAAACAACTATGAAAACAGCAAAAAGACTGTTGGATACGTGGCGCTAGACAAAGCCACCCAAGCCGATTATAACCGCGTGGGTTTCAAGGCAGGTTTAGAGGTTCATCAGCAACTCAAGACTGAAAAAAAGCTATTCTGTAACTGTCCGGCGAGAATATATAACAAGTTCGATGATTATGATGCAGAAATTATCAGGCACATGAGGCCCACGCTGAGCGAACTCGGTGAATATGATGGCACAGCCTTGATGGAATTTAAAACGAGAAAGACGATCATCTACAGGATAAAGAATGAAACCGCCTGCACTTATGATATCGATGATACGCCTCCTTTTCCGATTAATATGGAGGCTCTTGACATTGCCCTGGAGATTGCTCTCTTATGCAAATTGAACATTGTCGGTGAGGTTCACATCACTCGGAAGCAGTATCTGGACGGCAGTATTCCGACAGGATTCCAGAGGACAGCTATCCTGGGAGTTGAGGGGGAGATTCGACTTCAAAACAAAACAGTCCGTCTGATTCAACTGAGTATCGAAGAAGATTCTTGCCGGGAGGTATCCGATATTGGGCATCTCAGGACATATCAGACCGACAGATTAGGGATCCCTCTGATTGAAACAGTCACCTATCCGGATTTTGCAAATCCCGATGAGGTGAGAGAAGGGGCTGAATATATCCGTTTTCTGAACAGGAGTACTGGAAAAGTCCGGACAGGAATCGGGGCCGGGAGAGAAGACGTTAACGTCAGCTGTAAGGGAGGCACACGCGTTGAAATAAAGGGTGTATCCCACAACAAATGGATCCCGCAAATCACGCATAATGAGGTTTTTCGACAATGGGCTTTATTAAGGATAAGAAATATCCTGAACAAAAAAGTGGAAAATCCGGATAAGTGGAAAATTCATTATAAATTCCTAAATCCAAGCGAATTTGATTTCGTTTATGAACCTTTGGTCTTTGCCAAAGAAAATAACTACAAGATTGTCGCTGTAAAGCTTCCGGATTTCATGGGTATCCTTTCCCATTTTACTCAGCCGGGAAAAACGTTTGCTAATGAACTGAGCGATAGATTAAAAGTCATTGCCTGCATCGAAGAGCCTAATCTGCTCCATTCCGAACAAATCGAAAAGACGCTTCCTGATGACCAGCTCGAGAGTATTGTAAAAATTTTAAAACCAAGTACGAGTGATGCTCAGCTTGTCATCTGGGGTCCTGAAGACGATATCCCCACAGCCTTAGAGACAATCGAAGAAAGATGCAAGATGGCCTTTGAGAGAGTGCCCAACGAGAGCCGAAAATCACTGGTTGACGGGACAACAATCTTTGAGCGGGTTCTTCCCGGACCTGACCGTATGTACCCGGATACGGATTCAGAACCCATCCCCTTGGAAGACGGTTACATTGATCGATTGAAAAAAAATCTTCCTGTGGAAATCCATAAGCGGTATGAACAGCTTCGAGGCTGGAAGATCCCGGGAGACACCTATAATTATATCCTGAGGAATAATCTCGTTCCCCTCATTGAGAAGCTTGTCAATGAGCTTGGAGTCAATCCAAAATTTGCAGGGACCCTGTTTGGGCATGTTTTAAAGCATGCAGAAGGAAACCAGGTCCATTCTTCTGATTTTGATTATGAGAAGATTTATGAATTGATCAGGTTTCTTAGTCAAAGGAAAATCGAACTCACTATTGCCAAGATCATGATTCCTGTTATCTTCCAGAATGCAAGAATGGGCTTTGATTCGATGTTGGCCGCGGTTGGTTTTCTATCTATTCCGAAAAAGGAGATTATTAACAAAATCCCTGGTCTTAAGAAAAAATTTAAAGAGATTAACGCTTCACGCAACAAAGATGCGGAAACAAACTGGATCATGGGAGAACTCAGAAAATCTGCCCTGGGCAACATTTCTCTGGCTGAATTGAGAAAATTCGTAGAAAATATAGATAAGACTAAAATTCTAAAAAAATAAATTATGAGTGAAGACACTTTTCAAGGTTATAAGGGCAAAGCTCTTTCAGTACTGCAAAAATTCAAAGTGAGAGTCTGGAGTCAGGTCGAGATTGATACCGCACGGGGATTGTTCAAAGGGACGATCCTGCCCCGTTCGGAAAACGATGATGAGGGGCATATCGTCCTCAAAATCAGTACAGGCTATAATGTCGGAATCAACGTGGATACGGTAAAGTCGATCAAAGAATTTGGTTATAAAAAAGCCAAATATAAAATAAAAGAAAAAGAATTTCCTTATTCGAGTGACAAACCCAATGTAAAGCTCTTGGGAACTGGAGGAACAATCGCTTCAAGGCTTGATTACAGGACTGGCGCTGTTATTCCTGCCTTTTCGCCTGGAGAGTTGTACGGAGCTGTTCCTGAACTGGCTGATATCTGCAATATCACAACAGAAAAGCTGTTTGCCGTATTCAGTGAAAACATGGGGCC
>CAYFVQ010000227.1:0-1896 GCA_964346585.1 uncultured Eubacteriales bacterium | reverse complement strand
CGAACCACTGCCGAAAATTCCTTTTACCTGAGGAGCGATCATTATACCGACGGAGAACTGAGGGACACGCTGATATCCGAAATTTCATTTCATCCGGGTTTAAGAGGATTCGTTTTTACCATGGTCGGTCAAAACCACGGCCTCCAGGAAGGGGAAGAACTCGAGTCATCGGAGAAACACATCGTATTCATCGGCAAGGCTTATCATTCCGACGGCTCTAAAGTCGGTTTTTTCTGGAAAATTGAAATGATCGACGAGATCACCTGTAGAAATCACATGATGGTCTTTGAAAACGGTGTCTGGGAGGAAAGAAGAATCGTCGAGTACAAAAGAAAGCGAGACTAGTTAGATTGGCACGGCCGGCCTGTAAGCCATCAAACGATTTGGACAACAGCCATCGATTATCTCAGTTATAATTTCGCATTTCATGGCTATCAAAAAGCAAAACATCATATAGTATTGATATTTATATACGCGTGAAAATTCAGAGATTAGCGGGATTTATCAACCACAGTTGGTGACGGAAGCACCTCTCAAGATTGATTCATTTCCCGCCTTATAGCCCATTGACAAGTGGAGACACTATTGAATCCTCACTTGATTTTCGAAGAGGATTATGGAATCTTTTTTATACTTAGTCTAAAGCTATAGCCTCCAGGTCCGACCAGAGTCTTTCCTGGACTTCTTTAATTTCCTTTAAGGCCTTCTTCCCTTCTATTGTGACTGCATA
The DNA here is from genome assembly GCA_964346585.1 of uncultured Eubacteriales bacterium. GTDB lineage: Bacteria > Acidobacteriota > Aminicenantia > Aminicenantales > Aminicenantaceae > SOIA01. The sequence goes on along the minus strand of CAYFVQ010000227.1, from coordinate 1,166 downwards.
AAGACATTTGTGCCTTCCCCCTCGCTCTGCAGTCGGCTCTCCCCTGCTCTTTTCAACATATCTCTTTCGCGTCAACGTGTTAAGCGCCGTGTAAATGGAACCAAATGACCATTTGGTTCCTGTTTCCTCATGCAGTTTTTTCCGGATAGCCACACCGTATGCATAATCCTTGAGTTTCAAGATGGTTATCAAAACTATCTCTTCAGAACGCGATAATAACTTCATCACTCATACCTCAAAGAGTCAGCCGGATTGGCGAGAGCCGCCTTCGCGGTCTGCGTAAATACGGTCACGAAGGCAACGAAAACTGCGGTGATGCCAGCCATAAAAAATATCACCCAGCTCATATCAACTCTGTAGATAAAACTCTGAAGCCACGAATTCATGAAGTAAAAGGCGATGGGCCAGGCGATCAGATTGGCGATAAAAACCAATTTTAAAAATTGCCAGGAAAGCATCTTGACCAATTCCGGCACAGACGCTCCGAGGACTTTTCTTATGGCGATCTCTTTCGTTCCCTGTTCGACTGCAAAGGAAGCCAGACCAAATAGCCCCAAACAGCAGAGGAATACAGCCAAGACCGAAAAATAATTGAAAGCCCTTCCCAAACGGATCTCGGATTTGTACTGGTTATCATATCTTTCATCCATGAATTCATACTCGAAGGGATATCCGCCGGAAAATTTATCCCACACTTTTTCGATGGTAGCCAGAATCCCTGGGACATTTTCTGAATCGATCTTGATCGAGATGAGATTTCCTTGTTCGGGTGCAAGGATCAACGTCACCTCTCCAATAGGGATATGCATGTTCTCGTTGTGAAAATCCTTGACCACGCCGACGATGGTTCCCGTCCGCCCTTGATTATGGAACATTTTTCCCACTGGATCCTCCCAGCCGATTTTCCTGGCTATGGTCTCGTTGATAATGTAGGCGTTTTTACCGTGATCGATCTCTTCGCTGAAATTCCTTCCTTTGACAATTTCCATTTCGAATAGGTCGATGAAATCATAGTCCACCCTGGCATAATGGGAAACTATATGATTGTTTTCCGGATTCTCTACATTTCGATAGTAAAAACTATTGTGCCAGTCTATCTTCATCGGAATCGTTGTCGAAACCGAAGTGCGTTTTACATCCGGATTTTTAAGTATTTCCTGTTTAAA
>CAYFVQ010000226.1:0-22699 GCA_964346585.1 uncultured Eubacteriales bacterium | reverse complement strand
TGATGTCTTTGATCTCTTCGACTGTTTTGAATTGATTAACGGTCCGGACCAAAAACTGGCTGTCTTTTTGCTTGAGAATTCCGGCAGAGAGATTGACGTTTTCTTGCCCTAGCCGGTTGGCGACAGTCGTGATGGGGATGTTGAGAAGACTGAGCTTCCGTTCATTGATATCGATGTGGATTTCGTCCTCCAGGCCACCAGAGATGGAGCAGGCGGCCACCCCCTCTATACTTTCGAGCGCTTGCTTGACTTCTCTCTCAGCGATGTAACGAATATATCCCAGTTCAGCGTCGCCAGTCAGACCTAGCTTCATGATGGGTTCCTGGTTGGGGTCATACCTGAGGATGACCGGCTTGGTGGCTCCGACTGGAAGACGGAGGAGGTCCAGCTTTTCTCTGAGTTTCAGGGTGGCAAAATCCATGTTGGTGTGCCAGGCAAACTCGACTGTCACCTCGGAAAGCTCCGCACGGGAGACCGATGAAATGCGCATGACATTATCCACAACTCCGCAGGTCTCTTCAATGGGCTTGGAAATGATGTTCTCTATTTCCGAAGGAGCGGTGCCGGGGTATTCTGTCTTGATGGTGAGAGTAGGATAGGATATCTTAGGCAGCAGGTTCAGATTGAGTTTAGTATAAGCAATGAAACCGAAAATGACTGCGGCGACGGTGAACATGGAGATGGACACCGGACGGTTGAGGGAAAATTTGACGAGTTTCATTGAATCACGTCAACTCTTTGTCCGTCTTTGAGCCCTTCGACTCCGACAACGACGATGATTTCGCCTTCTTGCAGACCACTGAGAATTTCCACGTCGTCTTCCTCGGTCAGGCCCAGAGTGACTTCACGCTGGGATACTTGATTTCGGTTCATAACAAAAACATAAGTCAAATTCTGTTTATACAGGATGGCTTTTCGTGGGATGACAAGAACATTCTCTTTCATCCCGATGACAATCCGGGCTTCCACGAACATCCCCGGCTTCAAGCGAAGAGAGTCGTCGTAGACCTCGATGGTGACTTTAACCGTTCCTGTTTGGACGTCGATCCTGGGATTGATCAATTTGACACTTCCTTCGAATAGTGCTCCTCTTATCACTTCGGTCGTCACTTCCGCGGGCATCCCAGTCTTCAGTTTGATGGAGTCTGATGTAGGGACAAACACACGGATCAACAGAGGCTTGAAATCCTCGATAGTGTAGACCTGCTGGTTGGCGTTGACACGATCGCCCATTTCGATCAATCGTTCTGTGATATAGCCTTCAGAAAGAGACCGGATCTTGGTCCAGTTCAACTGGAGCTGGAGATTTTTAAAACTCTCCATTCTGTTCTGATGGTCGAGTTGTCGCTGCTTGTACTGCGCTTCCTGAGCCTGGAAATCCTGCTCAGAAATGAGATCGCGTTTTTTTAGTTCCTGATTGCGGACGTAGTTTTGCTCGGCCTCGTCTAGGCTGAGCTTGGCCTGTTCCAATTCGATCTTAGACTGTTCGTAGCTGATCTTGATTTCCGTGTCGTCGAGAAGAACCAAGATGTCGTTTTCCTGGACATAGGCCCCTTCTTCCTTCACTATTTCCTTCACATAAGCGGACAAACGGGAGAAGATCTCCACTTTCCGTTCTGGTTCGACGATGCCGTTGAGGACAAGGTAGGAGTTCAAATTTTTAAGTTGGACCGGCTCAACACTCACCGGAACAGCGTCCCCCCCACCACTCTGGAATCGTTTCAGCATTTCCTGGATCCGATCCTTTGGGATTCGACCGGATTTGATGGCCTCTTTTAACTGGTCTGGAATATCGAGACTATCAACATCAATATCCTCGACATTCTGCGGTTTAGATCCGGGTTTTTGGCTGGGACTGCTTCGGTCACCTTTTTTCTCCGAGGGCCTTTCAGTCTGTGATTTTGTCCTTGGGTTTTCTTTCCTGCCAGGGCCGTTATCCCCGGATTTTCCACAGCTTACAACCAAAGCCAGTAACATTACTAGTATGAAGATGGATAATTTTCGCATTATCACTCACCTATATTGGACTCTGTCCATTTTTTCTTACCGCACGCTTGCAGTTTCCGGAACAATCTTTCCGGCAACTCACTGAACGGCTTCGTTTCTCCTGCAGCTTGTTTTCAATGTAGAGAAACACACTTCAATCACTCAATGACTTTAGACGAAAAAAAATGGAATTTCTTCCCTGATTTTTCGATAATTTCTATGCAATTTATATGATATTCCATTCCGCCCACATGCACAAGCGTTTAATCATCCTGCTCATTCTGGAGAAAAAGGTCAGTCAATCCGGAATATCTTGACAGTTCAGTCTCATTCTACTATTTTCTATCTGTTGGCAGGAGCAATCCTGCACAGAGCCAGTGTAGCTCAGTGGAAGAGCAGCTGATTCGTAATCAGCAGGTCGAGGGTTCGAATCCCTCTGCTGGCTCTCTTTTTTTTAGTCATTTGTGGGATAAATACGGGAAAGTTATGCTTTGAATTGCCTTATTTTGATCGATGGTGCTTAAAAAGAACAAGAAAAATCGTTCCCAACCAGGATAAAATGGCCATTTCTGATAAACCACTTTTCTGCTAGCGGGAAGCTAGTTTCGAAAATAAGCCTAAATTGGGATAATCTTGCTTAGACGACACAAAGAAATACGTAGGATTATTGATTCTTCAATCCAGCCAGCCTCTTCTTCGCATCCTCTACCTCAGCAATGCCGGGGTCAGCGTCCTTCCAGAGGTCGAGGAATTTCTGATATTCTTTCTTTGCTTCTGTGAGGTCGTTCATCTTTTCGTAGGCATAACCGAGCTTATAGTGTCGTATAGCCCACATATATTTATCAAACTGGTACATTCCTATAGGGAAATCATCCATTTTGGTGTATTCTTTTATCGCAGCCTTGAAGTTTTCTTGCCGCAGATAAGTTTCTGCTATTGCTTTAAGAATATCTTCGGTGTATACACTCCTTACTGGTGCCTTGCTTGGTGAAATGTTACGTCTGATTCTCAGAGCTTGCTCGAAATTCTCTAAGGCGGTTTGCCAATTCCCTTGTGCGAGAGAAATCCATCCAAGCAGATAAAAATAGGAAAAGTTTTCCTCCTCAGGGATAGCGGCAATATTTGCGATTATATTCGCTTCCGAATATGCGTCATTTATATTGTTCAGTTGAGCATAAGCAAGGCCAAGTTCTAGGTGGATTTCAATCCGCGATGGGTTAAACATCACTGCTTTTTTGAGTACTTCAACACTGCGTTTATATTCTTCTGAAAAACGATATATTCTGCTTAAGAACATCATTGTTATATCATGGTTTTCATGGTGTTCCAACGAGCGCAACAAAATCTTTTCTGCATCTAGATATTTACCTTGTTTTGCCCTAACTTCATAAATTCCCCAATAAGAAGGCAAGAGAAATGGATCAATCATTAGCGCCAATCTGAATTCATTGTGAGCATTTTCGAGATCTCCTTTTGCTCTGTGTAATAAGTCCCCCATGCTATCACGGGCATGGGCATGGTTGGGATTCAATTCAATAACACGTCGCATTTCACGTTCGAGTTCCTCATATGCTCTTCGCTTCTCATAAATAAATCCAAGAGCAAAATGTGCTTCTGCTGAATTGTTATCCAACTCAATTGCCTTTTTTGCGGCGTCCTCTGCTAGTAAAAGCCACTTTTCATCGTTATCCCAACCACTATTTATATATTGCGTATAGCATAATGAGAGGCCCGCATATGCCAGCGAAAACGAAGAATCGCATTCTATAGCCTTTTCGAACATGGCAATAGCCTGCTCATTTTTAGACTTCTCATAGGTGTAGAAAAGTGATCTGCCTTTTAGGTAATATTCATAGCCTTCAATGCTTTCAGTCGGAATCTTGCGAAGCAGCATGTTGTCCGCTTTCGTTAAATGGATCTTCAATGCCTCGGCGATTGCCTTAGATATATCATCCTGAATAGCAAAAAAACTTTCTAGCTTCCGATTATAAGATTGCGACCAGAGATGAAAATTATCCTCAACATTGATTAACTGGGCAATCACTCGGATGTTGTCCTTTTCTTTCTGGACACTTCCTTCAAGAACAGTAGCCACTCCCAGTTCCTGGCCAATCTCTTTTATGTTCTTATCTGTATTTTTATAACGTATAACTGAAGTCCTGGAACTTACTTTTAAATTCCTTATTCCTGATAGTTTTAGTATGATATCCTCTGTCATCCCATCACAAAAATATCCTTGGTCTTTTTGGGGGCTTAAATCTACAAATGGTAATACAGCAATAGAGTTTTTCCATTTTATTTTACTGATTGCTCTTGTTTTTTTAGGCTCTTCTTTTTTGAAAATTCGATGATAGAAGAAAAAACCTCCGACTATCAATATGGCAGCGAAGAGAATAGCTCCTGGAACTACAAGAGTTTGAAAGCGCTTTCTGGGGAATCCTGTTTTAAGTTTTCTCTTGGGAATAATCCTCTCTGTTGTGGAAATGCTTTTCTCTATCCTTTCAAGCTCAGCACGCACTTCACCTGCACTCTGATACCTCTTTTCTTTATCCTTTTCCATGCATCTCAGGATCACTTTGCTAAGGTCTTCAAGGATTTGAGCATTAATTGCTCTGGGATCCTTAGGCATCTCGCTCTTGTGTTTCATAGCTATTCCAAAAGGAGTTTCCCCCTCAAAAGGAACTCTCCCCGTTGCCATTTCATAAAGAATCACTCCCAACGAATAAATATCTGAGCGCTGGTCAACCTCCTTCACTTCCGCTTGCTCAGGTGACATGTATTCAGGCGTACCAATCATCACTCCTGCATCTGTTATGCCTTTACCTTTAATAGAGCGGGCTATCCCGAAATCCATGATCCTCGCATTGCCCTCTTTGTCTATCATTATGTTCTGGGGTTTCAGGTCTCGATGCACAACTCCCAGCTTATGAGCCTCTGTTAAGCCTTCGCAAACCTGTCTGGCTACTGAAATAGCTTTTCCTCCACTTAATTGCCCCATCATTCCTATCACGCTCTTTAAATCTTCCCCTGGCACATACTCCATCGTGATATAATAGTTGCCTTCTTCCTTATTCAAATCATACATGCGGCATACATTTCTATGGCTTATCTTCCGAGCAAATTTTAACTCATTCTGGAAACGCTCTATCGTCTTTTTATCTGCAGAGATCTCAGGATTTATTAGCTTAAGGGCAATCTTTTCTTTTATCTCAGTATCAAGAGCCTTGTAGACCTTCCCCATGCCGCCTTTACCTAGCTCCTCTATGATTTGGTATCTTCCGGCAAAGGTAGAGCCTGTGGTTAACTCCTCGGTAGGTGTTTCGAGGGTTTCGGTATCAAGGATTTCCTTCGAGGAAGGAAGAGGTGTGGCGCACTCACCACAAAACTTCTGAGTATCGGGATTATTAGTGTTGCATTTAGGGCATTTTATTCCCATTGCATTCCCTTAGATTACTTGGCAAAAGATTATCAATTTCTGAGGAGAGTGTCAAATTGAATATAGACTTCTACCTTTATCACCAGTTTGTTAATCATGACCCGCCCCCCATCAATGTACCACCTTCATAAAGAGATTTTCAACCTCAAAGGCTTCTGGAGCCGGAGGCTTATACCCCAAAGCACTATGAGGTCTATACCTGTTATATTCCTTTCGCCAGCGCTCTGTGAGCACTCTTGCTTCCAATAACGTATCGAAGATCTCTCCATTCAGTAACTCATCCCTGAGCTTGCCGATAAAGGACTCAACGTATCCATTTTCCCAGGGGCTTCCTGGTTCGATGTACAGAGTTCCGACTCCAAGGTTAAACAGCCATTTCCTTATGGCTTTAGCCGTAAATTCCGGGGCATTATCTGAACGTATATGTTCAGGTATGCCTCGAACAAGAAATAGCTCATAGAGCTGTTCCAAAACATCCTGATGCTTGATGCTGCGGGCTACATACATGGATAAACATTCCCGGGTGTATTCATCTATGATCACCAGGATGCGCAAAGCCCGGCCATCAGTGGTCCTGATCAAGGCCATGTCATAGCTCCATACATGATTTTTTCGTTCGGGACGAAGGCGGATGCATGAACCATCTCTCAGCCATAAACGCCCCCGTTTAGGTTGTTTTGTCGGTACTTTCAAGCCTTCCTGTCTCCATATCCTCTCGACTCGCTTGTGATTGACCCTCCATCCTTCATTCCGCAACAAGGCTGTGATTCGGCGATAACCGTAACGCCCATAGTGGCTGGCCAGAGATACTATGCGCTCCACTAATGGCTCCTCATCCTCTGGCACCTTGCGTACATGCCTTTGAGTCGATCTAGGTTGTCCCAAAACTTGACAGGCTCTGCGCTGCGATATACCCATTGTCTCACACACATGGTCTACTGCCCGGCTTTTTTTAGCCGGGCTCAGAAGTTTCCCCGGTTGACTTCCTTTAAAATGGCATTATCTAAGGAAAGATCTGCCACTAGCTTTTTCAACCGGGTATTCTCCTGTTCGAGTTCTTTTAACCGCTTTGCCTGGTCAACCCGCATGCCGCCATACTCTTTGCGCCATCGATAATACGTTTGTTCTGAGATGCCGAGTTTACGTACGGCTTGGATGACAGTAGAACCCTGGTTCACAAGAATTTCGGCTTCACGAAGTATCGTGATTATCTGTTCCGAGGTGAATCTTTTTCTAGCCATTGCCCTCTCCTTCCGTCCAGCCAATTATACTTCAAAGACTGGATCGATATCAGGGGGGCAGGTCATTCCTCCTGATTGACTTCGATTCGGAGATTTTAAGTGTAGTTCACCACAATGTTGTAGTCCAGTGACTGTACGATACCTTCCCGTCGGCGGATCTCTGCCACACTCTCTTCCGCTCGTATTCCTTCCAGCACTATCCGGATTTTTTTCAACGCAATAGATCCGGCGGGTCTTCCTGTTTATGGTATCTCTTGTATTCTGCGAGAAAGCACTCTTCAATAAATATTAAGGGCAAAAACATATAATCTCAAGCTTAATTTTATAGAGTATGGAGAGTCTGCGAGCCAGATATGACATATCTCGTTCCGCAGAGAACCGGGACAAAGACGATTGGAGCAAATTTTTGGCAGGCTGACTCATTCCGGGATAGCTTAAAAACACAGTATCTCCATCTGTTTAATTTGCGAAGTTTAAAAATCTCTTAAGCCCCTAATTTTAGCCGTCACATTTTATGGTTTTATTCGGAAGCCTCTCTTGGATTGACCGCAGTATTTTACTATGATATATGCACGATACGTAGTCAGTAGGCATAAATGATTTTAACAACAAAAGAGTTTGTCCTGGTGCATTTCAGGAATTTTTTTTCATAGGAATGTGCAAGAGTAAGGCACCGCAGACAGCCAAATCCCATGATGCAGCCGGTTTAAAACTTAAGAACGTGAGTTTGTTGGTTGTTTGTCACTTTTTTTCTGTGTGTTGAGTTTTGATTATTCGTGCGAGAGGAAGTAGAATTTACTAAAATGAAGACTCTTTTTAAAATTACCTTCCTTGCACTTGTGGTCAGTGGGTGTGTCCCTTTCCATTCATTTGCTCATACAAAGGAAATCAAGTTTGAGCGGATCTCTGTTGAAGAGGGACTCTCTCAGAGCGGAGTGAATTGCATTCTGCAGGATGGGCTAGGATTTATGTGGTTCGGCACAGGAGATGGATTGAACAAATACGATGGGTACGAGTTCAAAAAATATAGACACGACCCAGATGAGCCCCATAGCTTGAGTAACAATGATGTCCGGGTGATCTACGAAGACATGTCGGGCATTCTCTGGATCGGGACGAGAAACGGATTGAACAGATTTAATCGTGCGAACGGAACATTTACGCATTGGATCAACGAGCCCGGAAACCCCAACAGCTTGAGTCAAAATTTAGTTTTGTCAATCTATGAGGACCGTGCGGGTGTGTTCTGGATCGGGACGAATGGCGGTGGTCTGAATCGGTTTGATCGAAAAAAAGAAACATTTTCACGTTTTGTCAACGAGCCCGGAAATCCGAATAGCTTGAGCCATAATGATGTCTTCTCAATTTATGAGGATCGCTCTGGTGTACTCTGGATCGGGACGAGAAACGGATTGAACAGATTTAATCGTGCGGACGGAACATTTACGCAGTGGGTCAACGAGCCTGGAAATACCGACAGTTTGAGTCACAATGAGGTTCAGACGATCTTTCAGGACAGCGAGGGAATTCTCTGGATCGGCACGAGAAACGGATTGAATGAGCTCGTGTCAGGTATTAGCGAAGGATCTCCTCTGATTTTTAAGCAATGGATTCATGAGCCTGGAAATCCCACCAGCTTGAGCCATAATTATATTCGGGCAATCTCTGAAGATAGTACGGGGGTGATTTGGGTCGGAACTTGGGGAGGCGGACTCAATCAGTTTGACCGAGAGAAGAAAGAATTTGCACATTGGACGAACGATCCATTTGACGCGAGTAGCCTGAGCGACAACAGTGTTTACTCAATTTACGAAGACAGATCGGATGTGCTCTGGATTGGAACGGTCGGCGGATTGAGTAAATTTGATCGTGGAAAAATGAGATTTATACATTGGGCCAACGAACCCGGAAATCCGAATAGCTTAAGCCATGACTATGTTTTTTCCATTTATGAAGACAGGTCAGGAATGATCTGGATTGGGACTGATGGAGGTGGTCTGAATCGATTTGACCGCAAGAATGAGATGTTTACACATTGGGCCAACGAACCCGGAAATCCGAACAGCTTGAGCCACGATGGTGTTTATTCGATATGTGAGGATCGTTCTGGCGTGCTCTGGATCGGGACAAAAAAAGGATTGAATAGGTTCAATCGTGAGGGCAATACGTTCACTCATTGGTCAAATGTCCCCGGAAATCCGGAGAGCCTGAGCAACAATGAGATTATGTTGATCTATGAAGACCGTTCTGGCGCCCTCTGGATCGGGACTAGAGGCGGGTTGAATAGATTTGTCCCGAGTGCTACAAGGAAATTTTCTCCGGTTTTTAAACACTGGATGAACGAGCCTGGGAACTCAAATAGCTTGAGTCATGATGTTATCCTTTCGATCTATGAGGACCGTGCGGGCATGCTCTGGATCGGGACTGATGGAGGCGGCCTGAATCGCTTTGATCGAGAAAACGAAATATTTTCACACTGGACAAATGAGCCTGGAAATCCGGAGAGCCTGAGCCGCAATGAGATTTTGTCAATCTACGAAGACCGGAATGGAGCTCTGTGGGTGGGCACTATGGGGGGCGGCCTGAATAAGTTCGATCGAAACAGGGAGACCTTTAGGCGCTACAAGGATAAGGATGGTCTTCCGAATAATGTGATATATGGGATATTGGAAGATAATCGAGGCTCTCTCTGGCTCAGTACCAATAAAGGATTGTCGAAATTTGATATCCAGACTGAAACTTTTAGGAATTATGATGCCCACGACGGGCTTCAGATTTATGAGTTTAATCAGGGGGCATATCGGAAGAACAAGATAGGCGAGATGTTTTTTGGCGGCATCAAAGGATTTGTTTCTTTCACTCCTGAGAATATAGAGGACAATCCAAACATTCCTCGGATTGTGATTACATCTTTTAAAAAATTTGATGTGGTGATGAAAACGGATATTTTTGACATAGACGAGATTAAATTGTCATACAAAGATAAGTATTTTTCATTTGAGTTCGCAGCTCTGGATTACAGGAATCCTGAGAAAAATCAATATGCATATATGATGGAGGGACTTAACGAAGAATGGGTTGAATTAGGGACAAGACGTTTTGTCTCTTTTCCCAATCTGGACCCGGGAAAATACCATTTTCGCGTTAAAGGCTCAAACAATGACAGAGTCTGGAATGATGTGGGAGCGTGTCTAAAAATAATCATCACCCCTCCTTTCTGGCAGACCTGGTGGTTCAGGATATTCGTTCTCGCTACAGTAGTGGGAATTGGAGTACTCTGGCATAAAATGAGGGTGAGGCATGTCGAGGCCCAGAAAAACAGGCTTGAGATTCAGGTTGAAGAAAGAACCAGAGAAATTGTTGATAAAAAGAGACAGCTTGAGTCAGCATTTCAAGAGCTCAAAGATACCCAGTCTCAACTCGTCCAAGCGGAGAAAATGGCATCCCTGGGAAATTTAGCGGCGGGGATTGCACATGAAATCAATAATCCTGTCGGCGCAATCAATAGCGCGGCAAATACGTCACACCGCTCCATAGATAAGATGATCACAGCTTTTGAAGAAAGCAAAGACCTGGAGGAAATTAAAGAAGACCAGTATTTTAAGAAAGCGCTGAATGTTCTGATTAGCAATAATGATGTGATAACAATGGCAAGCGAGAGGATTAAAGAAATAATTCAGAGTCTGAGAAACTTTGCCAGGCTCGAAGAGGCTGATTTCCTGGAGGCAGATATTCATGAAGGGCTGGAGAGCACCTTAACTCTGCTTCATCACGAATTGAAGAACAGGATAGAAGTGATAAAAGAGTTTGGAGACATCCCGAAGATTTATTGTTACCCCAATCAGATTAATCAAGTATTCATGAATATAATCGCCAACGCATCTCATGCTATTGAAGACAAAGGGACCATTAAAATCAAAACATCAAAAAGCAATGATAAGATTGTCATAAGTATTTCAGATGATGGTCGAGGAATAAACGAAGAGAACTTAAAGAAGATTTTCGACCCTGGATTCACGACAAAAGGAGTTGGAGTCGGGACTGGACTTGGTCTTTCAATTAGTTATAATATCATTAAAAATCATAAAGGTGAAATTAAGGTCAGGAGTGAATTGGGGAAAGGAACCGAATTTGCCATCATCTTACCGATAATGCAGGAAGGGCATCCAACATAAGTTAAGGATAAGCGAAGAGAGCTTAAAGAAGATTTTTAGATCCTTGATTCACGACAGAAGGAGTAGGAGGGGGGACTGGGTTAGTCTTTCTATCGGCTATCGTATTCTTGAAGATCATGGAGGATCAATCGATGTTTCCAGTGAGGAAGGAAAGGGAACAACATTCACTCTTCGTCTGCCTGTGACCAGGTCTGAAACGACAGGGGAAGGAGAGATTCCAGCCTGATCCCGTAAATTGTCCGCTGGATCCAGAGTTCAAAATTCCGCCCTTGTGTATTTTTAAATTGTTTCAAGGAAAATTCTAGACAAATGTCTTGACAATCTCGTGTTGGAGACTCTTAAGTTCTGTGTAAGCCTTATTTATTTCGTCTATTTTTTCTTGGAGTTTTGTCATCAGTTTTTGTTTTTCTAAGCCATTCCGGAGGATGATCAGGAGGTCCTCATTACTCCATGGTTTTTCGATATACTGAAATAGACCGACATCGTTGATTGCTTTGATGGCATTCTCTTTATCTGCATAACCTGTAAGGATTATCCGCGGGATTTGAGGTTTGACGTCCTTAACTTTGGCTAAAAAAGAGATCCCATCCATTTCGGGCATAAGATAATCCGAGATGACAAGGCCGACATTATTCTTTTTGATGAATTCCAGAGCCTTTTTAGCTGAGGTGAATGTTTTGACATTATAGTCGGTCTCCAGAGCTAAAAATGAGGAGAGGCTTGTTAGGACCATTTCCTCATCATCTACGATCACTACGGTTTGTTTATCGTTTGAATTTTTCATATCCCCTCCTGAATTTTTGTTTTGTCGATTCTTATTCATCGTTGCCATTTATTCCAATCAAAAAACTGAACTGTCGTTATTTCAGTGGTGGCTCCAATAGTTTCAACATTCATTGAATCCATGTCTAGCCGTATTCAATCTCGGCAAATTTATTTACTTATCCGGGTCATCAGTTTCCTCAGCCTCTTGACCATCGTTTTTAACACGCTTTGTGTAATCGCAACATGATCAGCCAGAAGATCGATGAATTCCTCTTTGTCGATTCGCAGCAAACGGGTATCCTCTAGAGTTGTTGCGGTGGCGACACGCGGCTCGTCATCAAAGAGTGCCCAGGTTCCGAACACATCTTTGTGTTCAGCGACCATCACTTCCTGGCCTGCTCTGGAGAGACTCACTTTTCCTTCGCTGACAATGTACATTGAATCCGGAAATTCCCCCTCTTTGAAGATGGTTTCATTTGCTTTTATTTCGACCTCGTCTGTAATTGCGGCGATATGCGCCAGATCCTCGGTGGAGGTAAATTCGAAAATATCCACATCCTGGAGGAAGAGTACTTTTTCAACGGCTGTCAGCATGGATCATCTCCGATTGAAATAATTTCTTCGTGACGCTGGTGAAATTATCATATTTATAGATAAGTCGTCAAACTGATATCATGGCCCGATTTTCTCTATACAATACTTCGCTGTTTCTCTAACCATTGGGTCTGGGTCATCCGCGAGTTTTGAAATGATATGATTAAATTTATTGTCGTTCAACTCGGCAACTAGATGCAGAGTGCATGACTTCAGCCAATTGTCATGACTCTGGAGGATGAGGTTGATGCATTCAAACTCGTTGGGGACTTTATATCCAGAAATTTCCGGTGGTCTATAACTGAGAATATCAGCTCTGCTGGTGTCAACGATGGGTATGAGAATCCGTTTGAGTTTCGGATCAAGGATGTTGTCCAGGAATTCGACAGAATTTGCTCTGAAATGAGACTTGTTGCTTTTTATTCCAAGGTAGGCGTCGTACATATCCTTTGGGGGATAATGCAGGCCTAAAAGTCGGAATATTCTCTCCAGACTGTTATCCAGTTTTTCTTCAAGGGCAACGATCAAGAGCTTTCGGGCCTTTTTCACTTGATCAGGATCGTTGTTTGATGGGCCGGCCGTTTTAGCGGATTCAAGTGCTATGTTCTGCTGGATCCATAATGCCAAAGTCCTGTTGTACTGATCAATCTCCTCCAGGATTCTTGACTTTACAGAGTGCTTATCAAATTTAAGTTCCTGGAATTTTACTCTGAGTTTGTTTAAAGCTTTTATAATCTCGAATCGCAAATGGAGGTCTCTTTGCCCCAGATTTTTTATGAGAAGATTGACGGATTTTTGCGTCCCGATGAGAACAAATACTTTGGGGATTGCTTGTTGCTCTTTTTTTTCCTTATCCTCGTTTTCCAGATGCTCAGTCAGTGTTTCGATTATGTCTTCGCCAAACTCCGCCAGTGCCTCTCTCGCGTATTTACGGATATGTTTTGTTTTAAGATGTGATATCAATATTGGGACAAACTCTTTTTCTTGAGTCTGCCCTATGCTTGTCACAGCCGCCTGCACCACATCCAGCCTCTCGTCGCTGAGAAAGATGTGAAGATGGGGATACAGACTTGGATTTTTTACTTCTCCGATAACCTTCGCAGCGGTGATCTTAATAACCTGGCTCTGTTCCTCATCCTCTTCCTTCTCCTTCGAGACCCGTTTCAGCATCCCGTCAAGCACGCTTACCAGATCAACCTCTTTCCTGAAAGCCTTGCTCTCTTTCCATTCTCGTGAAGCGCATATCATCGCTGAGCTCCGAACGCGGTAGTCATCATGGTCTATTAAATAGGTCTTGAAGGCGGATGTTATTTCATCGGAACGCTTACATATATAATGAATTGCCTCGATTCGTACTGTTTGGTCACGACTATTGATTAAAGAACTGACCTCTTTGGTCAGGTCGAGTTCGTCATACAGGAGGGCCATTCTCAAAACACTCGCCTTGATTTCGTCGGACGGATGCTGAATAAGCTTCTTCAGGCTTGGAATCAACTCTTTATCTTTAATTCCCTCTAATGAATTTAAGACGTAAAGGATTTGGCGTTCGTTTTTTCCTTCTAACACATTGACAAAGCTTTTTAACACAGAGGGGTCCCGCAGGTTGACTGGCTGCTCTTCTATATCAATTGTTCGTTTCTCTATGGCCAGCCTGAATGAGTTAACATATTCATTTTTTACTCGAAAGATTAGATACGTCCAAAGGGAGATTAAAGCGATTATGATCAGGCTGATATTTTGAGTGGAAACCGTCAAGAGTAACAAAAGAATCCCACCCAAGCCTTCGGCAAAGTTTCTGACGAAGACATCAATAAAGGCTTTCGCTTTGTTTTTGATTTCAGAGGGAATGGGGAGAACTAAAAGCTCGGTTCCGGCTTTATTGATTGAATGCTTGAAGCTCCCATCGCTGACCTTAATCAGGATTGCTGACCAGAGAGCAGGATTTATGAGGACAGCAACAGCTCCCAGAAACAGACCTGCTGGTAAAAAGAACAGTGAGGCTGCGACACCGAGATGTTTCATTATCTTGTTAGTGAGAAAAAGCTGAATGACAAGGGAGGCAATGCTGAAGATTGCCATCCATAAGCCGAAAAAAGCTGTGAGCCGGTCTGTATCCGTAATCTCCTGAATGGCGACAGCATTGAACTGGAACTCGACTAGGGTAGCGACAGCCACACCCAATCCGATTATGCCGGTTAGGTAAGTCAGATGGCGGGAATTTGCAATCAGTTTTATCGGGTTGGCCTGTGCATCAGATTTTTTTATCGTTCTGTATTTTAAAGTCCTTTCACCATAGCTGGGGCGGGCATATTTTTCCCAGACAATCCAGAGCAGAAACAGGCATATCAATAGAAAACCAATACAGACAAAAATCAAGTTTTTTGTTTTGAGTGGTGTTGCCAGGTATTTGGCGAGAAAACCACCGAAGATCGCTCCAGATATGGCCCCGGCCCCGATAAGACCGAACAGACGCTTGGCCTCACGGGCGTTAAACACATAATTTGCCAGCAACCAGAACTGCGCACTTGTGATCACTGCGAATATAGCCACCCAAACATAGAAGGCATATAAAAACCAGCTTCCTTGGTATCCAGCATGAAGCATAAGCCAGATGAGCAAGAGACAGGCGATGAAGACCAGAAATGTAATGGTTATCATGATATTCAGCCGCGTCCTCTTGGAATATTTTGAGTAAATCGAGGCGACTATTGCCGAGAAGAGTGCAACCAGTATAAAAACATAGGGCAGCTTTTCAGCCCCGAATTTAACCAGAAAGAGCGAGTTGCGGACGGGCTTGACTATGAGAAGCGAGGCGGTCAGTAAGAATACATAGGTAAACATCAAAGTGACTTTTGATCCCTCGCCTCCACGAATATCGAACAGCTGATGGAAAAGCTTTTTCATTATTTTTATTAACGAAAAAAATTATTTAAATTGCTTGCTCGAGAATCTGTGACAATTCTTTGAAATGAGTCTATTCACATATTTGATTATCGAATCTTGAATTTCTCAGGAGCACAGAAAATCGGGAATTCAAGTCCGCTTGTCTGCAAACTGTCCTCTTTATAAGAAGAGAGAAAAAAATTGCATGTTCAATTATTGCTTGAATCAAGTTGTTTTTTCAGATCCATAGGTAAAATAATCGTAAATGCGGCGCCCTTTCCTGGTTCACTCTCTACCTTTATCTCCCCTTTATGGTCCTTAATAATCTGATAACTTATTGATAATCCGAGTCCTGCTCCCACGCCGCTCCCTTTTGTTGTGAATCCGGGGTCGAACACCTTCTTTAGGTTCTCCTTTGGGATTCCGCAGCCATTATCCTGAATAACTATATAGACTTTATTGTTTTTGGTGGAAGTCTTAATGGAGATTGTTCCTTTGTTTTTTATGGCCTGTTTGCTGTTGATCAGAATATTCAGAAAAACTTGATTCAGCTGCCCTGGAAAACAGGAAATGGGTGGAACATCACCAAAATCCCTTATGACTTTGATGTTGCGTTTGATTTCATGGTGGATCAAGGTCAGAGTGTCTTCCAGGCCTTCATGGATATCCACTGTTTTGAGGTCAGCTTCATCAAGGCGGGCAAAGCTTTTCAATCTTCTGACAATATTTATCACCCTATCCGCGCCCGATTTAATGACCCTGTTGGAGTCATCGATGACCTTAAATGCGGACCTGAGTGAGGGAAGCTGTTTGTATTCCTTGGGGAATCTCGATTTCAGGGTAGCCTTGAGCCTGTCCAGTGTTTTTGACAGTGTATCATACATGCTGCTGACTGCCCCTATGGGGGTGTTGATTTCATGGGCGATACCCGCAACTAGAGAACCCAGGGCAGCCATCTTTTCGGATTGCACGAGCTGCATTTGGGTTTCTCTCAGAGTTTTGTTTGTCATTGCCAGGTTATCCAGGACATTCTTCATTTCAGTGATATCGTGCGCAACGCCGACGATCTCTATCACTTCCCCTTTTTCGTCAAGGATAGCTGAGAAATTTGAGATGAACCACCTCATGCTGCCATCCAAATGGTTCATACGGAATTCAAACCCGCTCTCCCTCTGGCCGCTTTTCAAAGATCGCTGAAACATTTCGACTGAACTTTTCACGTCGTCCGGATGCATAAGCAGGGAAAATGACTTGCCGAGATAATCCGATGTTTTATAACCCAGTAAATCAGAGAATTTAGGTGAGAGGTATGAAATTTCTCCATTTGGTGTTAACGAATAGATAATATCTTTAGCGTTTTCAACCAGGCCTCTGAACCTTTCCTCGTTCACTCTCAATACTTCTTCAAATCTCTTCCGTTCGATATAATCATCCACCATATCTGCGGCTGTTTGGAGAAGTCGGATATCCTCTTCGTTCCATTCTCTCTTAATTTCCACGTCATCGAATCCAATGAAGCCATACCACTCTCCATGCACCCATAAGGGGAGAACAAGGATCGAAAGAATTCCTTGGGGCTCCAGGATGACTCGCTCGCTCTCTGGAAACGAATCTACAAATCCCAGAATCGGCTTCCCCTGTGATAGTCTTTTTCGCCACCTCTCAAATCCCTGTTTGTACAAGCCGTGCTGCAAAACTGGATCATCCAAGTTGGATGAAACTCCAGGCGCACAGACTTCATGAGTCAATCTTAGGCAGAGACCGTCTTCAGGGTCCTCGAAATTCTCGAAAATATAGACGCGGCTTGTGTCCGATGCTTCGAGCAGATGATTTAAAGCTTCTGTTAAAGCATCTTTTGTCTCAACATCTTTCATCAAAGCTTGTGAGCAAGCCGCGAGTCCTTCCTCATACCTAAGCCGGGTTGCAATGGCTTCTTCAGCCATTTTACGTTCGTTGATATCATACAACCAGCCGAGGATAACATTTTCACCCCCAAGCTGGGTGGACATAATAGTAAAAATCATCCAGAACACAGAACCATCCGCTTTCTTTATCTGCGTCTCGAAATTGCGCAGATACCCGTCGCGTCTCAAACTCTCCACAACAATCTTCCTATCCTCAATATTGTAATAAAAATCCGGGGTATTCTGGCCGATCAATTCTTCGACAGTGTACCCCACCAACCTGGCCAGTTCTTTGTTTGCATAAAGAATCTTCCCGTCTTCCAGGCGGCTGATTATTGTTGGAATGGGAGAGGAATTGACGATAGTATGGACCTGTTCATCGGCAAGTTTCATATGTGTGATATCGTTATAAATCCATAAGAAACCTATTCCCCTGCCGTTCTTGTCCTGAACTCTACAGCATACGGGAGAGAGGAGGCCTGGCTTATGTTTTATGATTCGGACTCCTCTTTGATAAAATTCTTGGGTATCAATATGGTCAACGCAATCCGGGTTTTTTTTAAGAAACTTTATGAGTTTGATAAACTGGTTAGGGTCTTCAAAATTGTCTTTGATCTTTTCATTAAATTCATTGAAGCTCATGTTCACTACCTCGTCCGATGAAAGACCAAAAAAATCGGAAACTCTTCTGTTCGATGCCTTTATTATCCCTTTCTTATCCACCAGAATAATGACCGCTGAGCTCGTGTCGAGGATTATTTGCAGCTCATCCTTATTCGTGGACAGCTCCTTGAGTAATTTTTCCATCTCGATGTTCTTTTTTTTCAGATTTTCCTGAACTTCAAACAAGTCGATATTGGCCTTTGCCATTTCCTGGTGGTATTTTTTTAACTTTTGCTCGAGAGACATTCTATCCGTAATATCCCTCGCCATACCGTCATTTCGGATCATCTGTCCGTTCTCTAACACCATTTTCCGTCGTATTTCAAAATGTTTTGTCTTGCCAGTCCGGGTGACCATCCGGAACTGAAGCGTTTTGACTTTTGTATCAACAGTCTTGACAGATTGCATAAAGCTTTCTTTGACTTTTTGCCGGTCCTCAGGGTGGATAACTTTAAAAACTGAAGTGCCGATAAGCTCTGAGGGCTCATAGCCCATCGTGGGTTTGACTGAGGGACTGAGGCTTATAAACTCACCTTTATTATTCAGAGAATATATGATATCCGGGACGTTTTCTGAGACCATTCGTAAATTGTCTTGGGTATATCCCAGTTGTTTTTGAATTTTTGATTTTTCAATGGCTTGCTCGATTGTGATGACGATTTGGTTGATTTCTATGGGCTTGAGGACAAAATGATCTGCTCCTTTTTTGATGGCTTTGGCGGCTAAAGATGCTGTTCCATGAGCCGATAAAATTATGAACGGAATATCCCTATTCTGACGCCTGATTTCATCGAGAACATCCAACCCTTTCATTTTCGGCATGTTGAGATCGCAGAGGATGACATCAAAATTCCTGCCCTTGAAGAAGCGAAGTCCAGATTGTCCGCTAGCCGCGGCAGTCACACTGTACCCTTTTGTGCGCAGTCGGCTGGATAATGTTCTGCGCTGATTTTCCTCGTCCTCGATGTATAAGATTTTTGTCTTTTCCATTGTTTGATGCATCTTTCTTACGATATTTTTAACATTTTCGAATTTTAATATTTTTCTTCCATTAAGGCAACAGAATAGACCCGATTATCATGGTCTGGAGTCTAAAAACAAATGATGCCATATTCTTCTGTGTGGCAGGGTTTGAGTGATGCAAGATAGCCCGATGAAGAATATAGGCAGGAATGCTGGAATACAGCGCGCTATCCTCTGAAGTTTAGAGAGATAATGTCTTTTCGTGGTTAACGAACCAGGGAGCAGGGTTATGATCTGGTTGGCTTAGAACACGAAGCCTGCGCGCACGTAAAAGCTTGTTCGCTCGTCACACTTGGCCACTGCGATACTAAGACAGTATTCCCGCTTCAGGAATGAGATCCAGATTCCACCCCCAACGGCAGTGTGCCACAGGTTCGAATCCTCGCCTTCGTAAAAAACCCTACCGACGTCACCCAGCCCGAACACTCCCATCTCTCCGGGAAGGAATAAATAAACCTCTGTCAGTCGGAGGCGCAGCTCGGCATTTGCAAAGAGGGCACTATCCCCGGCAAAGCGCTGTGCCCGGAAGCCGCGTACGGTCGAGCCAGAAGCGGAGAGTCCACCTCCTCCGATGAAAGCGGCTTCATGAAAAGGGTATTCCCCGAAGACGTGCTTGCCCCCAATTCTAAGTGCTAAAGTCGGTTCGAGGGGAAAAGACGGGGCAGAAAGGAACGATGACGCATCACCATAGATTGAACCAAAGGCGCTCTCGACATCCCAAATTTTTGGAAAGAATCGGCCGCCCACTGATAGAAATACACCTTTGGAGGCGGCTCTCACACGGTTCCTCGTGTCGAGACGAAAATCTACAAAAACTCCCAACTGTCCGAAGTGGCCAGTGCCGAGAGGTGCAGGCACAAGAGTGCTGATGAAGCGATCCGGCTGCTGGCCAAGGTTAGTGATTGAATACTGCAGGATCGGACCCAGAGTGATTAACACCGGGACGGACAGAGGCAGAGAGAGAGATGGATGGAGTGAGTACTGCTCCTGGAGGACTTTGTAGAAATCGTCAGGTTGATCCGAGGATGTCTCGTTGCCAAAACCATAGAAGTTAAGAATCTCGATACCGGATGCACGGGCTGAAAGATTGATAAAGGCGTCTGAGTTCAAGAGATGATACTCTCCCTGGTAGTCAAATCTGTATGTTTTCGGTTTTGTCGCGTAGCCGGCTTTCATGCTGTGGCGGGAGCTGAAAGGATGCCTGCGGAATCCAAAGACAGTGGTTGAAAATCCTCCTCCCAGGAAAACTCCCAGGTCCGATCCCCCGCCGAACCAAAGAGAAGGAATGGATTGCCGGCCCCAATCCCGGGGAGGAATCCAGGGAGCGTTGGGATTCTTAAGAGGAGGGATATACTCCCGTTTATGGAGTTGGGTCCCTGGCCCTGGAATGACTTTGTTCTCACCCGTGGAGTCGAAAACGATAATACGCCCACCCCTAGAATCATCCACCGTGTATTGGCCTGGGAAACCGATAACCCGGATGGTGATTTCTCTGTTTGGGCCACCCCTCGAAACCACCTGATCATTACCTCCCACGATATGAAGACGAATCTCCCGGGTCTCGTTGTGATGGAATCGACGCCTGAAGTATGGCTTTGGCAATATCTGGCTTCCTTTGTCTGGCAGGAGTGAAATACTGATTTCCGTAGTGTGACTATCGATTCGGACGATCTCGGCCTTCTCTGCTATATGAGTCATGTAGATATCCACTTTGCGAGCCAGGTGCCGGTAGAACTGCTCTGCGACCTCCAGCAGGTGGTCGCGTCGGCTTTTAAGGGCTAACTCGAGTCGGTTGCCGTCGAGACGATAATACTCAGGAGGAAGACGCTTGACAGCTGCTTTGATAACGGAATCTGTCAGGCGCTTCTTCAGGTCAGAAGCGACCGTATCCCAGTCCGATTTTTCCAGGTCAGGGAGGAGAAAGCGGTCTACATCCCAGGCAGCATAAGTCAGACCGTTAATCCCGGAGTATCTTTTTCCGAAATTGAGGATGAAGGGAAGACCGAACCGGGCGAAAAATGGAATCAGGCCGTCGTATCTGGTGAATGCTTGGTCCCGGTCCTCTGGGATTGGCTGCCAGAGATCTTTCCCGGGGATTTTAGCCCATCTCCACTGCCGTCGGTGACGATCCCAGTCTCCTATAAACACATCGACCAGACGCGCTTTCAGATAGGCCCGGGTGTCGACTCTATCAGCGGGATTACTCAGCAGGCGGCTTCTCATTTCCTGGTGGCTTAGGATCTCTGTGGCATTGGCAAATCCACTATATTTTTCCGAGACACCCGTCGGGTATCCCTGGAAGGTCCCGAGCAGGCCTGCAAATTCGCTTCGGAATTCCCCTAAGGCGGGATCATCAGGCATAATCACGAATCGGACTTTTGCATTGAGTATACCGGCTGCATCCATGATCGGTTCGGCAACCAATGGCCCTGCAGGATTTGCAGCTGAGATCTGATCCTGAACAACCCTGTCGGCGACAGTCCCTACTAGAAATGGAGGGAGAACAGCTGATGGATCCTTATCCACTCCTCGGAAGGTGTAGGCACGTCCGTTTTCTCCAATGAGGGCAAGGCCCTTGGTCTGCTGTCCGCCCACGCGCATAACGGGAGTGAGGCCTCCTGCCTCAGTTTGAAGATTAAGGACTTCCGTCTCAATAGGCTCAATCCAGAGCCTGCGGTAGTCATTGCCGAGGAGAAACCGCGTAAGGGCACCAGCCCTGTATTGGGGATTAGCCGCTATCCGTTTCGTCTTTTTCTTTGAGGAGGGCTGCATCTGAACATTTATATTTACATTTTTCCCCGGAGATATCCTGGTATCCTTTTGCAACAGAGTGTGGAAACCGTCGAGCTCGAACTTCAATTCATAATTTCCAGGCGAAAGCTTCAGAAACATGAATTGACCTTCACTGGCTGTTATTGTCGTTTTTTTTATCCTATCCTTGCCAGTGAGTGTTATTGAAACGCCAGGAAGGATGGATCCATCCTCCTGAGTCACTTTTCCATAGATATCCGAGGTGGAAGGTTGTGAAAAAGATAGAGAGGACAGAAAAGTAAATGCGAGTAACAGTATCAGACAATTTTTCATTTTACGAGTATTTCTTCTAGGACTTGCTCTCAATCCCTCCCAATTTCCCGTGATTTTAATCTACTGACATCCTGAAATAAGATTATCACACTCAGAATGACAAGGTCAACGACTCAAAAAACAAAAAGGATCAACCGAAATCTCCAAACCATCAAGCTTAAGTTTGATTCCGTCCCTGAATCGACAAAAAGACAGCCACAAAGGCCCTCAGAAATATTCCCTCCTCTCTTCTGCTGCCATCAAGCGTTCTTCTGGACATTTTGAGGACTGCTCTACTCTGGCCGACAGAGAGTCTTGATCCCTTTTTTTACTCTAAAGAGAAGTTTCCAGTTTGAGTCTTTTAAAAAAAACGATATCCTGTTCGTCGGGTTCAACAACATATATCCAAACACTGCCGTCTTTTAAAAAATCTACTGACATGAATCCTTCATGGAGATGAGCAAACAGGGTGTTGTCGCCGTGATGAACTGAACTCAACTTCGATTTTGAGCCTGCTCCACTCACTAAAGTGTATCCCACAGCTTCTCCATCTTCCAATATCTGGAGGGAATGGTCGTGTCCAGCAGCATAGATCAAAGGTTTTCTGGTTGCAAATGCCTCTTTTAATTGTTCAGTCATTTTCTTATAGGTAGAGCTGCTCAGGTCTTGGTTGCTCTTTACAACATCCCATCTGAGGAGAGGATAGAGTGAGCCGATAATGGGCAGGGGTATCCACAGCCAGTCCTTTAATTGAGTCAATGGAAACAGATGGTCTTTCCAGTCAAAAAAGCCCCCATGAACTCCGTATGTATCGAGTGGCGCATGAGCTATGAATACAATATGAAGTTCTCCCGCGGTTTTCAAAAAAGTTCTGAGTGTAGAAAGAGATGAATCCAAGTCTAAATGAGGACATCCATCTCTCGGCTTTACTTTTTCATTCAGCCAAAAATAGCTATCTATGACTAT
>CAYFVQ010000225.1:0-5675 GCA_964346585.1 uncultured Eubacteriales bacterium | reverse complement strand
AAGGCAGCTAAGGAGAAATGGGGGCTTGAGATATTCTTTCATTGCGGAGCGAATCGTGATAAATGGCCGCCCACAGAGTGGAGTCATGATAGAGCGGCCTGGACCGTCGAAGGCAAGTTTGTTGTCAGCGGTTATGGGCTGCGCAACAGGATGTCGATTTTAGTCGAGAGTGTATGGTACAACACGTTTGAAAAGCATATCTACAGTCAATATGTCTATGCCCATGAACTTTTGGAATACACAAACACTCACGGAAAAGAAATGATGAAGATCTGTCAGGATGCGGATAAAGAGGTGGTGGATCAGGTTCTCGCCAAAGCTGAGACAGGACAACTGAAGAACTGGGTGGAAGGCAAGTATGCATCTAAGGGAAAGATTGATCTCTTGATGTATCCAAAGATCGAATATGAATTGATACCCGGGACAAGCGTTCGTCGAATAAAACCAGGAGTTTTGGAAAGAGGACCGGAGTTTGTTCGTGGGGTTGAGGACTTGACCAAGCCAGTGGGGACAAAGGAAGCGACCTTCCCTCGGGGATATCTCATCCCGGCTGATCTCTCGCATTTAGTGGATAAGCTGCGCATTCACAATATCGAGGTTAAAGTCCTGGAAAAACCTATCAAGGTCAGTGGCGAAGAATATGTCATCGATAAGCTTGAAAAAGTTCGTCTGCGAGGTTATGAAATGACCAGGTTGGAAGGGGGCTTCTTCAAGTCAGCCGGAAAGGAATTTCCGGCAGGAACCTATCAAGTCGACCTGGCGCAACCATTGGCGAACTTGGCCTTCTACTGCCTGGAGCCTGAAGTAGTAGATGGTTTTGTGGGGTGGAACCTGCTCAATGAGTATTTAGAATCACTCGGTGTGGAGAAAAATAGCGTGGTTTACCCTGTGTTTAAATATTTAAAAATCATTGAATAACTGGTATAAACAGATTAAGCTTTAGAGGAAAGGAGGGAGGATTATGGATCAAAAATTCATTGATTTATACGATGAATACGCTCAGGGATCACTGGATCGTCGGGAATTCCTCAAGAAATTATCTATACTCGTTGGAGGGACGGCTGTGGCCATCACTCTTCTGCCTCTAATAGAGAATAAATATGCGCAGGCCCAGGTCGTTCCCGAGGATGATTCCCGCCTTCAGGTGGAAAATATCAAATATCCCGGTGAAACAGGTGATGTTCTCGCTCATTTTGCCCGGCCAAAAGGAGATGCTAAGCTACCCAGTGTGATCGTGATCCATGAAAACAGAGGCCTTAATCCACACACCGAAGACGTGGCCAGGCGCGTCGCTTTGGAGGGATTCATCGCTATTGCTCCAGACGCCTTATCCCCACTTGGGGGAACTCCAGAAGATGTCAGTGAGGCGCGCTCGATGATGCGGAAACTTGACAGCCAGGCAACAGTTAAAAATTATGTGGCTGCAGTGAAGTACTTAAAGACACATCCTCAATCGACAGGAAAAGTTGGATGCATGGGCTTCTGTTGGGGAGGAGGCATGACAAACCAGGTGGCTGTCAACTCTCCGGATTTAGTTGCAGCGGTTCCCTTCTATGGCAGGCAGCCTGCGCCGAAAGATGTCCCCAAGATCAAAGCCTCTATGCTTCTCCAATATGCAGGTCTCGATGAACGGATCAATGCGGGCATCGAAGCATTCGAGGCCGCTCTGAAGCAAGCCTCAGTAGAATACAAGTTATACATGTATGAGGGGGCCGGACATGCGTTTTTTAACGACACAGGTTCCCGATATCACAAGGAAGCAGCCAAACTTGCCTGGGAACGGACTATAGCGTTCTTTAAAGAGAAACTTAAGACCTAATAGTTTGTCTTTACTTTGTCGATTTGTATGGGAAAGAGCAGGTAAAGGGGAAAGGCAGGTGAATCGGATCACTTGCCTAAACAGCATTTCTTGTACTTCAAGCCACTGCCGCAGGGGCAGGGATCATTCCGGCCTGGTTTAGGACTTATCCGTCCGCCCGCGGCCTGAATCTGTGACATTTGCTGTTCTAGGGACTGTCGGCGCCATTCGGTAGCGACCTCTTCAACAAAAGGTTGGCAGTGAGTAAAAAAGCGTTTATAGCCCGCACACAGATAGTTCAATCCCTCTTCGCCATCCGGTGTTCGGAGGAAACGATTCTTCGGGCACTCCCCATTGCACATGGTCCTGACCTCACATACCTGACAGTAGCGCGGTAATGAATCCAATTTAGCCTGTCCGAATGCTCGCTGTGCCGGGTTTTCGAGCAGTTCGACCAAAGGAGTCTCCCGGATGTTCCCGAGGCAGTGTTCAGCATCCACAAAGTGGTCACATGAATAGAAGTCGCCGTTGTGTTCGACGACGGGAATATCACCGCAAATCGGTCGAAAGATGCACAACGAATGTTCCTGATCGAAGGCTGTTCTGGCTGCTTCCTCGAATATCTGGACTTTGATCTGTCCGATATCCTGGTCTCTCCATTCGTCGAAGATGGTGCAGAGAAAATCACCCCACGCATCAGCTGGCACGGTTAGCTGGCTGACACCGCCTTCGGCGTCCGGCTGCGAATCAACCATGGGCAGAAAAGTCACATATGGAGCTTCAATTTGTTTGAAGAACCTGTAAACCTGGGTAGGGTGCCGGACGTTTTGGGCATTCACCACACAGAGAATATCGCAATAGACTTGGTGCTTCTGTAAGAGTTTGTACCCCCGCATCGTTTGCTCAAAGGTAGGCTTTTGGTCCTTGGTAACACGGTATTGGTCGTGCATTTCCTGCGGACCGTCCAGGCTCAATCCCACAGCAAAGCCCTCTTTCGCCAGAAAGCGGCACCAGTCGTCATCGAGGAGAGTGCCGTTGGTCTGCATACCGTTGGCGATGCGCTGGTTAGGGGGCTGATGCTTGCGCTGAAGCGCCACGATCTTTCGAAAATAGTCCAATCCCAGGACCGTTGGTTCCCCCCCATGCCAGGAAAAGCGGATCACTGGTTTGGAGGAAGCATTAATGTGCTGGGCAATGTACTCTTCCAGGATGTCGTTGGGCATGCGGAATGACTCGCCCTTGGGATAGAGCTTTTCCTTTTTCAGGTAGTAGCAGTAATGACAGTCCAGGTTGCAGAGGGAGCCGATCGGTTTGGCAAAAACTTGAAATTCGCGGGAAGCTTTAACCATTGCCCTGTCACCTGTCTTCGGGGGGATGTCAAAAGGCCCTTGACATGCTGAAAACTCGCTTTGTCAGGGAAGAGTATAGGAGAGTCAATGATGAGCGTCAAGGAAAAAGGAAGAAAGACATATGTGACATTTTCTATCCTTCAGATTCATTTTCATGGATTAGCGTTCTTACCTTCCCCAGATTTACAACCTGCCTCAAGTTTTTAGCCCGACTTATTGATGGATACTCAGGAGATAGGGGAATAGACCTGAAAACACAGATTATTGCTTTAAGATGAGATGATTGTCTTGAGATGAATCGAATTTTGAAAACCATTTTTTTCAAATCTCGTATTTATCTGCAGTTAATTGATTTTTTTGTTTTCAATAGGGTATGGGTATAAATAAGCAAGGAAGACTGTCATGAAATCTAGAAATTTAATCTACGGGATAGCAATCCTTTTATTTCTTTCATTCGTCTCTGGTCTCACTTCTGAGAATACAGAAGCCGCTGTGATCTATAGCGGGGAGCCGGAAGGAAAACTTGATTACCAGCCGAGCAAAAATCTCATCAAAAAGATCGAGAAGAAACTCGAGGCCAAACGAAGTGAACTCATCGAATTGTACCGGGACCTGCACAGGCATCCTGAAGTATCGGGCAGAGAGGAGCGGACAGCCGGGATTATCGCCGAGCGCCTGCGTGCCATAGGGCTCGAGGTGAAAACGGGAATCGGGGGGCATGGAGTTGTTGGAATTTTAAAGGGAGGCAAACCAGGGCCTGTTGTGGCCTACCGTGCGGACATGGACGCTGTGTTTTCCAGTGCACCCGATCCAGTGCCCTTCAAATCCGAGACGCCCGGAGTGCGGCACATATGCGGCCATGACGTGCACGTGACTGTTGCGCTGGGTATCGCCGAGGCATTGGTCTCGATTCGAGAAGAGTTGCCGGGGACTGTTAAGTTTATCTTTCAGCCAGCAGAAGAAAACCTTCAAGGTGCCAGTGCAATGATTGCTGAAGGCGTTTTGGAGAATCCAGCTCCCGAGGCGATCCTATCTGTACATTGCGCACCTCTAGAAGTCGGCCATATAGGGAGTAGGGAAGGGATGCTGCTTCCAGGAACGGACATTTTTAATGTGACTCTCATGGGTGAAGGTGATCTCAAAGTCGCTGCTGGAGCGAGCGCCAAAGTGATCTCGGGTGTGAGTACTGTTAGTCTTTCATCCGCTCAAGAGCATGTAATAAAGATGTTCTCCAGACAGGACAGTGTTCAGAATGATTTTATCTTCGCGACTGTCTTTCGTTCCGGAGAAAATCCTGGAAAAAATCAGTGGATTCTGAGGGGTATGGTGAGAGCATCAAGTGATGAAAACTCCGAAAAAGCAAAGAAAAGCATCCAAACTGGACTTGAAAACCTTGATCGGCCTGGCATTTCTCATAAGTTCAATTATCAAAAAGGAGTGCTGCCGGCTGTGATGAATGACCCGGCACTCGCGCGCGGTGCGTTGGACACGATTCGGTCAATCCAGGGAGAAGAAGGCCTGGTCGTGGTCGAGAGCATACCGCCTTTCTTCGGTGAAGACTTCGCATTCTACCTGCAGAAGATTCCAGGAGTGATGTATTGGCTCGGAGTATCAAATGAAGAAAAAGGAATCATCGGCATGCCGCACAGCCCTCGGTTCGCCGTCGATGAGGAAGCCATATTTGTCGGGGCTAAGACGATGGCCGCTGTATTGTTAAACTATCTTGAGACGCTTAAATAATTGATGTAGAGGATGTGAAGAGGAGGGGAGCATTTTTATTGGAGGAATAATCATCGTTTTGTCTTTTTGTGTGGTTTTACCTTTAGAGTGAGTCCTTTCACGGTTTGAACCTCAGCTTTATCACCGGGCGAGAGCGGCTCTTTGCTCGTTGCCCACCAGAGCTCCCCGTGAACAAATACCTTCCCCTCAGTATTGTTCCATTCTTTGACTTCGGCAATCTCTCCGATCAGTCCTGAGTCTCCGGTTACAGGCTTTCTTTTCTTTTTCAGGATAAGCCAGAACAAAGGGATGATAACGTGCTCGATGAGTTCAAAGAGCAAATAGGCGAGAAGAATAAAGAGGAAAATTTTCAGAACCATTGATTCCAGCCGGAGTCAAACTCAATATTTGAACTCTTATCTTAATTAAAAATTATCATAGTGACAAATAAGGAATCGAATTAGCTTGCGGCTTTACAGGCTTTGAGGTTGGATAAGCGATTCCATTCGCTTCGAATAAAATAAAGGTCTTTTAAGCCTCCAATAATCATTACTCCAGCGTCTGTCAATAAAGTATTCTTTGTGGCATCTGCTCCTATTTTAATTTCTTGAGATATAAAAATGAACATAAATACAAGTATGAAAGCTTTCTTCAAGGAAGAATTCGAGTTTGCTGCTATTTTATGGAAAAACCTATTTTTTGGAGAGAACTTTAACTATGCGGACCTGGTTTTTCTTCTTTGTTTCACTATTGACACACAATTTTGCCTGTGATATTTCTATTTCTGCCTGTTGGCAGGGGGAAACAGA
>CAYFVQ010000224.1:0-1962 GCA_964346585.1 uncultured Eubacteriales bacterium | reverse complement strand
GAGGTGGAGGAGATTTAGTCATGTTGATGCCCAAAAAAGTCAAATACAGAAAACACCAGAGAGGAAGGATGAGGGGGATCCCCCTGAGAGGGTCTTCCCTTGAGTTTGGAGAATATGGTCTTCAAGCTTTAGAACCGACTTGGTTGACTGCACGCCAGATTGAAGCCGGCCGAATCGCCATCACCCGTCACGTCAAAAGGAAAGGAAAGCTCTGGATAAGAGCTTTTCCGTGGAAACCCGTCACAAAAAAGCCTACGGAAGTGAGGATGGGAAAGGGCAAAGGAGACCCAGAGTTCTGGGTGGATGTGATTAGGCCAGGAAAAATACTCTATGAATTAGAAGGAGTGCCTGAAGACACCGCCCGAGAAGCGATGCGTCTGGCGGCCCACAAGCTTCCGTTGAGAACGAGATTTATTTCAAGAGAGAGTAGAGAATTGAGATGAAAGCAAGAGAATTTAGAGATTTATCAGAAGAGGAATTGAAAAATAAGGAAGAGGAAGTCAAAGACCAGCTGTTTAAGTTGAAATTCCAACACACGTTAGGCCAGCTGGAAAACGCAATGAAGCTCAAAAATCTCAAAAGGGATATTGCCAGGATAAAAACAATATTGAAAGAAAAGAGTGAAGGGAAGAAATAGAGAATGGAAAAGAACCAGATAAGAAAAACGACAAAGGTAGGTGTTGTCGTCAGTAGTCAAGCCAAGAAGACGGCAGTTGTTCTTGTTGAGCGTCCAGTCAGGCATTATTTATACAAAAAAATCATTAAAAGAAAGAAGAGATTTCTCGTTCATGATGAGTATGAAAAGTGCAAAGTGGGAGATACTGTTAAGATCATTCAAACGAGACCCATCAGCAAGAGAAAAAGATGGCGTATTCAGGAGATTGTCGGATTGTCCCCCAGTGAAACAGAAAAAGAAACTGAGGAAAAGAAGGAATGATCCAAACAGAAACGATGCTCAGAGTGGCTGATAATTCCGGTGCGCGGCGAATTTTGTGCATCACTCCACTTGGAGGAGGTGTTGGAAAAAGCGCCTCCATCGGAGACATCATTTCGGCGACAGTCAAAGAAGCTGAGCCAGAGAGCAAGATTGCCAAAGGAAAGGTCGTGCGGGCTGTCATAGTTCGGACAAAGAAGGAAGTTCGACGCAGAGATGGTTCTTACATTCGATTCGATGATAATGCGGCGGTTATCATTGACCGTCAGGGTGAGCCGATCGGGACACGTGTTTTTGGACCGGTTGGAAGAGAATTGAGAGAAAAAAGATTCATGAAAATTATTTCCCTGGCCCCGGAGGTTATTTGATGAATACACTCAGCTTAAAGAAGAACGATGTGGTTGTCGTGATAAAGGGGCGAGATAGAGGGAAGACTGGGAAGGTTTTGAAAGTCATTCCGGAAAAAAACAGGGTTGTTGTGGAGAAAGTGAATTTCGTAAAGGAATTCATCCGACCTGATCGAAGCAAAAACATTCAAGGAGGGATCATGGAGAGAGAAGCTCCCATCCAAGTGTCCAACTTGAAACTTTTTTGTTCTGAATGTGGTCAAGGAGTGAGGATAAAAAAAACGACATTGAAAGATGGGAGCAAAATCAGAGTCTGCAGTAAATGTGAGACAAACCTAGAGAAACAATAATGAGGAAAGAAGGATGAGTCGTCTTTTTGAGAAGTACAAAAAAGAGATTGTTCAAGAACTCCAGAAGGAGTTTTCTATAAAGAACAAAATGGCTGTCCCCCGGTTGGAAAAGGTTGTGATCAATATCGGCGTCGGGGAAGCCATCCAGAATATAAAACTCTTAGATACGGCCAAAGAAGAATTGAGTATCATCACTGGTCAATGGGCTGCGACCGGCAGAGCGAAAAAGTCAATTTCGTCGTTTAAGCTTCGTAAAGGGCATGCCATTGCCTGCTACGTGACTTTACGAGGCAAGAGGATGTACGAGTTTTTTGACCGTCTGGTCAATATC
>CAYFVQ010000223.1:0-65909 GCA_964346585.1 uncultured Eubacteriales bacterium | reverse complement strand
ACGAGATAAAAAGTTTATTTTTTCCCTGGACAGCCTCAATGTCACAGCACTATATTCCTTTCTTTCGCCAATTTTGTCTTAATCATCCTGAACATAGTCTGGTATTCAATATTCTCTTTCCGGATTTTCTCCATATGCTTACTGAGGATTTCCCGAACCTCCTGGTCAAGCTTATCTTCTTTTTGAAATTCATCGGTGATGAGATTTATGATTTCCTCAATAAGTTTATTCTTGTTGTCAGCGATTATTTTTTCTTCTTTAATGAGATTTCTAACGGCAATAAAAGCCAGATGCTCAATTTGATTTTTGTTCAGCCTCATTTCCCGTATAAAATACAATAACTTGCACGAAAATTCAAGGATTGAATGAAGGTAGACACAGAATTATTAACAATTTGGACGTTTATTCCCGTAATTATTGGAAATTCACAAAATCTCAATAATCCTGGTTTATTCACGAGTCGGGGAGCAAGGAATTCTTGAATAATAAGAGGGATTTCAGTTATTTTTTCTCATTCTGTGGCATTATCGCTCGAGTCAATAACCAGGAATGGATGAAAGTGGCCTTTCTCTGGGATTTTTTTGGCTAACGCCAGAAACTTTCCCTCAAGGCAGAACAGCCTGAAAATAGCCTCTTTTTCTTGAAAAGCATCTGGAGAATACGATTCATCCCTGAAGATTTTTAGGATATTTTCAGAAGAGATCGTGTTGCCGTTCTTTGCCAGGATAGCGCCTCTCTCGTTTAGGATGATCTTGGTGAATTCAGGGAGGAGTAATTCAAGAGGGATCAGAAATTTCTCGATCAGTCCTTTGCTGTTCAGTTGTCTGATTTTTTCCAAGTCGAGGCTATCATCCAGGTTGTAATTTCCGACTGCTGTGCGGGTGAGTTCAGAGACGTGAGCTCCACAGCCAAGGTGTTGGCCCAAATCATGTGCAAGGGATCGGATATAGGTTCCAGAGGAGCAGCCAACTCTGAATTCGAGTTCAGGTGGAGTGAAATTTATCAGATCAAAAAAATGAATGGAAACCTGGCTTGGCCTCAACTCGAATTTTTTTTTGCTCCTGACAAGTTCGTAAAGGGGTTTTCCTTTGTATTTTTTGGCAGAAAAAGGTGGGGCGATTTGTTCAATCTCTCCCACAAATTTTTTCATAGCCTTTAAAACATCAGCTTTTTGCGGAAATTTCTTTTTTTCTGATGATGTGGGTTTTCCTGTTGAATCAAACGTATCTGTAGAGAATCCCAATCGTATTCGCCCAGTGTAAGTTTTATCCTTTTTGGAATAAAAGGGGAAAAGTCTTGTCGCTTTCCCTGCGGCCACAACCACGAGTCCTGTGGCGAGGGGATCTAAAGTCCCATAATGTCCGACTTTTTGTATTCCTAGAATATCCCTGATTTGGACGACCACATCATGAGATGTGATGCTTTGAGGTTTATTGACGAGGATAAGCCCGTCCATGACTCAATATGGTGTGATATCTTTATGCTTATTTGGGATTTTTTTTGGTTGCTTTTTTAAAAGTTGCGCCACTGCTTCAGGAATTTCCTTCAAGAGTTTTTTGTGTTCCCCCGTGACTGTAAAACCTGCTGCGTGAACATGTCCCCCTCCACCGAAATTCTCTGCTACATAGGCTGCATTCGCCCTTCCTTTTGACCTGAGACTCACCCTGAATGTATTCTTCTCAATCTCCTTGAAAAACAGGACCATTTGAACTCCCTTGATGGAACGAGCTAAAGTGGTGATGTCTTCAGTATCGATTTCTTTAAGCTGAAGAGAGTCCAAAGATTTTTTGAACATAGTGATGGTGGCAATATTTCCCTTTTGGTTCATTTGAAGTGTAGAGAGGACGTGGCCGAGTAGTTTAATTTTTTCAGGGGAATTGTTATTGAACAAAAGTTCAGCGATCTGGATGGAACTGGCACCCTGATCGAGGAGCTTATGGCAGACCTTAAAGCTCCTCGAGCTTGTGTTAGAGAACTGGAATGAACCTGTATCAGAGACAATCGCGCAGTACAGATGATTGGCTATTTGAGGAGTAAACTGTATGTTGAGTTTTTCTCCCAGAGTGTAGATCATTTCGGCCACAGCGGATGCTTCGGGATCCACCCAGTTGATGTCTGCATAATAATCATTCGAGTGATGGTGGTCGATGTTTATTTTGAAATAATCGTCCAGGCTTTCTTGTCCGGAGCGAGAAACATTGGCACACTCAAGAAGGATGGCTAGATCAAATTTTTGAGCTGGAATTTGTCCGATTTTGATTTTTTCTACATCCGGGACATTATTCAAAGGAAAAGGAGTTTTGTCCTTATTAATGATTTCGACTTCTTTTCCCAAGAGTTCTCCCATGAAGGCGAGTGCAAGACTGGTGCAAATTGAGTCACCGTCTGGCCTTAAATGAGAAGTCACAACAATGCGCTGACTTTCGAGAATTTTTTGAGTGATTAAGCTCGCGGGGTCATCTTTCATTTTTTTTCATATCGTCTAATAATCGATCTATCCTCGATTGATACTCAGGACTTGGGTCCGTCGAAAAAATTAGCATGGGATTATACTTTAATTTGACCTTAGAGGCAACAGATTTTCTCAGAAATCCCTTTTTTTTATCCAGGAGTTCGAGGATGGCTTGTTCTTGTTCAGTGCCATAAATGCTTAAATAGATGTGAGCTGTTTTCAGGTCAGCAGTCATCTCCACTCGTGTCACAGTTATCAAACCCGAAAAAGAACTCTGGATCTCTTCAATGAGTAGGCGGCTGACCTCTTCTTTTATTAAACTGGCGACTCTTTTTTGGCGTCTTGATGGGCTCATTTCTTTTTTCCCTTATGGAAGAGGGCCGGAAGCTGACAATTTATAACCGACTTATGGTTGACCTGTTTTTTAGAAATAATGAGTTTCATGGTCAATGATCTGTCCGTCTACACTCTTTTCAACATCATCCATGATTTTGTTGAACAGACTTTCTACAGGTTTCTTTTGACTGTTGAGCGTCACTATGCCGATTCTTGT
Organism: uncultured Eubacteriales bacterium; assembly: GCA_964346585.1. GTDB lineage: Bacteria > Acidobacteriota > Aminicenantia > Aminicenantales > Aminicenantaceae > SOIA01. The sequence continues at coordinate 62,904 of CAYFVQ010000223.1, read as the reverse complement.
CCTCTGCCATTTATTCTGGTATTCAAGTTCAGAAAAGGCGACATTGTAATTCTTCGTCAGACGACCCTTAAGTCCGGATAACCTTTTCCGCTTTTCCTTCAGGGAGTGAGAATAGGGGAGGTAAATTTCTATAGATAAGAATCCAATGACCATTGAAACAACTAAGATCAGGTTCTATTCAGGAGCTTCCTTTTCGATAATGAAAGCTTCTATGATATCGCCTTCCTGAAATTCTTTGAATTTCTCAAGACGGATGCCGCATTCATATTCTTTTTTGACTTCAGTGACGTTCTCCTTGAGATGTTTAAGAGAGGCGATCCGTCCCTTGTAGACTTCCTCGTCATCTCTCAGAACTCTCGCTTCAGCGTTCCGAGTGATTGTTCCGTCTGTGACATAACAACCGGCAATAACGCCGATTCTTGAAATGCGAAAGATCCGTCTGATTTCAGCCCTTCCCAAATAGGTTTCTTTGAGTACAGGCTCCAGCATTCCGGACATCGCTTCCTTTACGTCCTTGGTGAGTTCATAAATGACTTTATATGTCCTTATCTCTACGTTTTCTTCCTTCGCCATATCCAGAATTTTTTGGTCCGGTTTGGTGTTGTATCCGATTATGATTGCGTTAGAGGCCGTGGCGAGAAGAACATCGGATTCAGTGATTTTTCCTGTGGCTGAATGAACGATCTTTATCTTGATATGCTCAGTGCTTAGATTAGGAAGGATATCTGATAGAACTTCCACAGAACCATGAACATCGGTTTTAATGATGAGTGGAAGCTCTTTGACCTCGCCTTCTTCCATTTTTTTAAACAGCTCATCCAGGGTGAGATGCTCAGGCCGGGGGACTTCAGCTTTTTTGACTAGTGAAAGGCGGTATTGAGAGATCTGTTTGGCTGTTTCCAAATCTGAGACCACTTGAAAATAGTCTCCTGCCACAGGGACTTCAGAAAAGCCCAGGATTTCTACGGGCATAGAAGGTTCTGCTTTTTTCAGAGGTTTGCCATTTTCGTCAAAAAGAGCTCTGGCCTTTCCATAGCTTGTTCCACAGATGAAAGCCTCTCCCTGGGATAGAATGCCATGTTGAATGATGACAGTTGCCACAGCGCCTTTTTTTGCATCTAGACTTGCTTCCAGAACGACGCCTTGAGCCTGGACATTGGGATTCGCCTTAATTTCGATCACATCACCCAGCAGAAGGATCATCTCCAGAAGCTCATCCAGGTTTGTTTTCTCCTTGGCTGAAACTTCTACGCTGATCGTTTTGCCGCCCCAATCCTCTACAAGAAGGTCTTCTTTGGATAGCTGTTGTTTTGCCTTATCTATATCGGCATTTTTTTTGTCGACTTTGTTGATGGCGATCATTATCGGAACACCCGCGTCTTTGGCATGATTGATGGCTTCCTTGGTTTGGGGCATAACTCCATCATCTGCAGCCACAACCAGCACGACGATGTCAGTCAATTTAGCGCCTCGGGCCCTTAGCTGAGTGAATGCCTCATGACCTGGAGTGTCGATGAATGTTATCGGGCGGTTATCATGAAAAATTCTGTAAGCCCCGATATGTTGTGTGATGCCGCCTGATTCTTTTCCGACCAAATTGGATTCTCTTATGGCATCCAGAAGAGTTGTTTTTCCATGGTCCACATGGCCCATAATGGTGACCACAGGGGGCCTCAATATCATTTCTTTTTTATGGCTTTCGGCCTGAGCGCGTATCTCTTCCTCGATAGAGACCAGTTCTATTTTGAGATTGAATTCTTTGGATATCAGCTCAGCCAAGGCTTCATTAACTACATCATTTACGCTGACTGTTTGCCCTTTTGTCCGGAGTGTTTCGATAATGTCTTTGGTTTTAATGTCTGCTTTTTCGGAGAGTTCTTTTAATGTCCCGCCCTCTCTCAGAGTGATCTTTTTCGCGGTTCTTTTTGTAGCCTTGGTTTTTGGCTTTTCTTTCTTTTTCTTTTCTTTTGCGTCCATGTTTTACTGATTCTCCAGGTTTGTTGTATTCAACCTATTTTTCCTTAATCTCTATTTTCCAGCCGACAAGCCTCGAAGCCAATCTGACATTCGTCCCTTTCTTTCCTATTGCGAGAGAAAGTTGGTCCATCGGAGCAATGGCCTGCATGGTTTTTTCGTTTTTATTAAGGATAAAGACTTTTTCGACTTTTGCCGGACTCAGAGCCGCTTTGGCATAGACTAAAGGGTTGTCTGACCACTCGATGACATCGATTTTTTCTCCCGCTAATTCTTTGCTGATAGCCATGATCCTGTTTCCTTTGACTCCTATGCAGGCGCCAATAGGGTCAATATCTTTTTCTTTAGTGAGGACGGCCACCTTCGCTCTTTCTCCAGGCTGGCGGACGATGTCCTTTATTTCAATATCCCCATTGGCAATTTCCGGGATTTCTAACTCCAGGAGTTTTGCCAGGAATTTTGGGTCTGCCCTCGAGACAACAACTTGAAGGCCTTTATTTTCTTCTTTGCGGACTTGAGTCACGACGGCTTTGACCCTATCGCCTCTGGCGAATTCCTCATTCCTCAATTTTTCTCGGAGGGGAAAGAGAACATCTGTCTTGTTTACTTCTAAAATCATGTTCTTGTTCGGCTCGACTCTTCTCAAAACTCCGGTCACAATTTCCCCTAATCGGGGGGCGAAGGATTCATAGATTTTTTCTTGTTCTGCATCTCTGACTTTTTGAAAGATGACCTGTTTCGCAGCCTGGGCAGCGATGCGGCCTAATGTGTCTGAAGGGAGGTCAACTTCAATCTCCTGCCCGACGGCTATTTCAGCATCAATCTTCTTTGCTTCTTTTAGGGAGATCTCTCTGGTTGGGTCAAGAGGGTCTTCCTTAACGATTTTAATCGTGTAAACTCTTAATTCTCCTTTTTCAGGTTGGAATGAAATATGCACATCTTCTTCACTGGCAAAATACTTGGAAGAAGCGACTCTCAGAGACTCTTCTATGGCACTGACGATTACACCTGTCTCCACTCCTCTTTCTTTGCTGAGCTGGAGAATAGTGTTCCAGACATTGACCTTCATCTTTGAGCCTCAATTGTCCTTTCAGGGAATATAAAGAGGCGAGAATTATAACTGAAATAAGAAAGAATATCAAACAAATGGGGTCAGATCCAAACCCTTACATAATCAGAGGAGCAAAAACAAGGCTCACGACGGCCATGAGTTTAATCAGGATATTCATAGAGGGGCCTGAGGTGTCTTTCAGGGGATCGCCGACAGTATCTCCGATCACAGAGGCGGCATGTATTTCCGTTCCCTTTCCTCCCAAGTTGCCTTCCTCGATCCATTTTTTGGCGTTATCCCAAGATGCTCCGGCATTGGCCATGAAGATTCCCATGAGAACTCCTGTCGCCGTCGCCCCGGCTAAAAATCCACCCAGGGACTCAGGCCCGATGAGAAAACCGACAAGGAGTGGGACGATAACAGCGAGAAGTCCGGGGAGAACCATTTCAGCCAATGCCCCACGGGTCACGATATCGATGCAGCGGTCAGAATCGGGCTTGGCCTTCCCTTCCATCAAACCCTTGATTTCCTTAAACTGCCTCCTTATTTCCATGACCATCTTGTTGGCATTCTTTCCGACGGCTTTAATGGTCAGGGAAGCGATGACAAAAGGCATGAGAGAACCGATCAGTAAGCCTATGACTGTTTCGACGTTGGTTAGGCTGATTCTCAGCGGGTCTTTTCCTGCATTTATCAGGAGTGTATTCACAGTCTTCTGATACGCAGAGAAGAGAGCTAAAGCTGTAAGGGCAGCAGAGCCGATGGCGAATCCTTTACCGATGGCTGCGGTTGTGTTTCCCAGTGAATCGAGCTTGTCTGTTATTTTTCTGATGTTTGGCCCGGCTTTAGACATTTCCGCAATGCCCCCCGCATTATCTGCGATGGGGCCGTAGGAATCCGTAGACATGACGATACCGATGGTGGCCAGCATCCCCACTGCTGAGAGTGCAATTCCGTAGAGTCCAGCCAATCTAAAGGAAATGAAAATTGCCGCGGCAATGGTGAGGAGCGGGAAGATCGTACTCTGGAAGCCTACAGCGAGGCCGGTGATGATGGTCGGAGCGCTTCCGGTTTGGGCTGTCTTGGCAATCGTTTTGATCGGAGGGCCGGAAGTGAAGTACTCGCTTTCCAGACCTATGAAAACACCTGCAAGCATTCCGCTCAAAACGGCCCAGAAGACATTCAGGTCCCCAAGAATAACTTTGACTGCAAAAAAGGATCCGGCTAAGAACAGGATGCCGCTAATATAATACGCATTCCTCAGGGCAGATTGTGGGCTGATATTCTTGAGAATATTTATCGAAAAAACACCGATGATCGAGCTAATCAGGCCGAGGACGATCAAGAATAGAGGAAGGGACATGTAATTGATTGCAGGATTGAGAGTGGCGCCGATGGCGATTGAAGCGATAACAGATCCCACGTAGGATTCGAAAAGGTCGGCACCCATCCCGGCTGTATCTCCCACATTGTCTCCCACATTGTCAGCAATGACTCCCGGATTGCGGGGGTCATCTTCTGGGATGCCTGCTTCGACTTTTCCCACAAGGTCTGCCCCAACATCCGCGCTTTTGGTGTAAATCCCCCCTCCTACGCGAGCGAAGAGAGCAACAGAACTGGCTCCCATGGCAAATCCGTTAATGATCATGGGGTCTTTCGTGAAAAAGTAGAAGATGCCTATTCCAGCCACGCCCAGGGCAGCCACAGAAATCCCCATGACTGCTCCACCCTGGAAGGCAATGGATAGAGCTCTGGGAGTACCGCCGGTTATTGCCCCCTGGGTCGCTCGAACAGCCGACCGGGTGGAAGCCTTCATCCCGACGAATCCGGCAAGTAATGAGCATGTGGCTCCAGTCAAAAAGGCCAGACTTGTGTAGATTGAAAAGAGCTTCCACAGGATGACAAAAAGGACGACTACAAAAATCGAGATGAAGCTGTATTCTCTTCTCAGGAATGTCATTGCCCCAGAATGAACCGCTTCAGCGATGTCATTCATGATCTTGGTTCCTTTCGGGTATCGTTTAATCAGGAAGTACAGAAGAATGGCAAAAAAGAATCCCAAAAAACCGAGGATAAAAGAGAATGGAATCAGATTGAGTACTGTCATGGAAGCACACCCTTAAAAAAAATTTAAAAGGATGTATAGCATAAAAAACATTAAATTGCAATGCTGGCCTGGATATACAAGCAAGACCTTCTTGACTAAAAGTGCGTGGCTAAGAATCAGGGAATGAGAGTTTAAGTTTATTCTTTGACTGAAGTTCAAAATTTCACTATAAAGCTAAAAATTCAGCTTTTTTATGTCTCTCATCGCGGTTCCTTCGACAAAGAGATGTCTTGCCTACTCTGTGATTTGTTTTTGAGAGGAGAGGTTGACGCATGAGCCCAATTTATTATATTGTTTAGAAGAACATACAGATTCTTTCTATAAAGTGGATAAATTGAAAGAAATGAAGGAAGGGAATATCTGGGCGATTGGTGGCGGCAAAGGGGGTACTGGAAAGACTTTTTTGACCAGCAGCATCGGCATCTTTCTGGCGAAGGCTGGAAAAAAAGTAGTCCTGATAGACGTCGATATCGGCGGGGCCAACCTCCATTCGTTTCTTGGCATAAACAGGCCGAAGAAATCTCTGACAAATTTTTTTGAAATGGGAATACCTCTTACCAGGCTTGCTGTCAAAACCGGTGTAGACAATATGTCCCTCATAACCGGAGATGTCCACTCCCTGGCATCTGACAACATAAAATTCACTCAGAAACTCAAGCTATTCAGACACATAGCGAAGCTGAATAAACAATATGTCATCATTGATTTAGGAGGAGGAAGTCATAATAACACCATTGATACATTCCTCATGGCAGACAAAAGGATTGCTGTCCTGGAACCAGAAATCATTGCTATTGAAAACATGTATCATTTTGTGAAGAATGCGTTGTTCAGGAAAATAAGAATGGCCTTAAGAGCCTACGGCTTCAAGGAGATTGTCGAACACATGTGGGAACAGAGGGAAAAATACAAGATCAAAAGCTTGAAGGAACTCATTGATAGCCTCAAAGAAAGCTTCTCTTATTTAGGGGATATTCTCGATAAAGAATTGTATGATTTTAAGGTTTTCCTGGTTTTGAACAAGATACGAAGCAGTCAGGATATTTTGATTGGATCCTCGATGAAGAGCATTTTCATGAAATACCTGGGAATAAATGCCCAGTTTGCCGGATATATTGAGTATGATGATGCGGTATGGCGGTCTATTCGGGAGAGGCGGCCCCTGATGCTGAATTATTCATTATCGCGCGTTGCCAAGGAGATCGGAGTTTTCACTGAGAATCTTCTCTATGAGAGAGAGATGAAAATTTCAAGAAGCTAAAGATGCCTGATAAAAAACTCAAGAAGTATTTTGAAATTCTCGAGATTTCTCCAGATGCCACGATAATGGAGATTAGGAATGCCTACAACCGCCTGAAAAAGTTGTATTCGACTGACTCAGTCGTGATTTCTCCAATCGCGGATGAATTTTCAAAAAAGGAAAGGATGGAAATCCTTCAGCAGGTCGAGGAAGCATTCAAACAACTGATGGAGAGTTTAAAGGGACGGCATGGCCCTTTACCGACTCAACCAGGAGATTTGGCTTCGGACGATGATCCCTCAGCGGAAAAAACAGAGGAGGAATCATACAGCGGCCCCGTTTTAAAGCAGATAAGGGAAAAAATGGGAATACAGTTATTCGAAGTATCCCTCGATACCAAGATTCGCATGGAGCTTCTTGAAAGCATTGAAGATGAAAAATTTGATTCGCTCCCCCAAGAAGTATACCTTAAAGGTCACTTGACCAATTATGCCAGTTACCTGTTGCTCCAACCGGAAAAAGTCACTCAGGATTATATTGCCCGGTTTAGAGCCTGGAAAGAGGAGAAAAAAGAGAAACGCTAAACTCCCTTATTCCTGAAACTCTTTTATAAATTTTAAATTCCACGCCTTCTTCAATCGTTTGAGTTCCTTTTCTGAGGAAAAAGACTCGCGCAGGTAATTCGCTGTGTTGGACTCTCCAAACAGCGATTCCCATCTTCCCGCAATTCTATCTAACTGTAATTATTTCAGCAGGTTATCAGTGATACTGTCAGATGTTCGGAGGGATAGAAAAATGAATGAAAACAGTGAAGATGTTATTGAATGAATGAAATGAGCAGTTATTCTGATAAGTCGGCTATTGATCAGAGGAAGACTTGTCTAATTCTATCTTCAACACATCCAGGCTGAAAGGGGGGATGTGGATGAATTCAATTCCAAGCTCGTAAACGAAGTCTGAATCCTTGGGATAGGAATCCACCAAGGCCACTTTCGCCAACACGATGGTTTTCTGACCGTCGGGAAAAGAGAGTTCGATGTTTATTATTTCTCCTTTCTTAAAATGTGTGTTGCTGAAAATGCGCATGCCTCCGAGGCTGATGTTAGGAGCCGGATGTTTTCTCCCTATGAGCTGAGTAGGCCTGTAATGGATGTTGGCCTTCAACCGTGGATGCTTCCGCTCTTTGTATCCATTCTCATCTGATTCAGTCATAATTTTCTCTTCCATTAGGGATTTTGGTTTTGCGTAGTATATGAACAGGTCAAACGGTTGTCAAGGAATTCGAAAAAATTCGAAAAAAAGGCAAGTTATCATAACTTATCCCCAATCGCTGTACCACTCTCAGATTTAGATTCCTAGGTTCAGGACTTGTTCAAGCACGCGGGGGCTATTTCTTGCACCTTTACTTTTTAAAAACATACGATTGACTCTTCAGAAGAATGACTGAGATTTTCGAGGCTTTTGTGACGTCAATAAGAAGACAAGCTCATATACATGCATGTTTCTTCATTAGATCGCTTTTCCAACAGGTAAAAGATGAATTGGGAAAAGAAGGATGTTAAACACGAAAAAGAAAGTACGACATTTCCTGTTGTTCCATCTCAAGCATTAAGAACCGCACTCGAGGATGCAGAAACGAGTCATTTCATCAAAACGAATTTTTCTAACCCTGAGCAAAGACCACAAATAATCTCCCGGAGAAAATTATCTAGACAGGAACAGGAATACAGGTGGATTGTGGAGTTTATCGAGATAATACCTGTTTCTCTCAACGGGAAAAATGGGATGATGAATATTGCTCGAGTCGAAGTCGATCCTTTCAACGGGAGAGTGATCGATCGTCGATTCTTCAAGAATGTGTTTGAAGAGGAATACAAGAAAGCGGTCTATCAGAGTTTCAAACCGCCTCGCCAATCAGGCTATAAGGTCCGCAAGAGGTGATGCGTACATCCACATACTGGTCCGTGACATCTTTTTGAGATGTGAAGTTGACGACCTGGTATCCTTCGTTCCGACCGCTGAGAACTCGTGGGTCTTTTTTGCTTTTTCCCAGACAGAGGACTTTCATCGTCTCTCCAATGAGTGAGCTGTTGAACTCGAGTTGAATTTTTTTCTGGAGCGTCTGCACCTTGATGAGCCTCTTCTTTTTCTCTTCAAACGGAACACTGTCTTTTTTTTTGGAGGCGGCTGTCTGTGGACGAGGGGAGTAACGGAAAGAGAATATGTTGGTGAACCGAATTTCTTCCAAGGCACTCAACGTATCCTGGAATTCCTCTCCAGTCTCACTCGGGAAGCCGACGATAATATCCGTGCTCAAACTGATATTCGGCATTAGGCTTCGAAGCATGGAGATTATTTTGAGATATTCCTCTCTTGTATAGCCTCTGTTCATTCTTTTCAAGACGCTTGTCGAGCCAGACTGAATAGGAAGATGGAGTTGGTGGCACACTTTCGTCGACTCGGACATCGCCACTGCAATGTCTTGAGTGAAATTTTTCGGATGAGATGTGATGAATCGAATCCATTCTATTCCTTCTGTTCGATTCGCTTCTTTTAAGAGGGAGGAAAATCCTTTTCCACTCTCCGGGTCCCTGTAAGAATTAACATTCTGTCCCAGTAGCTGGATTTCCTTGTAGCCTTTTTTACTCAAATCTTTAATTTCCTGCATAATGCTCTGCATGCGTCTGAATTTTTCTCTTCCCCGAGTGTACGGAACAATACAGTAGGAGCAAAAATTATTGCAGCCTTCCATTATGGTCACATAGGCGCTGACCTGTGAATCCCGGAAAATCATTTCGGGTGAGAATTCATGAAAATCCTGACTCCAACTTGTCGAGATGATTTTTTCCGCATGATCGCTGCGCACGATCTCGGAAAGCGTGTCGTAGTTATCAGGACCTATTATGAAATCCACGAAAGGCTTTTTTTCTAGAATCTCGGATTTGTAAAGCTGGGCCACACATCCAACAACCCCGATGGTGATATTTTTTCTTTTTTTGAGCGCGGAAAGCCTGCCCAGAAAGGAGTACAGCTTCTCTTCCGATTTTTCCCTCACTGCACAGGTGTTGATAATGATCAGGTCGCTTTCTTCAAGGGAGTCAGACGATTGGGCTCCCTCAGTCGTCAAGATTCCCGCTATTCTCTCTGAGTCGTTCTCGTTCATCTGGCAGCCAAAGGTGCGGATAAAGAATCTCATCTTTCTCAAATCGAGCCTTTCTTTTTCATAGGAATTTTCAGAATGAGTCTTGAATAATTTACTATAACCCAATCTCTGAGCCGTGAAAAGTCAGTTTTTAAATAAGTGAAGGAATGATGTTGAATGTGTGAGATTTTTTTGGCTAACCTGATTTATTCACGAGCGATATGGCTAAGGAAGTCGCTGCGTAGAGGGATTTATAATATTTGTTCAAGGATTTTTACCGCACTTCGGACAAAATCCGGGCATACAGTGTCAAAAAGTTTCTTTTCTTCGGCAGCAGCCATTCCTTCAGGCGTGCTGATGTCATACCCGAGGAGTTCCTTGCATATGATCGATCCATTCTGTGACTTGAACTTATCCATGAATTCTCTTGTCACTTCGTATGTTTTTTCTTTGGCTTCCTCGTCTTCTGCCCTGGTTCGGCCATGTTCGAGTCCGATCACCATCAGGGCTCCGCTCACAGCTCCGCAGATCTGTCCGGTTTTAGCAATCCCTCCTCCAAACGCCTGGGCAATCTTTAATGCCTTTTTACGGTTCAGTCCAAAATGTTTTGAAAAAGTGGAAAGCACGGCTTGAGAGCAACAGAATCCTTCCTCAAAGCAAGAAGCCGCTTGTTCGATCTTATTCATGATTCTTCTCCTTTCATCCCTTTGTTTACATAGCAGCGACTCTAAATAGTAAAGTATTTGAGGGGATGAAACAATCCTTAAAAAAGCTCCTCAATCCAACTCAGTCGCTCGCTCGATCACTCTTTGACTTATATTAAGCGGATGGGCACGGCTTTCTGACTTCGGCTTTATGCTTGAAAACAGGTTATTTTTGGTATTAAGCGGAATTTTCCCCAAGGTTATGATTGAGCATTTCTCGGGCATTTTTCAAAGTTGTTTCCGTGATGTGACTTCCAGCCAGAAGCCGGGCAACCTCAGTAATTCTCTCCTTGAAAGAAAGTTTCTTGATAGTTGTAAAGGTGCGTTCCTTATCGATTTTTTTGTCAATTTTGTAATGATGGGTGGCAAAAGAGGCAATCTGAGGGAGATGGGTTATACAGATGATCTGGTGCGCATTGGATAATTTTTTGAGCTTCAATGCCACAAATTCAGCAGTCTTTCCTCCGATGCCGGAATCGATCTCATCAAATATCATGGTTTTTAATGTCTCTGTCTCTTTACCGATGGTTTTGAGTGCGAGCATCACTCTGGAAAGTTCTCCACCGGATGCAATTTTCCTCAAAGGTCTCAATTCTTCTCCCGGATTCGGGCTTATGAGGAATTCCACTTCTTCAGTGCCGCTTTCTTTTACCCTGTCCATGGAATCCGGATGGGGTGGAAAGCTCTCGATTTTTATCTTGAATCGTGCCTTTTTCATGCCCAAGAGGCTTATTTCCTTTTCTACATTTTTCTCGAGTAGAGCAGCACTTTTTTTTCTCTTTTGAGAGAGCTTTTCGGCAAGAATCTTGTATTGGCTGAACACTTGTTCAATCTCTTTTTCTATGTCTGCCAGCTTTTCCTGGCTGGTGCTAAGTTCTTCGTATTCCTGTTTGGCTTTTTCCAGATAGGCGAGTATCTCGTCGACGTTGCTTCCATACTTTCTTTTGAGTTTTTCTATCTGGCTGAGACGTTCTTCGAGCTCTTCTAGTTTTTCAGGAGCTGTTTCTTGTTTTTCCTTGAACTTGAGTAAAAAATCGGAAAACTCCTGGATGGTGATGGAAAACTGGTTGATGGAGGCCTCAGTCTCTTTAAATGTTTTGTCAAAGTCCACAAGGTCGTGGACAGCGTTTTGGAGCTGAGCGAGGAGGGAAGAGATAGAATTCTCTTGGTTGTAGGAGATACTCAAAGCATTGTCCACTAGAGAGCCGATCTTTTCTGCGTTTTTGAGGATGTTCCTGGCGCCATGGAGTTCTTCTTCTTCTCCTCGTACGAGTTTGGCTCTTTCGATTTCCTTTATCTGGAATTCCAAAAAATCAAGACGTTGTTCTCTTTCTCTTTCTTTGTCTTCAAGTGTCGTTTTTTCTTTAGATAGTCGTTTGAGTTCTTTGGCCTGCTGAGATACATCTTTTTTTAGGGAAGAGGCCTCTGCATAGTTATCGAGGTAATTCAACTGGAAGTCGAGGTTGAGGAGGAATACATGGTCATTCTGCCCGTAAATATCCACAAGCTTTCCTCCCGTTTCTTTGAGCCTTCTGTTGGGGACAAGGGTTCCGTTTATGTAGGCTTTTCCGGCTCCTCGAGCAGAGACTCTTCTCTGGACAAGCATTTCCTCCTCTGATTCTGGGAAAAACTCGCGGAAATCCGTCATTTTTTGATGGAACGGAAAAATGACCTCGACAGAAGTCTCTTTTGTTCCCGTGCGGATCATATCCGGGGAGCCTTTCTCTCCGAGGACGAGTCTTATCCCATCAATGATTATGGATTTACCCGCACCCGTTTCTCCCGTGAGTATGGTGAACCCTTTTTGAAGTGGGAGGTCAATCTCTTCGATAGTGGCTAAGTTTTTGATGTGAAGAGATCTAATCATTTTTTTTATTCAATGAAGAGATAATGATCGGCACAAGAGCTCTTTCCATGTTAATACGTCCGAACCCAATAAAATCATCCCTTCCGGAATAGTTGGCATAGTTCACATCATCGGCGGTGTAACAGATGATATTCATGACATCTTCAACCATGAGAATACCATCATCATCAAGAAGAATATCGTCTTCCTCCAATCCTTTTATGCTTATTATAAGGGCCGCTAATCCCGCCACATGAGGAGCGGACATCGATGTTCCATCTGCAGAAGCATAAGGAAAAGAGCCAGGTCCCCAATACCAGGTTGGGACAGGCGCAATGATTCCTTCCCCTGGAGCGGCCACATCAATTTCAGGCCCATAATTTGACCAGGCCGTATTCAAGTCGTTAATGTCTGTCGCGGCCACAGCGATGCACTCATCGTATGCGGCTGGGTACTCTGTCGCCGCTCCAGCGTTTCCAGCGGCAGCGACGACCACGATGCCATTGTTATAGGCGTTTCTTATTGCGTCTCTTTCCGGTGGAGAAGAGCCAGGGCCGGCAATACTGAGATTTATGACATGCGCTCCGCTTTGAACAGCCCTCTCTATGCCCAGAATTTCCGTCGCCACATTGACATTGCCCACTGCATCAGCGACCTTTATCGGGAGTATTTTACAGTTCCAAGCCACACCCGCAATGCCTTCATCGTTGTTTGTTTCAGCGGCTGCAACCCCAGCCACAAGCGTTCCATGGCCATTATCATCGGTGGGATCAGAGTCATCATTGACAAAGTCATAGCCGTTCGAGAGAACTTTGTCATCAAGGTCAGGATGACCAAAATCCACCCCCGTATCGAGAATTGCTATGATAACGTCATCGTCTCCCCTCGTTTCTTCCCAGGCTTCTCTGGCCTTGATATCGGGTCTTTCTATTCCCTGAGGACTGCCGGGGGGCACGACTTGGCCTGGATTGTACAGAGCATACTGTTGGCTAAAGAGCGGGTCGTTGGGCGTTATGGCGATATGTCTTATATAATTGGGTACCGCATACTCCACATCAGGATGTTGCTCCAGAAGATAGAGCATCTCTTCCACGGATACATTTTCAGGGGTTTGAAGTTGATAGATGTCGATGCTCGGAATTCGCCTGATCTTTCTAGCCTGATAAGCAACCACAGTGGCTTCTCTCATTTCTTCTGAAAACGATGGCTTGAATTTGACAAGAACCTGATCTGAGACATATTTCATTCCGTTGGAACGAAAGGGATTACCTTCGTTAAAACTGTTAATTCTATCTTGATAAAAAAAGTCTTTTTTTCGTTTTCTTTCAATTTTGGATATAGCCAGGTTTTCCGGTCGGATCTTTCTCAGTATCTTTGGAGGAGTGGATTCTGCTGCTCCTTCTTTCGTTTTTCTTCTTAATTGAAGTCTGCGTTCAGGAGAAGCCTTTTCTGGAGTATTCTGCCTGCTATTGGAAAGATTCAGATTTTCTCCTACCAAATATTTTGTTTCCTGGAGTCTAAGAGAAGAGGCCGCTTTATCATCTCTATCGAGAGTCAGTCTTAAATTGAGCGAAAAAAGAAAGAAAGGGATGAGAAGAGTCGCAAAGTAATATTTTTCTTTTTTCATAGTCTTCTCCTTACCATCAATAGAAAGAATATATTGCCTTTATCATGATTCCAGAATCGATTCCACCCTTACGAGGCAAAAGGCGCACTTCTGATTTGAGGCTGAAGGATTCGTTAATTTTAAAGGTCACACCAGGAGAAACGCAAAATGAACTCTCCCCGCTTATTTTTTTGGTCTCGCTTCCTTCCAGATCCTGAATAGTCTCATCCATTCTGAATCTTCCCCAGAGCTTGTTGAAATTTAAATAAAGATAAGGGAATACAGTCTCAAATCCTGTATAGGTGAAAACCGGCCCCACAGTGACTTTAGTCCAGTTCGGACGGCCTTCAATGCTCCCTTCGACAGGCAATACTGTGATTTCCCATTCTTTCTTGTTTCCGATGCCGTAAAAGAATTGGCCGAGGAAGTCTATTCTCATGTCTTCGGACTGAATTATGCTTTTTTTGATGTCCGCTCCAAGAAGATATCCGCCGATAAAACCGATTTCTTCCCCCAGTTCAACAGATACAGGAAGCTGTCTGAATGCCAGAGATTCATAGTTAGACGTCGTGAATCCGAAAACTGCACGGACGAAAAAGCCTCCCTGGAACTCGAATTCTGTGTCGAACGTAAAATAATTGGCTTTAAGTTTCGATGTGTACTGATCATCATCCCAATTTATGGTTCGCGAGATGTATTCAAAGCCAATCCCAGGGCTGATGGATACAGCGTTAAACAGATTCTGCTCTTGCGCTAACGCCGGAGAGAAACAGCTGAGGATCAGTATCAATGAAAGACAAAAGGTAGAGACATGTATTTTTTTCATTTGATTCTCCCGCTTGATTGAATCATATCCTTTTTTATCGGAGCCTTTTTTTTCGGAGGGGCCTTTTTTTCCGCTTCTTTTCTCAATTTATCTAACTGGTCGAGTTTCTTTTTGGCTTTCTTTGCGAATTTGCTCTGGGGATAGTCAGATACTAATTTTGTGAAATGAGAGGTTGCGTTCGGGTAGTTTTGTCCCTTAAAAAAAGAATCGCCCAGATAGAAATACACTTTATCCATTCGTGAGAAATTGGGATAACTGAGCAGGATTTCGGCCAGCCTTTTCACTGCGGCCCTGTAGGATCTCATCTTGTAGTAGGTCAGCCCTATTTGAAAATTACGCTCCGCTAATCTTTCTTCGCATACTAATATTTTTTCTTGAGCATCCTTGGCCTCTTCACTTGTCGGATAAGTCGTCAGCACCTGTTTGAATTCTTCCAGGGCCAGGTATGTTTTCTCTGGATCCCTTCCTGGACTGAGAATTTTTCTGAAGAAAGTCATTGCAATTTGATATTGAGCATACGGCGCAGAGGGGCTGTATGGATATTCTCTTATGAAATTTCGGTATTCCGAAGCGGCGAGTATCATATTCGCTTCATCCCCTTTTCGAAAATAAGAATCAGCGATAGCCAGTCTGGCTTGCTGGGCATAGATGTCTTGTGGGAAAGATTCAATGATTTGCCTGAAATAAAGGCGAGCTCTCTCAGGGTCTTTCTTGATGTATCTTTCTCCCTGCCTGTATAAATTCTCAGAGGATGAAGCTATCTCTGGGGATATCTCTATTTGCTTGCTCTTGCATCCGGAAACAAACAGAATGTAGAGGAGAGAAATTGCCAGTGCAAATGTTATTCTCATTAAATGATTTTTTTTAGGTCCACGCATTATCCAACTCCATCTAAGAATGGTAAAGCTCTTGAATCCATGTCCATTCCTCTTTGAGCCCATCCGTGAGGTGAGTTTGAGGGAGATAATCGAGGTCTTTACCGGCCTTTTCAATGCTCGCAAAGGTATGGGGAACATCGCCTTTTTGTTTGTCTTGATTTTTGGCCTTGATCTTTTTCCCGCATATCTCCTCAAAGATGGGAAAAGTGTCTTCAAGCTTTATCCTGATCCCTCCCCCTATATTATAGATTTCCCCCTCTTTTCCTTTTTCCATGGAGGCATAAGTGGCCTCGACAATGTCATCAATATATGTGAAGTCTCTGGTTTGGTTCCCGTCGCCAAAGACAGTAATCTCTTTGTCTTCAGCGATTGATTTAAGGAATATATGAAAAGCCATATCCGGGCGCTGGCCTGGACCGTAGACTGTAAAAAACCGGAGCGAGAGAGAGGGAATCCCGTAGTTTTTAGAGTAGAGAAGGCAGAGGTGTTCGGCGGCCAGTTTGGTCACTCCGTAAGGAGAGAAAGGATAAAGAGGACTTGTTTCTGACATAGGAAGCTCCGGGCAGAAACCGTAAACAGAGGATGAGGATGCATAGATGAATTTTTTTAGGTGGGAGTCTCGGGAGGCTTCCAGCAGTTTCTGGGTGGCTTCGATATTGTTCTGGGAGTAAACGGAGAAGTTTTCGCCCCAGCTGGCTCGGACTCCGGCTTGTGCGGCAAGATGGAAGATATACTCAATATTGATGAGCGTATCTTTTAAATCAAGCTCATTTAAATCCTTCTCGATGAATTTAAAATTTTTTTCTTTTCTTAGAGACTCGATATTTTTTTCTTTTATCCACCTTGGGTAAAAATCGGAAAACGAGTCAACTCCGAGGACTCGATATTCCTCTTTGAGGAGCCTGCGACAGAGATGGGAACCAATAAATCCCGCTGCTCCAGTCACTAAACAATTCATGTTTGCTCGGCTTTTTTTGCCAGCTCCTTCATTTTGACGATTGCATCCCGGGGATTTTTCTCACTGAAAACCGCAGAACCAGCGACAAGAATGTCGGCTCCATCTTGAATAAGCTCTTCTATGTTGGAGAGATTCACTCCGCCGTCGATCTCTATTGGAACCTGGAGTTGTTGACCGTTTATCCAGTTTTTGAGTTTAGAAATCTTTGAGTGACAGGATTCAATGAATTCTTGGCCTCCCCAGCCTGGATTGACTGTCATGAGCAGAATGAAGTCTAATTCATTGAGGATCTCATTTATCAGGTGGAGGGGCGTGGCGGGATTTAGAGCCAGGCCTGCCTTTTTCTCGTATTCTTTGATCAAAGTTATATCTTTATGAAGATGGACAGAGGCTTCAACGTGAATAGAGATCCAATCGGCTCCGGCTTCCGCAAAAAGGGGGATGAATGAACGAGGGTTGTCGATCATGAGGTGGACATCAAGAGGAATAGACGTTTTTTCTCTCAGCGAGGCGATCAGTTGAGGCCCGAACGTGAGATTGGGAACAAAATGTCCATCCATGACATCGATGTGAATCACATCAGCTCCTCCATCCTCAGCCATCTTCACGGCTTCTTCGATTTTTGAAAAGTCTGCAGAGAGTATGGATGGAGCGATTTGAATCATTATTTGCTGACCTCCAGCGTAATCGGAAAGTTTTTTTGGACCATATAGCCTTGATTCGGGTGCTGTTTGATAATGATTCCTGAGCTGAGTCCTGGATAGTAAGTGTCGCGTACATCTTCAACTTTAAAATTTAATTCCTCAAGCCAGGGGATGACATCTTCGGCTTTCCTCCCGATTAAATCGGGCATGAGATATCTCTCTTCCCATTCTCCTTCACTGATCAGAAGGCTCACAGCCGAACCTCGTCCCACTTCTTCCTGAGCCGGAGGGTATTGGGCCAGGATTTTTCCCGCGGCATCCTTGGGACTGTGGACATGAGAAATAGTGCCCCTGACAATTCCAGCCTCTTGAAGTATGGGGCCCAAATTCTGGAAGTTTTTCCCCTTGATAACAGGGACAAAGACTTTCTCCCTGCCTGCACTCAATATGACTTTGACTACACTGTTGATTTTTATTTTAGAACCTTCAGAGGGCTCATGGAATATGATCCTTCCCCGTTCATACCGTGTGTCGAATTGAATTCCTATTTGAACTATGGATAATCGTTTTCTCGTTAGCTCAGTCTTTGCCTCCTCCAAGGTCTTTCCTTTAAGATTCGGGATCGTGACCATTTCCCCTTTGAGGACAGTCCGGTAACTCAGGATAGAACTGAAGAAGAATATAATGAGGAAGGTCAGTGAATACAGCAGTAATTTATATGTTTTTGCTGATTGCATGATTCAAATTTCAAAAAAGGTATAAGAATTATTAATACCATAGATTAATAACCAAGTAAACGGTGAAAAAGTTTCCGGGCAGACAGGAATGAGGTCCTCTTTCTCTCGAGTCAACGCCGCACATTGAGGCTTCGAAAACTCGAGTTGATTCCGGTGAAGCAGCGTTTGGAAATGATATAAGTGAGAATAAATATCCTTTTTCCTTTCTCTTTGGGCACTATTTCTTTCCGGAAAAATGGTTTGCTGTGGGCGTTGATATTTTTTATAATGAGGCCTCGATAAAAAGGAGAGCCCATGATGCATGACTATTCCGATTTTAGGAGCGATACGGTGACCCGGCCCACAGAAAACATGAAGGAGGCGATGGTTGAAGCCGAGTTGGGAGACGATGTGCTGGGGGATGATCCGACAGTTCAGAAGCTGGAGGCTATGGCTGCCGATATCATGGGCAAGGAGGCGGCTCTGTATGTTCCTTCAGGAACCATGGGGAATTCCATCTCAATCCAAGGCTAGACCAGAGAATTGGACGAAGTCATCATCGAAGCCCGTTCCCATATCTATAATATGGAATCCACACACATGACTTTTATCTCGAGGATCACGCCGAGACCTCTCCAATCCATTCGTGGGGCCATGGATCCCGAGGAGATAGAAAGGAATATACGTAAACCCTCTGTCCATATTCCCCGGACATCCCTGATTTGTGTCGAGAATTCGCATAACAACTGGAGCGGAGCGGTCGTGCCCATGGACAATCTGGAAGCGATCCGGGAAATCGCTGACAGGCATGAGGTGAAGATCCATTTTGATGGAGCCCGAGTGTTCAACGCCAGTACCGCCTCCGGGATTCCTGTCAAAGAATACGCTGCGATTGGCGATTCATTGATTTTTTGTCTCTCCAAGGGGCTCTCTGCGCCAGTCGGATCTGTACTTGTCGGACCCCAGGACTTTATCGATTATGCGCGCCGCGTGAGAAAGGCGCTGGGCGGAGGAATGAGGCAAGTGGGAGTGCTCGCGGCCCCAGGAATTGTCGCCCTGACAGAAATGGTCGACAGGCTCCATGAGGACCATGAGAGAGCCAAGAGGCTGGCCTTATCTATCGCTGAATTTCCAGGAATCTCCCTTGATCCAGAAAATATACAAACAAACATCATCATATTCGGTTTTGATCACCCCAAGATCCCCATCCCTGAGTTCTTGGCCAAAATGAAAGAAAGAAAGGTGCTTGCCCAGACCACAACCGGAGGCATTCGTTTTGTTGTTCACAAGGATATTGATGATGAAGACATTGATAGAGCCATTTCTGCTTTTCGCGATGTTCTCACGCAGTAGAGCGTGAACAGCCAGAACAATCCTTTCCTTATCCATATTTAAATAGAAAAAAAAGGGAAATCGCTTTGCTCCAGTCGGATTTTTAACGCTATTCCCTTCCCATCCTTCTCGGCCCTGCGGAACTCCGCATTTTTATCATCTCTAACGCCCGGATTTCTTTCCGCCATACTTAGTGCCGCCCGATATATGCTTTCGTGCTCATACAGTCCTCGGGCCCGACTCCGCCGGATTCCCTCGAAGGAAAACATCGTTACGAAGAAACGATGTTGGGGGTTCCAAGGGGGTATGTCCCCTTGGTCGCAGGACGCTTTAAATAGTCCAAGAAGGGGAGGCAGCGAAACGCGAGTTAGCAAGCGAGCGTTGGAAGGGGGAAAGCGAAGCTGTTCCCCCTCCAAAGAGGATCGGGAAAGCTAAATCCTCCGATGTCGCTTCAGCGATTTCCCTGTTATTCCAATCCTATGGATACCCATATGATACGATAGTATTGTTTTTGTATGATAAGGATTCTGAGGGTGATAATGGTTAAGATGAGGGTTCGGACGGGAAAGAAGGCTTCTTTTTCTCTCCAAAAAGAGCCTGTTCCACCACCTCGGCAATATCCCATATTTTCAGGGCATCTTCCATTTCCTTGTCTTTGATCGCATCGTCGAACATTGTCACACAGAATGGACAGGCGGTAGCGATCCACTCCGGATTTGTGGTCAGGGCATCTTCCAGACGATGGATGTTGATTCTCTTTCCGATCTTTTCATCCATCCACATCCAGCCTCCTCCGGCTCCACAGCACAGCGAGTCGGTTTGGGAATGTCTCATCTCGCTGAGATCCAGGGACTCCATGGATCTCAAGACTTCTCTTGGGGGCTTATAGATTCCGCTGTAGCGTCCAAGATAACAGGGGTCATGATAAGTCAGTCTTTTGCTCAAAGGATGGCTGAATTGGAGGCGTCCGTTCTGGAGAGTCTCCTGCAGGAATTCGGTATGGTGCATGACGTCGGAGTTGAATCCGAGCTGTGGATACTCGACTTTAAGCGTGTTGTAACAATGGGGACAGGATGTGAGTATCTTTTTTATGTTGTAGCGCTTGAATGTTTCGATGTTGGTCTGTGCCAGAATCTGGTACAAGTACTCGTTGCCCACACGCCGGGCTGGGTCGCCGCAGCATCCTTCTTCCATCCCCAAGATAGCGAATTTAACACCGAGATGATTAAGGATTCTTGTTATTGCCTCTGTCACTTTTTTGTTGCGATCATCATAGGAACGGATGCATCCCACAAAGAACAGAAAATCGATCTCTTCTCCTGGGATATCCGAAAGAAGAGGAACATCGAGTTCTTTCACCCAGTCCGCACGGGCATCACGTCCCATTCCCCAAGGATTGGAATTGGTTTCCAGACCCTTGAAGGCTGTTGTCAGTTCCTCTGGAAACTGGCTCTCCATGAGGACTTGATACCGGCGCATATCAACGATCTTGTCGACATGTTCGATGTAGACTGGGCAGTGTTCCATGCATGAACGGCAAGTGGTGCAGGCCCAGAGCTCGTCTTCCTGAATAATGCTTCCTGCGAGCGGAGGAACTTCTTCCGGTTCATTCCCTTTCGCTTTGGCCTTTATGATGAGAGGAGCTCTCAAAGACATATGGTCCTTTAAATCATTGATGATTTTCTTCGGAGAGAGAGGTTTGTCTGTCAAATGGGCGGGACAGTAGTCCTGGCACCGTCCGCAGCGGGTGCAGGCATCGAGATCCATGAGCTGCTTCCATGAGAACTCCTCTATTTTGGACACTCCAAAACTCTCCGCCTCTTCATCCTCAAGGTCTAAATGAGAAAGGCTTCCCTTGGGTTCAAGAGATCGAAAGAGCATGTTCATCGGGGAACTGATGATATGAAAAAGTCTGGAATAGGGGATATAAGCGAATGCAGCTAGGACGAGGAAAAAATGAATCCTGAACACTATCATGGCCATGAAACCTTTGACACTCGTATTCAATCCCAACTTATTGATGAGTGCGGCGAAAGAATGGCCGATTGGTGCCCAAACAGTCGCATCTTTCCCGATCACAGACACTCTCAAGCTTTCGAGGAAAATGCCGGTTAGAAGGATGAGGAAGATAAGCGCAAGGGCACTCAAGTCATCAGCTCGATTGTCAAGACGAGGTGGGCGCGTGACATAACGCCGATAAATAAACAAAATTACACCTGCGAGGGCAGCGAGTGCGATCAAGTCGAGTACAAGAGATAGAGGGCGCGCTAACCAGGAGGGGAGAGTGAACATAAATTGAGTGATTATGATCACGACAAGGGGTATCAGAAAGCCAAGAAACAGGAAAAGATGGAGGAGGCCGGGATAAAAATCCTGCAAAATTCTGCGGTGAGCGATTCCTTCCCACAAAAGGGATTTTATTCTCGGCCCCATTCTACCGGAAGGGTCTATATTTTTGCCCACGCGCCACAGCCGAAACCTCCGATTCAACCCAAAAATAAAGATAGAGAGGGCAACAAGAATGAAGAAAATGTCAAAGGTCTTAATCATATTCTTCTATCTCTCTCTGGAGAATCCAGAACTCGTCAGACATGGTTCAGCCTCATCCTTTAACGGGTCTTTCCAGGAGCCAGCATGACGTCGTGACAATTCAGGCATTTTTGGTTCTTCGGCGGACCCTCGAATTCCCTGATATGGCATTCAAGACACTCTGTAACAGTGGGACGATTGGTGCCTTCAGTCATGTATTCGTGTCCTGCACTCCGGTGACAGTGCACGCATTCCAGGCCTTCATCGCGATGATAGCGGTGATTGAACTGGATAACCTTTTTTTTGACCTGGTAGTTGAATTCAAGAATATCTAAATGACAATCCAGACATCTTTGGGATGTGAGTTCATCATCTGCCAGATATTCCGGAGGCGCCAACTGGTCGCGGAAGTACTGGAAAACATTCCATCCTTCAGGTGTGAATTTGAATTCTTTGGAATGACATTGGTAGCAGCTTGTCTGATCTGCAGGATGTCCGTTTGAATTTCTCCATAATTCTGATAGCTCAGGATGACACTGTCGGCAGACGCGCTCGCTTGTGGCTGAGTAGCGGACGAAGAAAGCGGTCACATAGCCAGCGCTAATAATAAGGATAAGAATGAAGAGCGTGAACAGCAGCCGGTATTTTGTTTTGAATTTTCGCGCACTCATCTTATTTCACATCGATTTGCAGCAAGTGTATCTCAGGAGTGTCCTTTCCCGTAGGGGGGCCCACGAGGAGAACTCTCTCCCCGTTGAAACTCGTGATGCGTGGTCCCCAGAACGCAGGCAGGCGGGGGAAATCCATGGGAATGATGCCCTGGATATAGCCGGGAGTCCCCTCATCAAACGCTTTCATTTCATTGCCGGTCTTGAGGTCGAATACCATTCCTTTATACACATCTTTATACAGAATGTAGCGGCCGTTTCCGGAAAGATCAAAAAACTCAATCCTGGGGCTAACACTGGATTCGAGGTGCTTCAATCCTGATCCATCCGAATGAATCGCGTATGTTCCCATGCCCTGTGCCTTTTTTCCGTTATAAAAGAAGATGATTGTTTCTCCGTTGTCGCTTATATCTGCCAGACTGAACCAGCGGTCATGAAAGTCGGTTACGCGCTTTAATGCCTGTCCCTCCCAATTCACGGTGTAGAGGTCGTAGTCGGTTTTATCCTCGGAAGATTGAGCTCCGAACACGAGAGTCTTCCCGTTTCCACTCAGGCAAAATGACCATCCTCCTCCGAGCAATGGACGACGGGGAAAGGAGGCCCACTCCCATTCTGTGCCGTTGAAATCCGGACAAATGATTGTCCGTTGTTTTTCATCAGTGGTATCGAGGAATACGATGCCGCTCGGGCTGCCGTATCTTCTCGGACCTAGATGGCCTTTGAGAAGACAGGCGATACGATTTCCTTTTCTATCCAGAGCATAATTGGAAATCCGCTCCCACTCTGAACTTGTAAACTCCAGTGATTTCCATTCTTTTTCTTTTAAGGATTCAATCGGGAAGGAGAAAACTCTCAAATTGGAACCGTCTGTATTGACGACACCTAAATAGTGGTCCAGAATGTTTTCAGGTTCACCCAGAGTCAGAGAGAAGACAGCCACCTGTCCGTTTCCGCTTATGAGGGGAGGTTTGGAGCCAACCAAAAGGGGAATGTCTTCGTATGGAGGAAGAGCCATCTTCGTCCCGCTCCGGAAAAGCTCCTTTTCTTTTCCGCTTTCGACATCCAATACCATTACTGCTTTGGTCGCTGTTTCGCCTTCCTTGATTTCCAACACATAAAGCATTAATCGTCCGTCATCGCTCAAGCACGGGTACTCTGCCACGTTGTTCCCTGAATAGGTTAGCCTTTTAATTTCATTGCCGTTTGCGCTGGCCATGAATGATGCCATCATACAAAAGAAGATAAAGGCAGCGGCAATTGATGTTTGTTTATATATCATTTTTTTGGCCTCCTTATATCTTCTCGATTCGGACCACTGTGTCTTTTAAGCCAAAACCCCCACCGCCCGGATCATGCTGTGTTTCGATTATCTCCATCGGATTCACTCCATTCCCTTTTTGACTCCACCAGATGAGAGACGTGTCCCTGTCCTTGCTCTTGAATCCTCTGCTTCTGGCCACGTTTCCCACCGCTGAGTGCCCTAAACCTTCAGCAAGGGCCACGGATTCAGGATGGATTCGGTTGGTTGTGAGAGCCCTGGCGGTTAATGAGCCCTTTTTCGATGTCACTCGTATTCTACCACCATTCTTGACTCCTATCCGGCCAGCGACTTCTTTATTGATCCACAAACGGTTTTCATGGAGTATCTCCCGAACCCATTTGCTGTTGGCTGTTCCTCTGCCCATGAGGTTGGGTTTGAAAGTGGTAAGGATAAACTCATCATCTTTTTTGCGTTTGTGTGATGGGATAGACTGATAGCCGGGCAGGGGAGGGCTGCCTTTCTGCTCCAAAGATTTTGAATATATTTTGACTTTTGGCGCTGTTTGGAGGTTGCTCACACCACGGTTTGAAGAAGCCTTTTTCGCAGAGTGATTGATACTGAATCCATTTTTTTTCAGGCTTTCCAGGCTTCCCTGGATTCCGTAGCCAAGTATTTCCTTTGAAACATACTCTTGTGTATCCTGGAAAGGAAGTTTGTTTGAGACGTTTCCTCCGATCCGACGGGCCAGTTCCAGGCATACGTTACCGATTTCAACCGCTTCACCCATAGGTTGGAAAGAGGGCTCGAGGAGTTTTCCGACATCAAAAGCGGGCGACCGTAGGGCCCGGGCTGGACTGAGTAAAGAAACAACTGGCTGTCTGAGATTAATGATGGGAATGTTTTCCAAAGAAGGAGCACTGTTCAATCCCCATCCCTCAAGATAGGTGGCGGCGGGGAGGACGATATCAGCCAGCATGGCGGTTTCTGTCAGGTGAGTATCCATGACGATTAGGAGGGGAACGGCTTTTTCGTTTTTCAGGAGACGAGCCGCTGATTGACAGTCAGGTTCGAAGTAGACGGGGTTGGAGAGATAGGCGAGATAGGTATCGATTCTAGCGTTGGTCTGCTCGAGTTCCTGAATTCCCCTGATTGTGTTCTCCCGGTTCAATGGGGTGGGTTGGGACTGTCCTTCTTTATCAGGTTGATGGCTAGGGAGCCGCGGGAAGAAAAGCCCCCCTTCTTGCTCGAGGTTTCCGACAAGCCAGTTCAAGAGGGAAACGCACCTTGCATTCTGGATTCCATTCTCATGGTCGGTTATTCCTCCTCCAAAAATGGCCACAGATGGTTTCAGCGTGGCGAAATCCACCGCAAGGCGTTCGATATCTGAAGCATTGACTCCGCTCTCTCTTTCGGCAGACTGAGGGGAATACGGAGAGAGGAGACTCCTGAGATTCTGGAAACTGACATCTGTTTTATTTTCTATAAAATCCGAGTCTGCCAATCCTTTGTCAATGATCGTTTTGGCCATGGCGAGAGCAACGATTCCGTCGGTTCCGGCCTTGATCGGATACCAGGCATCGCTTTTTGCGGCTGTCTCAGACATCCGCACATCGAATGTGACAAGCTTTGTGCCTTTTTCAACTTGAGCATTGACAAGTCTTCGGGCGAAACCGATGAAAAGGTCATGGCTCGAAAAAGGATTGGCGCCGAAATTGAGAACCATGCGACTGTTTCCAACATCTTCGAGCAGAGAAGGGGAATCGACCATTGATGTCATGGCCACGCTGCGGTTGAGATTCTTCAGGACATGCCTGTCGATAACTCGGGGGGTGCCAAGAGAGGCGAGGAAGCGGTCGAACAAAGAGTCGTCCAGTCCTTTATCGATCACGAATTCAAAAATTCTGCCTTCATCCATCATCTCTCGAATGCGGTCACTGAGTGTGGAATACGCTTCATCCCAGCTGATTTGGGTCCAGGCACCGCTTCCGCGCGCCCCCGCTCTTTTTAAAGGATGGAGGAGGCGTTCGGTGTCATTAACCAAGTTGATTCCGGCGATTCCCTTGGCACAAATTCCTCCTTGGTTGTTGGGATGGTTCGGATTCCCGAGAATCTGGACCAATCTGTCCCCATCCAGGTAAGCAATAATTCCGCATCCGGCCGGACATTGTTCACACGTTGTGGGGATGGCACGAAGCGATTTAAGAGAGGTTCTGGAAACGGCAGTAATCTTCTTCCGAGTGGGGACCTTTCCGAGGGACCCGATACCGGCAGCAGTTCCTGCCACCCAGGCTAATCCAGACTTCATGAATTTTCGTCTGGAAATTCCTTTTTGTTTCATTCCTGCATACCTTTTATAATAAGGGGATAAATTCTCCTGCGGCGACCACTACATAGCGCATAAAGAATATCCCCACGACGACCAGGATAGAGGCGATAATCACTGTTGTCAGTGTCCTGAAGCGGGGCACAACCAGGAGGATGAAGGGAATTATTTTTCCCAACAGGTTCTCGATGATGAGAAACATGATGCTGAATCTTCCTTCCAAGATCAAGTGGGCTGCGGCTTGGGCGTCTGAGTGTGAAATCAGGAGAACAAGAATATCGCTGCCAACAAGGAAGAGGTCGAAGACGATCATCCAGGCCAGCAGTCTCCCGAGGTTCATGAGGAGCTCCCGGTCTATTTTTTTCGACTTTGAGAAGAAGCGGTCTTTAATGATGACAACGAGAATCATGAGTGCGATTCCGGATACAATGGCTGAGGCGAGAAAGAGGATAGGCATCAAAGCGGTGTTCCACAAGGCTCTGGCTTTCCCGAATGCCAGGATGAATCCAGTGTAGCCATGCACGGATATGGCCAGAGGAATTCCGATGAATCCAAAAATCCGCGTCAACTTAATGTTTTCTTTAAACATGAAGTATCCGTAAATGATGCAGTTTATCGGATAGAGAACAAGGAGGAACGACCCCCAGGTGATGGGAGAGGACATGTTCAAGTAGACAAAAAGGTGCCACGCTCGATGCGGCATCCCGATGTGGATGAGAAGAAAGAAGGGGGCGATGACTAGGAGCAGAGTGGCGAGGACGACACCGACTTTGCCGATGGCTTTGTACTGATTCATGCCAAAGCCATAGGCCAGGGTGGAAAGGATGAAAGATCCTGCGCTCAACCCAGTGAGATAGAAATACATGGCGATGTTGAAGCCGAACGCTTCCTGGTGAAAGATGTTGTACAATACTTGAGTATCCACAGCTCTCCTTAAACGTTCAAGCGATTCCGAAAACAACGAGTCCGAAAAATACATTCCGTATAATCAGTGGCATTTTTCAGAATCATTTTTATCTTCCCCATAGCATTCATTTATTCCCTGTTTTCTTCGGCCTGTTTGGCTTCAACAGACTCAATATCCAGGCCGATATAAAATGTGTATGGTTCTGTCCCGCTCTCTGGTTTGATGACCTGGACGGCATTCTCCGCCACGGCCTTTGAGATTTCACTTTCCGGGTCATTCAGGTCACCGAACAAAATGGCATCTGTCGGACAGGCTTCAACACATGCGGGTTCAAGACCGGCATCCACTCTGTGATGGCACCAGTAACATTTTTCTGCGATTTTTCTTTGGGGATTGATATATCTCACTCCATACGGGCAGGACGCCATGCAGTACCGGCAGCCGATGCACCTATGCGGATCGATGTAGACGATCCCATCCGGGCGTTTGATACCGGCATTGACGGGACAGACTGTCACACAGATTGGCTTTTCGCAGTTATTGCAGAGGATGGGCAGGAAGAATTCTCCTGGGTGAGGATAATGCCCTTTTTCGACTCTCTTGACCCAGCTCCTCCACACTCCGAGTGGAACATCATTTTCGCTCTTGCACGCCAAGGAACACGCATTGCATCCAATGCATTTTCTTAAATCGATCAAGACAGCCAATCGTTTATTCTGATTCTTCATTGTGTTTCCTTCTGTCCATCATTCCCGTTGTCATCTTGCCCTTTAGGTTCTTCCTGGGATGTCTCTTCTGTATCGGATTGTTCTTCCTTTTTCTTAAGAATTTGGTTTTCTTCCTTCTCATCAACTTCCTCAGGCTGTGACTTTTCCTCTTGAGGCGGAGCGTCATCTTCTCTATCCTCTTTGGGGGAAGCTTCCTCTTTGGCCGGTTCTTCATCTCCCTCTTCTTTGGCTGCTTCATGTTCCTCTGGACTTTCCTGTTTTTCTTCCGGTTCTTCTTTCGTTATTTCTTCTTGAGCCTGCTCGGGAGGGGGTTCGGGTTCGATTGTATCCTTTTCTTTGTCTTCCTTAGCTTCTTCCTTTTGTATTTCTTCTTCCTCTTCCATCCTCATGTGTTCAAACCAGGATTTGATTCCATTGGCAATACTTTTCCGCGATCTGTACACGATGAACATGAAGAAGCCTATGACAAAAAAAAGAACTAACGCACTGTTCACATGGTTAAGCCAGGAAACGCTTGGCAGAACCAGGTGCGTGGGTCCCATTATGACATTCGCTGTAGAACGGACATCATGACACCGGGAACAGAAATCCTTGACCACTCGCTTGACGCCATGGGCGGAATCTTCATAATGGCAGCTGATGCAGACATTCATATCGAATTTTTCAGCAATATCACCTTTGCGGTGTCCGGATATTTTTCCGAGAGAGCTGCCCTTTAAAACTCCCTTGACCATGACTTCAGCATGGCAGCTCCCGCAGGTTTCTCCGATGTTTTTTTCGTGGATAGATGACGACGGATTGTCATGGCGGAGAACATTGTGTTTGGTATGACAGTGGAAGCAGAGAGGAAGTTCCTTCCCTGGAGATGGGGCCGCAAAGGCCAGATGGATATTTTTCTGGTATTCCTCTGCTTCTTCCGGATGGCAGCGCGCACAATCCACATCGATGGCACCTTCTCTGAAATGAAGGTAAGGATTGGCAAGAGTATGGCAATCTACACAGAGCAACCGGCCTTTATGGTGAATGTCCTGACTCCATTTCTCCGGATCAACGAAGAGGGAGCGAACTCTGCCATCGCTCATAATCTGGGCAATGTTAGGTTTGCCATGGCAGGATAGGCATTCCTGATCCGAGTAGGCATAAGATTGAGAGAAAGACAGCTGCACACAAAGAATAGAGGAAATGAAAAAGATGGCTGTGAGTCTTGTCAAGCACATGCCGAATAAATGTCTCTATTAAATGTTATTCAAATGGCTCTGAAAGTAACTTACCGTATTTGATTGCGCGTCCATTCAGAGGCAGCCATTCATGAT
This sequence comes from uncultured Eubacteriales bacterium, assembly GCA_964346585.1. Classification (GTDB taxonomy): domain Bacteria; phylum Acidobacteriota; class Aminicenantia; order Aminicenantales; family Aminicenantaceae; genus SOIA01. The sequence continues at coordinate 34,151 of CAYFVQ010000223.1, read as the reverse complement.
TTCCACACTTGGAATTCATCGGCAATCTAACACAATGTTTCACTCTTGACAAGGGAAATGTCTGCAGCGTATGTCCGAATCGTTTTCCTGGATTTCCGATTAATTTAACAGGTGAACAATATTTGAAGCGATCGAGACCAGTTAATTTTTTTGGTTCTCTTCCATTTTGTGTGGTTAGATGATTAGATAGCATTCAGGGATGTCCTTGCTCCAGTCAGATTTTTCACGCCATTCCCTCGTCAACCGTCTCGGCCCTGTGGAACTCCGCGTGTTCATCAAATCTCACGCCCGGATATTCTTCAGTCATACCAAGCACCGTCCGATGTATTATATCGTGCTCACACAGTCCTCGGGCCCGACTCCGTCGGATTCCCTCGAGGTTGAGTCGGGAAGGCTAAATCTTCCGATGTCGCTTCATCCATCCATGTATACTCTTTTAAGTTATATATGTTGAGTCTTACCCACACAAAATGGAAGAGAACCATTTTTTTATATAACTGTTCACCATGTGGATTCGATCAAAGTCTACCACTCTTCTAGAACTCAAGCACCAAACCCAGACGAAAAACTCTGGGGGATTGGATCTATGTGGCAAACCGGAGAGGAAATTCAGGCCCTGTCCATTCGTTTTCCTCAGTGGCCAGATTCCTGTTGATAAGATTGAACGCATCCAGAATGATTCTCATTCGTGTCTGGCCAAAATTCACGGGTTTCTCCAGCCGGATATCCACAGTCCTGTTGTACTCGTATCTGGCAACGCCTCGGGGATGGGCCTGGATGATAAAGGGACCCTGGTTCATCCCGGTCACGATGATCTTGCGCGCAAAAGGCTGGCCGTCATAGTATTTAACCACACATCCAATCCTTATTCCGAATGGAGCCATAAAATTGATTCCGATCCTACCTGTGTAGCCTCTGTCAAAGCGCATCCTTCCTTCAGCGTTGATGAGAGTATTGGGATTGTCGTACAGAGTGCCCACGATACCATCATCGTTTTCCCATTCTGTATTGCCAGGGCTTGTACTCCCCACGGCTCTGATCGCTGTGAGCGAAAGGAAAAAAGTGAATTTCGAACTGTATTTCTTAACTAGAGTGACGTCAAATCCGTGGTATTTGGACACTCTTTTTTCTGATTCCGGATTGGTGAGGAGGAAGAAATCCTGGCCCAGAGTTCCGATGTTCTGATTGTAGACAGTGAATTCGAGGTCGTCCCTTGTGTTGGGGACTCTGTCGTCGCCAATATCGAAGAATGATACTGGCTGGTACGCGGAGAAAGGGATACCTGTGTTCAGAGTCTCGATCAGGTTTCGATTTTCCCTGTAAAAGCCGCCCACAGTTAAGTACCAGTTGGAGCCGAACACATGGGTGAATGAGATCGAGAATTCATTCGTGTATGGCCTTTTCAAATCAGGATCTATGCTGGAAAAAAAAGGCCCTTCCCGTCTCAGGAGCTCTCCGGATTCTCCTTCTTGAAACTGATTATCTGCGTTCAGGTCGTTCCAGGAATAAACAAGGCCTCCGAGTCCACTGGGGTTCCCGTATGTCAGGAAACGGAGAGGTAGAGTGAAATAGTAGCGAGCAATCGACATCCTGAGAGCAGAGGACCTGGATTTGGATAAGGGGAGAATAAAGCCTAAACGAGGAGATAGGTTGAACCAAGAAATACGGTTTCTTCCTTCGAGAGCACTGGGGCTTCGGCTGAATACAGCGTTTGGTGTCTGAGAGGGAAGCCAGCCGTGATTCAAAGCCAGGTGGCAGCCCAGGAAAAAAGAGATATGATTAGAAAGTGTAATGGAGTCTTGCGCGAAAAGACTCATATGAAAGGCGGATTCTCTATGCTGGACCGGTGTGTTGTACCTGATCACTTCAAGAGGCAATCCTTCGAAAAAGTGAAGGTGGAGATTGTCCTGAGTGCTTTTTTCTGAAGAAGAGCAGCAGTATTGCGCTTGAAATCCGTATTGAAATCTATGTTGAGCTTTGAGAAAGCCTGAGACGAGTGATTCTCCTTGGCCAAGAAAAGTGATAGAGCTGCGCTTGTCCCACCCGGTAAAGGGGGCTGTTCCAGTCGGGATGTCTTTAAAGATTTCGACTCCATGCTGGCCGGATTGACGATTTTGATAATTAGACCGGATATATCCATGGGCATAGCTGACACCCACCTTGATGAAATGGATATCTTTCATCCTTTTTTTCCAGATTCCCTGAATGATATTGTACGTGTCTTGACGGTCTGATGTGGTTGAGTAAGGAATGTCTCTTCCAGCGCCGTACGAGTCATGCATGATGTTCTGTCCCGTCCAGAGAAAATGGAAGGAACTTTCTGAATGCCCATAATTCAAACTGAGAAATCCTGACAGGATCGAAGATTTATCCGTCTCCTTAAACTCAGCGATATCTCGCGACACTTGGGAAGCGGATAGAGATGCGAAGAAATGAAGTTTTCGTGGAATGACGGGGCCGGAGAAGGTGAAATTTCCCTCCCCGAGATGATTAAAAGAGTGGCTGTCATTCAATCCTTCTTCCTCAAGGGCTGGTGTTATGTTTGTGCTTTGAAGTTTCTTGTGGATATAGAAGGCGGATATCTCTCCTCGATATCGGTCTGTTCCTTCATGAGTTAGAATATCCAAACAGGCCCCCGGGAAAAGGGTCGAAGGAGGCTGTCCGGCATTGATCAATTGAGTGAAGTGGATCGAGTGCAACTCGGGAATGAAGAGAGGCATCCCTGTCCAATACGGGTCCGTGACGTCCAGCCCGTTGAGACGATAGGTGTTCTGCGTCCACGAGCAGCTGCCTCTTGAACTGAAAAGTGAAGGAATGATTCCCCATAAACCTCCCACATCAATCCTGTTTGTCGTTGAGGACAAATCTTGGTTTTCAATGAATGACCAGATATTGTGGGCAGTGGGGAGTTGTTTAATCTGGGATTCATCGATAATGGTCTGATAGAGACTGTTTGAATAATCCAAATGAAGGACTTTAGAAAAGGAAGACGCTTCTTTTTCGTTCGGACTCAAGGTCGCTCTAAGATATAACGATTGAGAGGGTTCGAGGTAGACCTCTTCTTGGGTATGGGATTGATATCCTTCCGCTTCGAAAAGTATCGTGTAACACCCAAGAGGGAGGCCGCTCACTCTGAATAGTCCGGATGAATCACTGAGTAGGATTTTTTTGAAATCATGGTTTTTTAAAGAAAGAGAGATTGTGGCATTTTGAATGGGATTTTGATTGCCATCTGAAACCATGCCCCAAAAGTTTCCAAAATCTTCAGCCGGTGTGGGAGGAGCTATCGACCAGAGACTAATAACAAGAGTCAATAGTATATATAATTTTTGAGGGCAGGATTCTTTCAACTCGCTCATTCTCCTCTTTTGAATTCTCATTATTTTTTACTGATTTACTTCTGCCTGTCAATAGAAAAGAAAAGGAACAGGCTCCTTTTTTAATTTGGGGTCAGGCCTTATCAATGTTTCAAGATATCCAGCTTAATCTTTGTCACAAGGCATAAACTTCAATAATACCTGACCCATTTATAATTTAAGCGTGAATTATTTTTATTATTATATTCCTGAATTGAGTTTAAAATGACAAGAGAGAAAAGTATAATAATCCCATCTTGGCACTTTCCGGTTGTTTGGATCTTCCGGAATATTATTAAATTGATTGCTTCGGACGAAGTTTTCAATAAGAATAGAATGAGATTAACTACCTGAATTTTGGAGAGAGAGGGAAAATGGATAAGAAGTGGGATTTCATCATAATCGGAGGAGGTCCTGGAGGATACGTTGCAGCTATTAGAGGGGCCCAGCTGAAAAAAAAGGTTCTCCTGATTGAAAAGCATAAAATAGGGGGGACATGCATGAATTATGGATGCATTCCCGCCAAATTTCTTCTGCATCAGACTAAAATCTATAAAGAGCTTAAAGCCAACAGAAATCTGGACGGACCTTTAGAAGAAATCCAATGCAACTGGAAAAGAGTTCAGGAGGAGAAAAGCAGGGCTGTGGAAAGGCTGGTCAAAGGATTGGAATTCCTTCTGCAAAAAAATGGCGTCAAAATAATCGATGGAGAAGGGTTGATTAAGGGAAAGAACAAAGTCTCAGTCATGTCTGATGAAGAAGGGGAGCAAATCCTAGACGCGGAGAAAATTATCATCGCAACAGGAAGCCGGCCGGCGGAACTTCCATTCCTTAAACCAAATGGAAAGGAGATTGTGACTTCCCGGGAAGCGCTTGAATTTGAAGACATCCCCCGGAGGATGATTGTCATAGGTGCAGGCGCGATCGGATTAGAGATGGGGACGATTTACCAGAGGCTTGGCTCAGAGGTCTCGATTCTGGAAATCCTGCCCACCGTGCTACCTGAAAGTGATAAGGAAACAGTCAAACGCCTGGAGAGGATTCTGAAGGCTCAGGGACTCCATGTCTATACACAAATGAAAATTGAATCCAGTCAAATCATCGATGGAAAAGTGTTCCTAAAAGGAACGAGCTTGGAATCAAAATCTCCTTTTGAGTTTGAAGCAGAAAAAGTGCTGTTGGCCGTGGGCAGGACTCCTAACTCAGAGGGATTGAGTGCGAAAGATCCTGGGCTTTCAACAGATGATGGCGGCTGGGTCTGTGTCAATTCTCAGCTTGAAACAAATATTCCAGGCGTTTATGCAATAGGCGATTTAATCGGCGGAAAGCTTCTCGCGCATAAAGCGTCGCATGAAGGTTTAGTTGCAGTCGAAAACGCAGCGGGAAAACACAAGGAAATGAGTTATAAGGCACTGCCGATGGCTGTCTACACTGACCCTGAATTTACATCAGTGGGTTTGACCGAAGAAGAAGCGAAGGAACAGGGGATGAAGATACAGACAGGCCTTTTTACTCTTCAAGCCAACGGCCGAGCGCTCACATTGGGAAGACAGGAGGGGATGGTCAAGATCATCGCGGATGAGGCCGACTTCATCATCGGTGCTCATGTTCTCGCTCCGAATGCGAGTGAATTCATCTCTGAAATTACCCTAGCCATGAGCAAGGGATTGAAAGTTCAAGAGATATCTTCTTCAATCCATATTCACCCCACATTATCCGAAGCGGTCATGGAAGCCGCCTTGAAAGTCAAGAATGAGGCCATTCATATCTTGAACGGGTAGGGGACAGGATTCGTCATTAAACAGATTATCTTTAGCGATAGGAACGTGGTTTGAACAGCAGAATTTCTAGATTAAATGTCCAAAATTCGAGGCCTGAACCCTTATTTAAAAAAAATTTTCAAAATGTTTGCAAATTTAAATTTATTTTTATAAAATTTATGCCTTTATTTTACGGAAGCTCATGATAGAACTTTTCCTTGTTTTCCTCGTTTTCGGTATTCTGGGAGTCGTTCTAATATTGATGAACAAATTCCTGGGACCGACAAAAACCAATCCCGCCAAGGAAAGTCCCTTTGAATGTGGGAGCCCTTATCTTCAGGAGGGAATCAATCCTGTTCCCATTAAGTTTTATGTCGTGGCTTTTCTTTTTCTCCTTTTCGACATCGAAGTGGTCTTTTTCTTCCCGTGGGCACTCGTGTTTAAAGAAATGGGGACCACAGCGTTAGTTATCATGTTTGCGTATATGGTAGTCATCGTGCTGGGTTTTGTCTATGCTTGGAAAAAGGGCGCTTTTCAGTGGGAATGAAACTTATTGAGTAATCTGCAGTAAAGAAAGACGAACATGAAAGGAAGCTTCATAACTACAAAATTCAATCATATCCTGGGATGGGCCCGGAAATTTTCCCTTTTTCATTATCCTTTTGTGACAGCCTGCTGTGGAATGGAATACATGTCCGCGGCCTGTGCTCATTTTGATTTAGACCGGTTTGGGGCCGGGTGGACGAGGTTTTCTCCCCGTCAATCCGATATGATTCTCGTAGTGGGGACAATATCCCAGAAGGAGGCGCCTATTCTGCGCACGGTCTATGAACAAATGACCGAGCCTAAATTTGTCATTGCTTTTGGGACATGCGCTGTGAGCGGAGGCATTTACGACAATTATGCCGTCGTTCAAGGCATTGACCAAGTTATTCCGGTGGACGTTTACATTCCCGGATGCCCGCCCCGGCCAGAGACAGTTTTGGACGCATTAATCAAACTGCAGGAAAAGATTCAAAACCAAGAGCAAGATTGGAAATGGAAAAAAAGAAAATAGTTGAGGAACTCAAACAGAAGTTCCCTGAGAAGATCAAAGAGACATCGTCTGAATTCGGGGACGACACGGTTGTAATCGACCGGGATTTCCTTGGCGAGCTTGTTCAATTCCTGAAACAGGAACCTTATGAGTACACCATGCTGCTCGATATCACCTGTGTGGACTATCTTGGCCGTGAGCCGCGGTTCGAGATGGTCTATCATCTGCTTTCTCTCGCAGAGAAACACCGGTTAAGAATAAACGTTCCTCTATCGGAAAAAAACCTCTCAATCGAATCTTTGTCTTCCATCTGGAAGAATGCCAACTGGCTGGAAAGAGAGGTCTATGACATGTTCGGAGTTCGTTTTTACGGCCATCCAGACTTGAGACGACTCTTCATGTATGACGGATTCGAGGGCTACCCACTGCGCAAGGATTATCCGCTGCGCAAACGCCAACCGCGTATTCCCCTGAGAAAGTAAAATGTCGACGAGAATACAGAAAGAAGCAAAAAAAGACAGCCTCATGATCAACATGGGTCCTTCACATCCAGCAATGCACGGGACTATCCGGATCATGGTTGAGCTGGATGGCGAACGGATCCTTAATTCTGAAGTGGAAGTCGGGTATTTGCACAGGGGATTCGAAAAAACCTGCGAACATAAAACGTACTTTAACCTCCTTCCTTACACAGACCGGATGAATTATGTCTCTCCGCTGATCAATAACCTGGGCTACGTGATGACAATGGAGAAGATGCTGGGCATCGAAGTCCCTGAAAAGGCTCAGTACATCCGGGTCATCCTGAGCGAGCTTTCCCGTATCTCTGATCATCTCACCTGCATCGCGGCTATGGCCATGGAATGCGGAGCCTTCACAATTCTCCTCTACAAGATGAAAGCGCGTGAGTTCATCTGGGACGTTATCGAGCAAACGACAGGCGCCCGCATGACAACTTCTCACATCCGGATCGGGGGAGTCCGGTCCGACCTTCATCCCGGCTATGAGGAGGTTCTGAAAAAGGCAGTCATCGAAACGAGGAAAGTTTTGAAAGATGTTCACGGCCTCCTGGATAAAAATAAAATATTCATGGACCGAACCAGAGATATCGCTGTTGTTAACCCAGAAACAGCCATCAACTATGGATGGACCGGACCCTGCTTACGTTCCACCGGAGTTTACTTTGATGTCCGCAAAACGTTTCCTTATTTAGTCTATGACCAGATGGATTTCGAGGTTCCGCTCGGTGATCGAGGAGATAATTATGACCGCTACATAGTCCGGATGAGAGAGATGGAACAGAGCCTCCGGATCATCGAGCAGGCCATGGAGAAAATACCTAAATCATCAGCCAGAACCATGGCCAAGGGAATGGAACCCGCAGAAGCGATAAAAATGTCGAGAGAGAAGAGGGTCGAGAAAAAGATAATACTTTCACCCAACTTAGAGGGCTCGGAAAAAGACAAGTATCAAGATATTCTCGCCAAGAACAAAAAGGTGGTCATGCCTCCCAAAGAAGACACCTACACATCGATAGAAGGGCTCATCAGCCATTTTAAATTCTTTATGGATGATCATGGCATCAGGCCTCCGAAAGGAGAGGTGTATTTCGCCGTCGAAGGCGGCAATGGTGAGTTGGGGTATTACATTGTTTCAGACGGGACGGATAAGCCCTACCGACTGCACGTGAGAGCTCCGTGCTTCCATGTCATGGCTTCTCTCGAGGAGATGATTCATGGACATTATGTGGCGGATGTCATTCCCACCTTTGGCTCTGTGAATATGATCGGTGGAGAGATGGATAGATGAATCCTGGATTCTCTACGAAGACACGAAAGAAAATCGATAAGATTGTCGCTCGCTACCCTCAGAAGGAAGCGGCCATCCTTCCGTTACTCCATATTACACAACAGGAATTCGGCTTCATCTCCCCAGACTCAGAAAAACTTGTCGCTGAGATTCTGGGAATAAAGCCCATTCTCGTGAGAGAAGTTGTGACCTTCTACACTATGCTGGAGAGAGAGCCCACTGGCAAATTTCATATCCAGGTCTGTTCCAACTTGAGTTGTACGCTTCTCGGATCCGAGAAGTTGATTGATTATTTAATAGGAAAATTGGGGATAAAACCAGGGCAGACAACAAAAGATAAAAAATTCACTCTCTCTTTGGTGGAGTGCCTGGGTGCCTGTGAACAGGCTCCCTGCATGATGGTTAATTTTGATTATTATGGGAATCTGGACAAGAAAAAGATCGATAAAATCTTAGATGGTTTGGAATAGATAAATGGCTGAAAAAGTCTTAACCCAACACTTCGGCTTAAAGAACTTCTTCATGATAGACGAGTACGTGAAAAAGGGAGGATATGAAGCTGTCAAAAAAGCCCTCGAAATGAAGCCTGAGGAGATCTTAGAAGAGGTGAAGAAAGCCAATCTCAGGGGGCGAGGCGGCGCAGGATTCCCCGCAGGAGTCAAGTGGGGATTTGTTCCCAAGGTGGATAAGCCGAAATACCTGTGCGTGAACGCCGATGAAGGAGAGCCGGGGACTTTTAAAGACCGCTACATCATGAACCATAATCCCCATATGCTCTTGGAAGGAATCATCATCACTTCCTTTTGTGTCGATATCCATACCGCATATATATACATACGCGGTGAATACGAGGCCATCGCCCTCAGGCTCGAAGAGGCCATATCCGATGCGTATGATAAAGGGTTTCTGGGTGAAAACATCCTGAACAGTGGGTTTGCCCTGGATGTGTTTGTCCATCGAGGTGCAGGAGCCTATATCTGTGGCGAGGAAACAGCCCTCCTAGAATCACTCGAAGGGAAACGAGGGAACCCGCGGCTTAAGCCTCCTTTCCCAGCTTCTGTCGGTCTTTTCCAGTGCCCCACAGTCATTAACAATGTGGAAACTATATCCAACGTTCCTCAGATCATACTCAACGGAGCCGATTGGTTTATTAAAAAAGGGCTTCCCAAGGATGGGGGTACGAGAATTTTCGGTGTCAGCGGTATGGTTGAAAAGCCGGGAATTTATGAACTTCCCATCGGTACAACCCTGAAAGAGATCATAAATAAGCATGCCGGTGGTGTGAAAAAAGGCAAGAAACTGAAGGCTGTTATTCCAGGAGGAATGTCTGCTCCTGTTTTGAAGGCTGACGAGATAGACATCCCGATGGATTTTGATTCTCTGGTGAACGCCGAATCCATGTTGGGTTCGGCCGCCATCATTGTTATCGATACCGGAACATCCATGCTGGATGTCCTCAAGGCTGTCACTAAATTCTATTCTCATGAGTCCTGCGGGCAGTGCACACCTTGCCGAATCGGAACCTCATGGATTAATAAAATCGTCAAGCGGATGATTGAGGGGAAAGGAAGCAAAAAAGACTTGGATGAAATCTTGCGGCTGGCATCGAACATTCTGGGGAAGACTCTCTGTCCTTTGGGTGATGCGGCGGCCATGCCCATCCTTTCCATAACAAAAAAGTTCAGGAAGGAGCTGGAATCTCGTCTGTAGGCCGAATTACAGGAAAGAAAGAGCAAGATGGCAAAGATATTCATAGATGAAAAACCTGTCGAGGTTGAGGAAGGCGCCACCATTCTTAAGGCTGCCGAAAAGGAGGGGATATCCATTCCTCACCTCTGCTACCATTCTGCCTTTCCACCCGAAGGCAGTTGCCGCATATGCCTGGTGGAGATCGAGGGATTGCCCAAGCTGGAATTGGCCTGTTCGACTCAGGTTAGGGATGGAATGAAGGTCTTTACTAAGAGTGAAAAAGTCGTTGAAGCCAGGAAAGGAGTCCTGGAGTTCCTGCTTGCTGAACACCCTCTCGATTGCCCCATTTGCGATAAGGCCGGTGACTGCAAACTCCAGGATTATTACGATGAATACGGCCTTTTCGAAAGCCAGTTCAGGGAAAGCAAAGAAAAGAGAGAGAAGAAGGATACTATCGGAAAGTCCCTGCTCCACGATGAGGAAAGATGTATTCTCTGTCGACGTTGTGTTCGGTTTTTGCGTGAAGTCACTCAGACTCAGGAGTTGGGCGTGTTTGAAAGAGGTATCCAGTCCAGAGTGAACATTTACGACCTCGCTCCGGTCAATAACAACTATTCAGGTAATCTCGCCCAGATCTGTCCAGTCGGAGCCATTACGGATAAAGATTTCAGGTTTAAGACTCGAAGCTGGTTTTTAAAAAGTGGGGAATCGATTTGTCCTTTATGCAGCCGCGGATGCAGCATCACAATCGAATACCATCCGGGTCATTACCGTTTTGACGTTCCCAAGCAAGTCTACCGAATTAATTCCCGTGAAAATCAAGATGTGAACGGCTTTTGGATATGTGACCTGGGACGTTATGGGTATTCTTATTTGAATGAAAACAGGCAAGAGAATATTTCTCTAACAAATAAAAAAATGAGTGTCGAGCCAACCTGGATCGGCCTTAGGGCTTTAATCACAGAGAAGCTAAGTACGCTGAATTCCACGGGGAAGATGTCTCAAATGGCGTTAGTTTTGAACACAGGGCTGTCTAATGAGGAGCTTTTCCTGCTGAATAAGATATTTAGAAACGATCTCAGTGTGGAGAAAATCTTCTTTATCGATCCTGCCCAGGCAGAGGCCGATGACTTTTTGCTCACTCCGGAGCGAAGCCCGAACAGAAGAGGAGCGCAAGAGATTGGTTTTGATATAAAGCCCGTGTCTTTGAAGACGCTGGCCGCTAAGACAGACTTGCTGCTTGTGTTTGGGTCGTTTATTTCTTGGCCTTTCGGCTCTTCAGAACTCAAGGAGGCCCTGAAAAATACAGAGACAAAGATCCTCTTCACATCCCATGCAAATGAATTGAATTCTTTGTTTGATATCGTCTTCCCAACCGCTTTGATCGCGGAGAAGGGAGGATCCTTGACAAATGTGGACGGAAAAGTTCAAAGATTTACGCCGGTCTTCGAACCGCCCGGAGACAGCCTCTCCGAGTGGCAGATACTCACGGACTTAGGACAAATATTGGGAATAAATTCTTCCTTTTACAAAGAATTCACCACTGCTGAATCAGTATCGAACAAAATGAAAGAGGAAATATCTTTTTTTAGAGAAGAAAAGTGATTGAAGTATTGATTGTATTCATCAAAATTGTGTGTGCTTTAGCCTGGTTTCTCATGCTTACTCTCTATTTGACCTGGTTGGAGAGAAAAGAGAGCGCGGTCATCCAGGATCGGATTGGAGCGAACAGGGCCTCGATTTTCGGGATTCGTATTATCGGGCTTTTCCAGCCGTTTGCGGATGCGATAAAGATGATATTCAAAGAAGATTTTGTGCCCAAATTCTCACGGAAATTTCTCCACACCATCGCGCCCTTTATTTCTGTCTTTTTTGTGGCCATCACCATATCCGCGATTCCATTCGGGGATTCCATCAGGATAGGTGAACGGACAATATCTCTCCAGATATTGGACTTTAATGTCGGGCTTCTGTTCATCCTGGCCATGCTGTCTCTGGGTATTTACGGAATCATTCTCAGTGGCTGGTCCTCCAACAACAGGTATACTCTTGTCGGCGGATTAAGGGGAGCGGCTCAGCTCATATCTTATGAAGTGGCCCTGGGTCTTTCTCTCATCGGTTTGATCATGGTCTATCCGTCTCTGAAGCTGTCCAGTCTTGTTCACTACCAAGGCGAGCTGCTTTTTGGATTCCTTCCCAAATGGGGGATATTCCTTCAGCCGCTCGGATTCATCGTGTTTTTATTCGCCGCTCTTGCGGAAACAAAGAGAGCGCCTTTCGACCTTCCTGAAGCAGAATCAGAGATTATCGGATTTTTTACTGAATACGGCGGTTTGAAATGGGGACTCTTCATGATGACGGATTTCATGGAAATCATTATCGTCTCGACCCTGCTCACCACCCTCTTCTTCGGAGGGTGGCAGGTTCCCTGGCTGGCAGCGGATGGATTCCATTGGCCTTGGGGAGGGGAGTGGCTCATGGCTCCCTGGGTCGTCACTGTTTTTCAAGTGGCTGCTTTTAACATAAAAGTCTTCTTCTTCTGCTGGCTTCAGATTTTGATACGCTGGACATACCCAAGATTCCGTTACGACCAGCTGATGGATTTCGGCTGGAAATTGTTGATTCCGTTAAGCCTGGTGAACATTGTCGGAACAGGCATTGTGATGAGTATAATACGATGATAAAAGCTCTGGGATATTTCATCGAGATTATCAGAGGAATTCTGATCACATCTCGTCATTTCTTCGTGAATATGTTCTTCCACATCTTAAAAGTACTCGGGATAAAGACGAAGAGAAAGGGAGCGGTGACCATCCAGTACCCAGAGCAGAAAAAAGAAATTGCGACCAGGCACAGAAGCCTGCACAGATTGGTGGCTAAAGAAGACGGCCAGCCAAGATGTGTGGCCTGCATGCTGTGCGCCACGGTTTGCCCATCTGAATGCATCTATGTCGAGGCTGCAGAGGACCCCAAGCTGGAAATGCAGAAATACCCCTCCAAATTCGTCATAGATATCGGCCGCTGCTGTTTCTGTGGATTCTGCGTGGAAGCCTGTCCCGAAGATGCCATCCGTATGGATACGGGAAATATCGAGCTGGCAGGATACACGCGTGACGACCTGGTTTACGACCTCGACAAACTTCTTAAATGACAATCGATAAGATTGCTCTCGGGCAGTTTGAGATACACGGTCTGAGAGACGGCTTTTTTCATCTTGACGGGGGGGCGATGTTTGGGGTGGTCCCCAAACCTCTGTGGGAAAAAATTTTTCCAGCCGACGAACAAAACCGGATTAGACTGGCTTTGAATTCTTTCCTGATAAAAAAAGAAGACATTCTGATCTTGATAGAGACAGGCATAGGAAGTGATTTGGAGCCAAAAATATTCGAATATTATTCAATAGAAAGAGATCCGGGCCTTGTGGGTTCTCTTCAAAGGCTCGGGTATCAGGCGGAAGATATCGCCTTTGTCATCAACACTCACCTCCATTTCGACCACTGCGGAGGAAACACCTGCAAGAACGAGAAGGGGGAGGATGTGCCCACTTTTCCCAAAGCCAAGTACATCATTCAGAAGAGAGAATGGGAATATGCTTTGAATCCCAGCGAAAGGGACAAGCCGAGCTATCTGAAACAGAATTTTATCCCGCTGGAAGAGCACGGTCAACTCCAGCTTGTTGACGGAGATTCGGAGATAACTGAGGGAGTGGAAGTCGTCCTTGTTCCCGGACACACAACCAGCCATCAGTGCGTAAAAGTGCAGTCTGGAAGCCAAATTTTCTTCTTTCTGGGAGACCTGGTTCCTACGTCAGGCCATATCGGTCTTCCCTATATCATGAGCTACGATCTGAATCCTCAGGTGACTTTAGAGAACAAGAAAAAGATTTTTAACCAGGCCATAAAAGAAAACTGGATACTCGGCTTCAATCATGATCCTGATCATTTTTTTGGCCATGTTGAAAAAGTTGGAGATAAATACAGATTCAAACCTTTTCGTCCATAAGAACGGATCCCCAAGGCAGTCTTGAATATTTCCGCTCCGGATGTTATAAATAAATATTAACTCTAAGGATTTAAAAACCAATCGTCCTTAAATCAAAATTTCCAGTCGAAAAATGAGCCTGAAAGAGTATAAGAAAAAAAGAGATTTCAGCAAGACTCAAGAGCCTTCAGAGTCCCAGAAAAAGGCAGATGAGCTGGTTTATGTCATCCAGCGGCACAAATCCTCTCGTCTCCATTATGATCTGCGCCTGGAGGAAGAGGGGGTCTTGAAAAGTTGGGCGATTCCGAAGTCACCTCCTGAGGAAGAAGGAGTCAGAAGACTGGCCGTGCAGACAGAGGACCACCCCCTGGGATACGAGGATTTTGAAGGAATTATCCCGGAAGGCGAGTACGGGGCAGGGAAGGTCGAGACCTGGGACAGGGGCGATTATCTTCCTGTTGAAACGGACCCGACAAAGAGAGTCATCGAGATAAAAGGAAAGAAATTGAAAGGAAAATATGCGCTGATCAAGCTTAAACCAAAAAATCAGGATGATAAAAACTGGCTTTTTTTTAAGCTGAAAAACGATAAATAATCCGAACTTCAAGGATTACAATCAAGGAAAGGAAAGAAAATGAAAGACGAAGAAAAAATTGCCTGCCATATCTGTAAAAAGGAGATCCCGAAGGCCGCCGCGGTTCATTCAGAAGGCCAGGAATACGTGCTCCATTTCTGCGATGTTGGCTGTTTGGACTACTGGAAAAAAGAAGAGGAAAAAAAGAAAGAAGAAAAATAGAAGTTATTTAGTGGGAGTTTTCCTAGTAAATAATGTGTTATTTGATTTAAAAGAATAAATCCCCTTATTTTATCTTCCAAAAAAGGGGACAGTCCCCGCAAAAAAGGGGACAGTCCCCATTTTCTTTAAGTTTCGCTACGCTCTTCGCAACGATGTCTGCAGCGACCTCCATTTCTTTCAGAAGAGAGGGGAACAAAAATGAAATCCTATACGTATAATTTATTGACATGATAAGGACAGGAGGAGTCCATGTTTAAAAAAATATTCATCCCAGTACTCATCGTAGTTATAATTGCGGCTGTCATCATCTTGAAGGCAAAGAATTCTTCGAACGGAAAAGATAATGGGATCAAGATGGTCAAGGTCCAAAGAGGTGATATAGTGGAAAACGCTCTGGCCATCGGCCGGATCGAGCCAAAAAAGGAAATTGCGGTGAAATCGAAAATATCAGGAATTGTCAAGACTGTCTTTGTGGAAGTTGGTGATGAGGTGAAGATTGGAGAGCCTTTACTGGAGATTAAACCTGATCCGACGCCGCTTGAATTTGCTGAAGCCAAGCGGAATGTGGAAATGGCGAGAGTGAATCTTGAACAGGCCGATAACGAATACAATCGGATGAAGAAATTGCTCAATGATAATCTAGTTTCCCAGCAGGAATTTGAAGCGGCTGAAAACGAGTTCAAGCAGCTCGAACTGAGAGTGAAAATTGCCCTGGAAAGGTTGGCTTTGATCGAGGAAGGCAAGACAAAGATCGCTGACCGACAGGTAGATACAGTCATAAAATCCTCAGTTGAAGGAACGATCCTGGAGAGAAAGATCAACGAGGGTGACCCTGTGGTCCCCTTGACTTCTTACCAGGCTGGCACCGAGCTTCTTCTCCTGGCAGATATGAAAAGCCTGATATTTAAAGGGACGGTCGATGAGATCGATGTGGGAAAGCTTGAAGAAGGAATGACAGCTGAACTGAAGATCGGCGCGATTCCAGACGAGAAGATATTAGGAACACTGACGAAGATTTCACCCAAGGCGAAACAGCAAGAGAATGCCACGCTCTTTGATGTTGAAATCGAAATCACTCAAAGAGGAAAGAAGATGATCCGGGCCGGATATTCCGCCAATGCAGAGCTGGTCATCAACAAGGCCGAAAATACTCTTTTTATCTTTGAAAGATTGGTGGAGTTTAATGAAGAGAAAACTTACGTTGAAGTCATGGTTGACAATGGAGAAATCATAAAAAGAGAAGTGGAGATCGGGTTAAGCGACGGGATCAATGTGGAGATTAAAGATGGGCTGGCAGAAGGAGAGGAAGTCGTCGAGAGGCCACCCAAGGAGATTGAATAGCGCACACTCTTCGTGAGGGAGCTGGATTCAATGTTTAACGGACTGAACAAAAGAATCCCATTTAGCTCATTGAGAGGATCCCAATGAAATCATTCATGTTTCTCTCTCAGTTCATAAGGGATATGCGTTCTCAGAAGATGAGGACTTTTCTGACGATTTTTGGAATCACCTGGGGAACCATTTCTGTCGTCCTGCTCTTGGCATTCGGTGTGGGCTTGGAAAAGCAGATGGACAAAAACATGCATGGATTGGGAGAGGGAATCATGATCGTCTGGCCGGGTCGAACAAGCATTGCCTACGAGGGATTGAGTAAAGGCCGGCCGCTCCGGTTTAGAGAGGAAGATGCTTTTCTCGTTAGGCAGGAAATTTCCCAAATCAAATATTCATGTCCTGAATACACTGGATGGGGAGTCAAGCTGAAATACGGGAAGAATGCGTATTCTTGCGTAATGAAGGGCATATATCCTTTTTATTCAGATATAAGGAACGTCATTCCTCAAAGAGGTGGACGGTTCATCAACGATACGGATATGGCTCAGAAAAGAAGAGTCATATTTATCGGGTTTAGCGTTAAGGAAGAACTCTTTAAGGATGAGGAAGCTGTGGGAAAGTATGTGCATGTCAACGGCGTCCCCTTTCAAGTTATCGGTGTCCTGATCGAAAAAACCCAGAATTCATCATACAACTCTCGTGATGAGTACGCCGCATTCATTCCAGCCACGACTTTTGCTCCGTTCTTCGGTCATAAGTACATCAGCAATTTTGTTGTCCAGGCTTTTGACCCATACAAGAATGAGTTTATCCAGGAGCGTCTCCTTCAGGTTCTCGGCAAAAAATACAGGTTTCATCCTGATGATACAGAGGCACTCGCTATCTGGGATACGATGGAAGGGGAAAAAATCACCAATTCGATTATGATCGGATTCAATATTTTCCTGGGGATTGTTGGTGCTTTTACGCTGATCGTGGGGAGTATCGGTGTTTCGAACATCATGAACGTCGTTGTCGAGGAAAGAACCAAAGAAATCGGACTCAAAATGGCCTTGGGTGCCAAGAAAAGATTCATCCTGGTGCAGTTTTTGTTTGAAACCCTGTTGATAACACTGGTTGGCGGAGCCTTGGGGATAGCTTTCTCTTACGCGCTTATTTCTTTATTCCCAACAACCAGCATCGAGGAATTCATCGGAAGGCCGACTTTTTCCTTCGCCGTTGGCCTTGTCACGGTGACTCTCTTAGGTATCATCGGCTTGCTCTCCGGATGGGGGCCGGCTCGCCGGGCTTCAAACTTGCACCCTGTGGAAGCGCTCAGGTCATAGGAGTTACAAATGAAGTTAATCTATCTCTTTCGCCTGTTCTACAGAGAATTGAAGGGCCAGAAGAAAAAAATCACTCTGACAATCCTGGCTTTGGCCTGGGGGACTTTTTCCATAGTCATCCTCCTGGCTTTCGGCGAAGGGCTGAATAGACAGATGGTCAAAGCCATGCACGGCCTGGGAGACGGAATTTGCATCGTTTATTCAGGACAGACATCGAAGCCTTATAAAGGATTAGGGAAGGGGCGAGTCATCAGACTTCAACTGGATGATGTGGAACTTCTCCGCAAGAGGGTTTCTGGAATTGAGCTCATCAGCCCGGAGAATGATCGTTCCAGGAACAATATGACTTATGGTCGAAAAAGCCTTTCAGAGAGAGTTATCGGAGTCTATCCTGATTTTGAAGAGTTGAGAGGCTATAATCCTGATCAAAACAGCCGCTTCATCAATGATCTGGATATCCTGAACAAAAAAAGAGTTGTCTTTTTGGGTACAGACCTGAAGAAGAGACTGTTCGGAGAAGATGAGGCTGTCGGTAAAACCGTTTTGATCAACCGTATTCCTTTCTTAGTTGTCGGAGTCATGGTGGATAAGATGCAGAACAGTATGTATAACGGTGCCGATGTGGATAAAGCGGCTATTCCTTACTCGGCCTTCAAAACGATTTACGGAGATAGATACCTGCACCGATTGATCTATCGGCCTGAGGATATTTCCCAGGCTGAGACAGTCAAGAATGAAGTTTATGGAGTATTATCCCAGAAGTACAAATTCGATCCCACAGATAAACAGGCTCTTGAGATCTGGGATATGGTGGAAGAAGAGAAGTTGATGAAAAATATCTTTCTCGGATTGGAAATCTTCATGGGAATCATCGGCGGCCTGACGTTGATCGTTGCGGGTGTGGGCGTGGCCAACATCATGTATGTCTCCGCGAAAAAGAGGACCAAAGAGATCGGGATCAAGATGGCCCTCGGTGCCAAAAGAAGACATGTTCTTCTTCAATTTATTTCCGAGGCGTTGATGATTTCCTTTATCGGAGGAGGAGCCGGAGTTTTGTTTTCTTCTATCATAGTGGAGGCTACTCGTGTTCTTCCCTTAGAGGGGGACGTGGCGGATATCCTGGCTCATCCGGTAATCTCTTTCAAGATTATGATTTTGACTGCATTCATACTGAGTGTCATCGGATTTCTGGCTGGAATATTTCCGGCCCGGAAAGCCGCCTCAGCCAAACCTGTGGAAGCCTTGAGGTACGAATAAGAGGAGTTTGACCATGATAAAAATGGATAAAATCAAGAAGATATACGGGACAGGACATGCCCAGGTCGCCGCTCTCAAGAATATCGACCTGGAAATCAAAGAGAATGAGTTCGTCGGGCTTGTCGGCCCATCGGGCTCCGGAAAATCCACACTGATGAACATAATGGGCTGTCTGGATGTGCCGAGTTCGGGAGAATTTTATTTTGAAGGAGAACCGGTCGCGGCTTTTAACCATAATAAACTGGCCGAGATCAGGAATAAAAAAATCGGGTTTGTCTTCCAGAATTTCAACCTGCTTCCATATGCCACAGCCTTTGAGAACGTGGAGATTCCGATGATATTCATGGGAATGAAGGCCAGGTCGAGGAAATTACGTTCGATGGAGCTGCTGGATAAGGTGGGCCTGAAAGGAAGAGCTCATCACAAGCCCAGCGAACTGTCCGGAGGAGAGATGCAGCGGGTGGCGATAGCCAGGTCTCTGGCCAATAATCCCAGGTTGATCCTGGCTGATGAGCCGACTGGAAACCTGGATACCAAATCCGGAGACGAAATCCTGGCCATATTCGAGGACCTCTGGAAACAGGGCCACACGCTCGTGGTCATCACTCACAATCCCTATATTTCTGAAAGAGCCCAGAGAGTGATTCATCTTATAGACGGGACAATCGAGAATAACGGCGCCTAATTTTTAAAGGTTCTCTTCCATTTTGTGTGGGTAAATGATCAGATAGTATTCAGGGATGTTCTCGCTCCAGTCAGATTTTTCATACCATTCCCTCCTCAACCTTATTAATTAATCTATTCGTCTCGTTCACTCCTTATTTCTGACTCTTTCCTCATTAACCATGTCCTTTTGGATTGTCAGGACAACCAAAAGGCTTATAATATTACTGAATCCGGATTTCTGATACACTAGTGAGAATTTTCAACCGGTTAAAGAGTTATATATGATAGATGCGACATATGATTCATTTTTGATCGAAGAGGAAAAGAAGGGAGGCCCCTAATGGGAAAGATATATTCAAACAGTCGAATAGAAAGTTTTGAAAAATGCAAACTCCAGTATAAATACAGATACATCGACAGGGTTCCTCTTAAAGTCGAAACTATAGAGGCTTTTTTGGGGACAAAAGTCCATGAAGCTCTGAAGGAACTGTATGACTTTATCAAGAACAAGAGTGTCAAGCCAAAAGAGTGGCTTCTCTCAAAATATGAAGAATTATGGAAAAAAGATTTCAGTGACGCCATCAAGATCGTCAAAGATGAACTCTCCGCAAAAGAATATTTCCAAAAAGGGAAGAAAAGTTTGATCGATTATTATGATGAATACCAACCCTTTGACAGAACGAAAATTGTGAAAACTGAAGAATCCATTTATTTCAACCTCGAGAGAGGTGAGGAGAAATACAGGTTCGTGGGAATACTCGACCGCCTAGACTGGAATGATAAAGGAAAGATATTCGAGATTCATGATTACAAAACTTCGGGTTCGTTGATGACCCAGGAGCAAGCTGACCAAGATTTTCAACTGCCACTTTATCAGCTCGCACTGATGAGTCAATGGACAGAGGCTGAGAAGGCAAAACTTATCTGGCATTATCTCTTATTCAACAAGCAGATCGAGTCTTCCAGGACCAAGAAACAGCTCATGGAAATAGAAGAAAGAGTCATTGACAGGATAAAAATCATTGAATCTTGCGAGGAATTTCCTCCGACCAAAAGCGCCCTCTGTGATTGGTGTGACTTCCAGGAGATCTGTCCGTTGTGGAAGCACCCCAAAAAAGTAGAGAAGCTGGAAGAAAACAAGTACAAAAAGGATCCTGGCGTGAAACTGGTCGCCGCTTATGCAGAACTTGAGGAAGATAAAAAGAAGTTGAAGGAGAAAATATCCGAGATCGAACAGGAACAGGAAAAGATCGCAGAAGCAGCAATAGAGTTCGCTGAAAAAGAAGGCAGCCAGGTTATCGATGGGCCAGACAAGCGTTTGGTCGTTACAGTTAAAGAAGAGCTCGGTGCCCCCACCCGAAAGGACAATCAGGAAAAGTGGAAGGGATTACGAGAGTTCCTGATAGAAAATGACAAATATACAGATGTTTCAACTGTGAACAACAGTATGCTCAGCCGAATGCTGAAAACCTGGCCTCTTGAAGTCGTGGACAGGATAAAGGATTTCCTCGTTAAAAAGGTGATCCGCAAGGTCGATTTAAAGAATAAAACCTAAAGATCACTTCTCTTTTTTTATTTTTTTGAGTGAAATACGCGAAAATGTCGAAGCTCCCTTCAGATTTTTTACGCCATTCTCTCAACATCCTTCTCGGCGCTTGCGTAACTCCGCATGTTAGTCCTGCCACTTCAAACTTGATGTCCGTGCTAAATCACTTTCTATAAGATTGATCCTCTCGTGCTCAAACATACTCAGCGGCCGATTCCATCGGCTTCCCTCGAAGGATGATTCGAGAAGGCTAAATCTTCAAGGTCGCTTCTTCCATTTTCGTGTATTTCATCCCTCAAATCTCTAAGGAAACCAGCATAAAAGCTCTGATTTAAATCTGGCTCTTGATCCAGGCGGTGATGTCATCTATCACATACTTGGCCACATGTCCCGCTTGTGAATATTCAGCTGGGGTGCTCTTTCCTTTTCCCTCGATAAAGAGGTGATTGAGCTTGGGGTAGAATTTGAATTCGACATCCGGGCGTGAGGAGAGTGCGTTTTTCCATCCATCAAAATCGTCCTCTGTGACCTGGTAATCCCGTCCACCCTGGAGTACGAGCATCGGCTGCCGCACCTTTTGGGCCATTTGAGCCGGATCATAGCTTCGGAGGTCCAACCAGTATGATGGTGGAGCGCCAAGTATGTTCTCTTGACCTGGAAGGGAATCGGATTCTTTAAGATTTTTGACTTTCTCCACTGCTTTTTCAATCTCGATCAGCCTGGCTTTTTCGTTTTCAGTGATCTTTCCGTCAGTCGAAATGATGTATTTCACCTGTTCAAGCATCACTTCTTCCACAGGCCTGGTTGTCCCCGCCATTATGATGAAACCTGCGATTTCTGTATCAAGCATTCCTATCCTCGGAACTAGCATTCCTCCCAGACTGTGGCCGAGGATGCATATTTTTCGCTCATCGATTTCTTTAATTCCACGGAGTAGATGAACTGCAGCCAGAGCATCATCGATAGTCTCATCATTAACTGTGAATTTCCCCTCGAAATTTTTGATTTTCTGGCTGTGAACCCGCGTCCTTTTCTCGTAGCGGAGAACGGCAATATTCTGAGAGGCCAGCTCCCAGGCCAAGTCCCGGAACGGCTTATTGGGGCCGATGCTCTCATCCCGGTCATTCGGTCCTGAGCCGTGAACAAGCACAACTGCGGGGAACGGGCCTTTCCCCTCAGGGAGTGTCAGAGTGCCCGGAAGTGCCCATTCGCCGCTCCCGACCACAATTTCTTTTTCTTTGAAGGCATTCAGTCGAACATAATCAGGAGCGCTGTATTCTTTCTGGGCTGGAGCAAACCAGAGGCCAGAGATCTGTTTTTCTCTGTTGAAGACAACTTTGATATCAAGGTTTGTTTTTTCAAACTCACAGGCAACGTAGACGATTTCAAATTTTGGCAGAGTTTCTGTTCGTGTTCCTGTTTGCTTTTTGAATGGGCCGGCCTGTTTGATCACTGTCTGCCACACTTCTTTGAGTTTCTCCTTCGGCATGGCTTTGGACATGATGCTGTCAAAATTTTCTACGGCCTTGGCAAATTCTCCCTTTACCATTAGATCGACAAATTCTTTAGCCTGGGCGATGAGCTCCTCGGGGAAGGCATCTCCCAGAATTTGGCTGGGAAAAAGCAATAATCCAAATAATAAAGCAGTCACAAGGATGCGAGCGTTCTTTTTCATTTTCATGATTAATTCCTCAAAAAATGAATGGATACCTTTCTCTATTTTTAAATAAATCAATTCGGTATTTCAAGTCGTAAAGGGAAGAGCCTTTGATGCTTGTACCAAGAATTCCCATTCAGGGACAATTGGTCAATCTCAAGCCTGGAATGCGGGGCTGTGATTCCTTTTTTTGATTGACATTTTTGGGCATAATTTCTATAGTAGGAAAACAAAGAACAAGGAAGCCGGTGGAAGTCAATCTATATTCGTGCGCGGGATCAATTCAGAATTCACCTGGTATGGTTTCTTCTTTCACAAAAGATTATTTCGTTAATCAAAATATAGATGCATAGCATTATTTGTCACAGGTTTTAATGAATCTGAAAAAGGAGGAACACATGAAAACTTCTGTATTATCAAGCAAAGCTTTATTTCTGTTTCTCTTCATCGGAATTATCATCTTTGCTTTCTCAATGCATCTACACAGCCAGGCCGCTAGTAATGAGGTCTACAATTTTATAAGGGTTGCTCGGTCTGCGACCTGGGTGAACAAACCTCTTCCCCTTGGTGCTGTCCCGACTGTTACTAAGCTGAATTTTAGTGACATGAGGAATGATAAAAAAGGTTCTGCGCGATACGTGAATAATGTCGAACTCGAAGACGGAAAAAAATATCCGAGAAGTGTCTTGCAGACCCAACCGGAGTATAAAACCGGAGGATTGGTTATCGGATATTTTCATAATGTCGATATCCCTGCAAACGCCAAGTTTTCCGCTAAAGTCGGATTCCGCAAGGAAGCGACGCGTACGGATGGCGCCACATTTGAAGTTTCTGTTTATAACATTGCCACAAAAAGAGGACGTCGTCTCATAAGACACCTAGCAAAGTATGATAGAAAATTGGATGTGATAACTGCGGATTTAAAAGATTATTCCGGTCAAAAGCTGAGAATAGAATTGAGGGTGAATGCAGGCAATTCTTTCGCTCAGGATTGGGCGGTGTGGCAGGAGGCGAAAATAATCACAACTCCCATGCTCGCTACTGCCAAAATAGGCGTAACTAAGAAACCCACTGCCAAGGCACAATTGCAGGCCCAGAAGACAGCGGTGGCCAAGCCCAGCACGCTCAAATTCATGAAGATGAAGCCCCTCGTTGTCAGGCCAGTCGGAGCTCCTCCTCCAAAACATGATGTTATTGATCTTGGCCCTGTGGCAGTCGAGGAGCCCATCTCCCTTTCAGAACACATCTATAGGGATAACAAGAACAGAGATGTGTACTATTTTCTGCCGAAAGAGATCAATCTTATCAAAGGAAGAGACCTGGGAAGTTACAGGATCAATGCAGTCTGGACTCAGGACAAAAAGATAAAAGCCACTTTCTTTCTGAGTGCGGATATTAATCCTGATGATGTGAAGATTCTGGAAGAAGCTGTGAGAAAGAAATTCAGAGGGAGAGTCTCTCTAAGGCCTTTACCTTATGATGAGGCGAATATCATAGACATGGAAGGATGGGGAGACTGGCAGATCGAAGACATTCGGTTTCCTTCTTTCGGTTCTCTGGAAGGAGAGATGCCGATCAACATCACCATGACTCCAGAAAGCATGGCTGAGTTAAAGCCTCTGATGGAAAAAGAAGGATTGACAGCCGGCATGCATATCAAATCGGCAGCCGTCGAAAAAGAGATACCCATCAAAGTGGGTTTGCGGTATTTTGTCGGCAGCTTCATTTCTCCTCTTGAAGAAGTGAATTTTACTTTCAACAATAAAGATTCGACGTTCACCATCCATAACGTGAAGAATCTCTCTGATTTTCCTCTGAAGGTCGAAAATGTTAATCTCCGTTTCGACTTCGCCAACAGAAAAGAAGTTTACAGAGCTCTAAAAAGTGAACAAGAAGTCATTATTCCTCCAGGAGAAGAAGGCACTATCACAGTTCAAATGGCACCACAGCCATTGCTCAAGGCTGAGTTGAGAAATGTCCTTGGTGAAGCAGTGAAAAAGCCGAAAAAAAAGTCGCTCCTGGACCAGGCATTGGGTGTCTTGAAAGAAGAAGTTGAAGAAAAAGTTAAAAAAGAAGCCAAAGAGAGAGTAGGGATAGATGTGCCCGAATCAGAGACCTATATCGATCCTGATGTGAATCAATTTTTCAAAGATCACATAAAAAGTTACTGGCTCGAGATATCTCCTGATTTTGACAATCAGGAAAGCCTGGACAACATCTGGGGCAAGATCGAGGCTGTGTCTTACATTGAGCGGATGCGAAAAATCAACATAGAGGTGCTCGAGAATGTCTTTGATCCCTCCCAGTATGAGACTTCATTACAGATTGAAAAAGTCCATGTCGAAATCAAGTCTCCCTATTTGAGCCCTCAGCCGAAAGAAGGCTTGATCGATTCAGTCGATCTGACCAAGGAGAATTCTCTTGCCACAGTACTCGTCTATCTCCCCTTATCGGACCAGGAGCCTCTTGAGTTCAGCTATAAGATCAAAGCCATAACAACAACTGGCGAATCCGCAGAATCTGTTGATTGGGAGTTTGTATCTGACTCGTTAGACCTCACCATCGGAGTTTTTCATATCTCGAATCTGTTCAAGTAGAGCGGGAAGATAACGGCTTTAGATTGCCAAAAAACATAGACAGAGATATTAGAAACTGATTTAAAGCATACTTAAAAAAAGGAGGAAAAGATGCGGTTCCTCAATCGTTTATTGTTAATTGGCTGCGGTCTGTTTCTTGTCACTTCTTTAATCAGCGGAGAAATTTTACTTGATGCTGAACCCATTCAGGTGGGAGATGTCATCCTGTTTCAAGACCACTCCGATGAGCACGGCTATCATTACATGCCTTTGTCTCCCCGAATAGCCACCTGGCCGGATGGGACTCCCAAGTTCAGTTTTCTCCAGTATGTCAAAACAGGAAAGGAAGTCACAGGTGGGATTCTTTCTTTCCTGGTGACTTATGGCCTGACAGATAAGGAGTTAAGAGATGCGGAAGGAGAACTGAAAAGACATGACCAGGATGGAAAAATAATCGGACCCGTCCCTTTTATCCAAGGAGAATTTCATATAATCTCTTCATCGGCGGGAGAAGGCGGAATCTTCACCCGGAAAATCGCAGGAACAGGTAAAGCCCCTCTCCTGGCTGGAGCTGAAGCCGCGGTATCCATCGCCCTGAATGAAGAGGGCTCTACGTTTCTCATGGAATCTTTCAGGAGGCCGACTTCTGATGTCTCTGTTCAGTTCATCATGACTTATCAAGGTCTGACCCCAGCCTATGAAGCCACGCTCAAAGTGAATTGGGATAAAGTCTATGAGCATAAAGAATTTCATGCGAAAGGGGGAACTTTTTTTGCCAGCTATCAAATTTCGAAGATTTATGATGATTTAAAGGAGACCGGGGCTATAGAACTCGAAGTTATCGGTGAAGACACGAACATGGATGCCTTGTTGAACACCGCTTACAGCACACTCGCCAAAATGATGTTCGAGGCGAAACCCGTGCAGCTTTCAGATATGGGTAAAGCCAGTGGAGGAGCCGGAGGCGGCAAGCTCAGTAGTATTTTCAGCATAGCGAATGTGGGACAATACATGAAAAAAGTAACGATGACCGGAGAATACACGGTGGATCTAAGAAGAAGAAAAAGAGACCAGAGAGAGATTCCCATGACAGGGAATATAGGTAATTTTTATGAGAAATACGGCAAGAATGGGGATATTTTTGGCGTTGTGGACCTGGATGATCCCACGTTTCAAGAACGGACGATTCATGTCATTCTGGACGGTGAGGACCTTGAAACTTTTAAAGGATTCATAAACTTTGCGGGAATCACATTTAAAAAAGAGTATGAAGATGAGGATGTAGAGCCGGTTTCTAATGATATCGTCTTCGACCGGACAAAATTTAGTGAAAACGGTAACAAGCTTTCGTTCACTTACCGGAGAAAAGGGGACAGTGCCGAAAAGTGGCTTGAGTATGAATATAAGCCGATCTGGAGCTATATCGGAGGAATTGAAGCGGATTCTGAGTGGATAAAAACGTCGCAACCCGTGATCACTTTGGCTCCTCCGCATCGCTATCGTTTTATCGAAGTCTTGGCCGAAGAAGAGAATATGACAGAGAACGGCATCATACGTGTGGCTATCCAGTTCAGGCACACAAATTTCGGAAAAGAAATAACAAAAGAAGTTGTTTTGCGAAAAGGAGATCCGTTAAACATTGATTATTTCTATTTCCATGAGCCCAATAATCTTGAGTATGAATACAACATCATGTGGCTCCTTAAAAACGGCAAAAGGGTATACTCAGGGTGGAAAAAAGCCACCGACCCCTTTGTCTATGCCTACTACGAGGAGGAATGACAGAAAAAAGGACATTTTCAGTCGCCATTGTCTGTTTTTTTATGCTGACATGGGCATACGTGCAGACTCATGCAGATCCCCTTTTGAGTCAAGGAAAAATTATCGGGGATCGAATACTGGTTTTTCCCGATCACAGTCTACCCAATACATTCTACTATGTTCCAACGAAGTTAAACCTTTCTCAATCATATGGCAATCCTCAGTTCTTCTTCTACAAATATGTCTATATTAAATCGGATGCATCAGGAGAGACGGAAAGGATGGCAGGAGGTGTCCTCGCTCTCTCTGTTGAATTCAGCGATGAGAGTCCAGAGCTCAAAGAAATAATGGGACCGGATCTTGAATTCAAGCCTATTCCTGTTGAAGAGCTCAAATGTGTACTGAACTACAGCGTCTTTGACGGAGAGGAGAAAAAAGAAGAAGAGCTCTCTCAAAGGAAGGCGCCCTGGACGAAAAAGAATTTCACGATACCTTTAAGCCGGAAGACAGCTCCCTATCTGTGGGAGATTTTCGAAGATGAGAAGTCTTTGGGCTTAAGCTTTGATTGTGAATTCACGTACAGCGGATTTGAGTTGAAAGAAGGGAAATATGAAGAAGCGCAGAGAACCGACCGCATGGCCTTCCCCGTTGGCGTGTCCATGAATGAATATCCTGATTTGTTTACGGTCATTAATTTAGCTAATAAGGTCTCATTCAATTACAGGCATATGGCCGTGCTGTGTTTCGATTTTGTGAACGAGATAAACCCTGATATCATGAGGAAAACAGTCGAAGTGGAAATAGAAACGGCAAGAGGTCAAAGAGATTTCCGAAGAATCTACTTCTCTAAAGAGTCTGACACTCAACAGGAACTGGAATTCGATATACCTGAAAGAAAAGGAGGGACGTACCGCTATCGAATCACTCAGATTTTTAAGGACGGAAGGACAAACAGAGGCGAATGGCAGGAAGGAGACAATTTCTATCTTGATGTCTCAGAATATGAGATTTTAGTTAAAGATGATAAAAAAAATATCTAAAGGAGAGGAAAAATGAAAACCAAAAAAATAGCAGTACTCATGACTCT
Organism: uncultured Eubacteriales bacterium; assembly: GCA_964346585.1. Lineage (GTDB taxonomy): Bacteria > Acidobacteriota > Aminicenantia > Aminicenantales > Aminicenantaceae > SOIA01. Next base: position 6,517 of record CAYFVQ010000223.1, on the reverse strand, counting down.
CTTCTTTGCCTCTCTGATTTTTTTAAAGGCAGAGGTTTCTCTCGACGAAGTTATTCAATCTGGAAGATTCCTGTTTTACAGAGACCATGCTGACGCGCATAAATATTATTATGTACCTGATGAACCCAAGCTGGCGACACGGAGCGACGGAACCCCTGAATTTACCTTCATCAAATACACAAAAACAGGTGGAGATATGAAGGGAGGGATCGTACATTTTCTGGTCACCTGGGGGCTGACGAGTACTGAAATCGAGAATGCGGAATCAGCTCTTCAGCTGTTCGATTCTGAAGGAGAGATTGTTGGGCCAGTCCCATTCAAAGAGGGAACGTTCAAGATTATTTCAGCTACGGCTGGAGCGGAAGGGATTTTCGAGGCAAAAGTCTGCGGAGAGGGACAGGCGCCGATCATGCCTGGGCAAAAAGGAGCCGTCTCCATTGCCCTCAATCAGGAAGGTGCTTCTCTGCTCTGGGAATCTTTCAAGAATCCAACCACGGATGTCTCAGTCATGTTCTTACTCAAATACAATGGAATCACTCCCGCCTATGAGGCAAAACTCAAAGTGGATTGGGATAAAGTGTACACTCATCATGACGTTTCTTTGAAAGGAGGAGGAGTTGTCAAAGGCGTCAAGCTAGATGCAGAGATAAAAGCTATTTTTGATGAATTGAGGCAGCAAGGTGCCATCCAGCTCGATGTGACCGGAGAATCAAAGGAAATGGAAAAGTTGCTCGAAATGACTTACGGCCATCTCATCAAGCTGATGTGCAATAAAGAGCTTAAAACTGAAACTGAAGTCAAAAGATCGAAATCAACGACAACAACGAGAAGACCGACAACAACAACGAGGAGACCAACAAGAAGAACAACGAGAAGACCGACAACAACATCTTCGAGGACAAGTTCATCTCAGAGACGGACTCCCACAAGGACAACCAGAAGAACGCCGGTGAGCACACCGAAAGTTTCGAAAAAAACACCTCAGAATAAGATTCCTTTCAATGTGGAGCTCACTTATACCTTCAAACAAGTCAAGATGTCCGGTCATTATGAAGTGGATTTCAGGCATCGCATAAGAGAAGAGCGAGTCATGGTTATAAGCGGGAATGTCCGAGGAATATACGATGATTTTGGCGAGGATGAGAGATTCTTCAGCACAGTTTCTCTGGATGATCCGACCTTCCAAGAAAGAACAGTTGAGGTTATATTAGACGGCCAAAATTTTGAAGACTTCAAGGATTATGTCAACAGTGTTTCTGTCTTGTTCCGGAAGCAGAGATGGGGAAAACCGGCTACAACCGGTGAAGTCAAATTTTTCGATGAGCAGTTTGCGAAAAAAGGAAACAGACTCTCTTTTATTTACGGAAGAGAAGGGGAGGGCTCAACGGAGTGGCTCAATTATGAATACAAGCCAAAATGGAGTTTTCATGGAGGAATAGAGTGGGAAGGTGATTGGATAGATACTTCAGATTCTGTGGTGACTCTTGCTCCCGTCATCCAATACAGGACGGTCCAGATTTCGCTGGATAAGGAAAATATTGCTGAAAACGAGATAAAAGCAGTGGCTTTTCAGATCAAACATCAAGTGTTCGGGAAGGAAGTGATGAAAGAGATCATCGTCGACCATGAAAGAGGCGATCCGCTGCAGACAGAATACAGGTATCTCCATGAGGAAGGGAATCTAGAATACGCGTACAAAGTCATCTGGCTTCTCAAAGATGGCAGAGAGATCCACTCTGATTGGATGACAAAAGAGACACCGATCATTTATGCATATTATCAGGAATAAAAAATCAATGGTATGGAGGTTGGGATGAGAATGAGAAAAATAATCGTTATCTTCTCATGTATTTTTATTTTCGGTTCAGCTTTACTCAGAGCGGATATTTTGTTGGACAAAGCGCCTCTTCAGGTCGGGAATGCTATACTTCTCAGAGACCATCTGTCTGAAAATTCCTATTATTACATGCCCAACAGGCCTCGCATCGCCACCTGGCCTGACGGCACACCCAAGCTGACGTTCCTCAAGTACACGAAAGCCGGAGAGCAAGAGCTGAAGGGAGGAATCCTTCACTTTTTCGTCACTTACAGCCTCACACCTCAAGAGCTCCAAAGAGCCAGAGCTGAGCTTCAAAAAATAGACAAAAATGCCAGATTAAAAGGACCCATAATTTTTAAAAAAGGTACGTTTGCCGTGATTTCCGCTGCGGTCGGAGAAGGCGGAGCCTTTACCAGAAAAGTCATCGGCGAGGGTAAGGCTCCATTAGTTTCAGGCTCGGAGGTTTCCGTTTCGATTGCTGTCACGCCCGAGGGAGCCGCTTTTCTGGATGAGGCCCTGAAACAGCCGACCTATCCGGTCAGCATTCGTTTCGACATGACTTATGAAGGCTTAACACCAAAGTTCAACGCCAAAGCAAGAATTCACTGGTCCAAGGTCAGGAATTATTTCGAAGAATATAAAAAATGGAGAATCTATAAAACTAAAAAACTCTGGATATTTAAATGGAAAGTCCGGACCGGAACAGGAGAAAGCTTGGATATCGCTGATGATCTGGTTTCCAAGCAGTGTATCGAGATCGATGTGACCGGGGAGGATGAGAGTATGGAATCCATCCTCCAGACTGTCACAGATACAGTCATGCGGGAGATGTTCGAGATGAAGATCGAGCTTCCAACGGGTGCAACAGAGGAAGAAGGAGAGGATGAAGAAGACAGTCAAAGAGAACGTGATTACGGTGTAAGCACCACCATGAAAAAAGTGACTCGGACAGGGACTGCAATTGTAAACCTGACAAAAAGACTCAGGCAGGAAAGGGATACAGGGCCGATGGATGCCAGCATCGGTGACATCCTCCGAAAATTCAAGAATGATAAGCGCGTTCATGATGTGATCAATCTCGATGACCCGGATCTCGAAGACCGCACGGTCTATTCCATTCTGGATGGCGAGGACTTTGACAACTTCGGAAAATATATTAACTTTGTGACAGTAAGCTTTAAAAAGACCCATCCTCAAGGACAGCCGACGTCAAGAGATATCATTTTCAATGCCAAAACATTCGCGGAGAGAGGGAACATGCTGCCTTTTGTTTATCCCCGGCTTGGTGAAGGAGAAGACTGGCTTAATTATGAATATAAAACCACCTGGAGTTTTATGGGAGGGATCAAAGTTGAAGGCGAATGGAACAACACAGATGAGCCAGCGATAAGCCTTTCTCCTCCTCACAGGTATCGGACCATAGATATCATCGCTGACGAAGAGAATGTGGCGCAGTACAACATAAAACTCATCACTGTCTCCATCAAAAATAGAGTATTCGACAGGGACAGAGTCCGGCAAGTGAAAATCATGCCTCAACAGTCAATGTGGGAAAAATACGAATACAACCATGAAGAAGGCAACCTTGAATTTTCTTACCAGATTACCTGGCTCTTGGGCGATGGGAGGACAGTGACTTCAGAATGGCAGTCCACGACTGATCCTTTTGTCTATACGCTGTTTCAAGAGTAAAGATCTTACTTACTAAATAAAAGAATGAAGAGGGGATTCACATTTATCCTATCTCTCTCACTTTTTTACTTATCCGGCTTTTCCGGTGAAATACTCCTTGACGAAGCTCCTTTAAAAAAAGGTAAAATTCTTTTTTTCAAAGACCACAATAATCCAAATAGCTTATTCTATCTCTCCACTGAAATCCGTGTCGCTTCGGGACCGGATGGCAGACCGAAAGTCAGCTATTACCAATTAAAAAGCCAGGAAAGCGTCCTGAGTTTTTTCCTCACGCATGGTTTATCTTCGGAGAAACTTAAAAGAATAAGAAAAGATCTTGCTGAAGAGAATCCAGAGCTCACTCTCAAGGGTCCCGTTTCCTTCCGGAGTGGGAAATTTTTCGTGTTCAGTAAGAACAAAGGAAAATCCGAGCTCTGGGCTGCGGGCAAAGCCCCTCTGTTCCCGAACCAGGAAGTTGTCGTGTCCAAGAGATTAAAGGAGCCTATTGACTCGGAGATAGTGGCCGTGTTCGTCATGGAATACGAAGGAATCACAAAAAAAATTAATGCCAGGCTTTCCGTGAACTGGGATGAGGTCTATATCGAGAGGAACATTAAAGAGAAAACCAGTTGGACTTCTATGGAAATTAAAGAAAGCTTACACGGACTCAAAGAATCAGGAGTCATCAAGCTGGAAGCGACTGGAGACTATGGCGATTTAGACAAAGTGTGGAGTATCGCTTATGAACACTTGATACACCAAATGTTCGATATTCAGGAAATTGCATTAAACGAACAAACAGATCTGGGAGTTAAATTGGGAATTAGTCAGCAGAATATTATCTACACACTCAAAAAAGAAAGAAAAACCGGTTCTTATTCCATTGATTTCAACCGGCGATTTAAGGATAAGCGGCAGATTAGTCTTGTCAGTGATATCGGAGACACCATTAAAGAGGCCATCGATCAGTAGCCTCATTATCGAAATATGTTAATCCAGCTCTGATTCATCTCTTTTAATTTTAAGAATTTGGACAAAGGAGGGATTAATGAGAAGGAGATTTCTAAAATATTATTTTTTTATCATTGTCATTTTTTCTGTTTCTCTTAACCTTGTTTCTCAAGAGGTTGTACAGGACCTCATAAGTCCTGAGAAAAAAAGAATTTTATTCTATGAAGAAGAACAGACTCTGGTTTTCATCATAAAAACCAAACCCGATACTGTTATCAACATAGAAGTCACTAACGATAATAGTTTATTTGTGGATGTGGATAAGCAGACCGAAGAAAATTTCGTTTCGGATTTTCTTATCGTGGGAAAAACATCGGAAATTGCATCCGATGAAAAGCTGGAAAAGAAATGGAAACTTCCCCTCGAAAGCCTGAAAACTCTCATCCATGGGAAAAAACATCGATACGAGATCTATTATCGCGCTCTGGTTCTCGGTCCAGAGGATGAAGAAGGGGAATCAGATGTCACTCATTGGTCTTTAAGCGATGATGAAAGCAAAAATGCTCCGTATGTTGAAGTTTATAAGAGTCACGAAGCGTATCTCTCTTATGAACAATTTCTGAAGGGAGTTGAATTCTTCAACCAAGGAGAGTATGAAAAAGCTATTAAAGAGTATGAGTCAGCCTGGTTCTACTATCCTACCCCGGCATATGTCCATAACATCGCAGTATGTCATCTCAAACTGGCTATCGAAAATTTTGAGGAGTATGCAGAGGACTCGGAAACGGAAGAGGAAAATCGCAGAATTGTCCTGAAGCTCATTCAATTGTTGCGTGCAGCTCCAGAAGAGGCAAAAAAATAGGAGAGAAATGGGAGTTGAACTGCCTTTCCAATGTAAAAAATCTAACTTGAAACGATAAGTAGGAGGAAAAATGAAAACAAATCAAAAAAGTTTTTATTATTTTATTCTAATTTTATTCTTGTCTCCCCTGTTCTTATCCGCCCAAAATAGTGAGGTCGAAGTCGTGACTGACCAAAAAAGATACATTTATGTTGAGGAAGAAATTCCAGTTTTCCAAATTAAGGCAGAACCTAACAGTTTGATAGATATTCAGATCACAAATAATCCAAATTTGTTTCAAGACGAAGAATCGAGGAACGATTCAAATTTTTTCTCGAGCTACTGGGGAAGAGATGATGTGGAGATGAAAGAGATTAAAGCTGATGACATGGGAAAAGCCACTTATAAACTCCCTGATGGTCCTTTATTAGGTTTGACTGTTACGAATCGCAAGCTTTATTATCGAGCTCTTGTGGTTGAGAGTGATCAGGATTTTTACTCTATCAAAGGATATTCCCTCAAAGATGAAAATTGGAAAGAAGCTCCTTATATTGAGGTGTTTTCGAATAAAGATGATGCTGATGCCTGGGATCATTATTGGAAAGGAGTAAAATTATACAAAGAAGGAAAAATCGATGAGGCAATCGATGAGTTTGATAAAGCCGATCAGCTCTATTCTCACCCTGATTATATATACAACATTGGTCAGTGTTATCTCCAGATAACCATAGAGTATTTTGAATATTACAAGGACAATGAATATGTTGCCAGTTTTGAAAAAGAGGAAGCTCAAAAAATAGTAGAAAGTTTAAAAAAATTAAAAACTTCTCTAAAAGAAAGAAAATAGAATAAATAGATTTAAAAATTAATCGAACTTTAATAGTTGAGTAATGTGAAGTCTTCGTCTTCAGAGAATCTCATGTCAGAAATTGCATTGTTAATAAAAAAAACAGGAAGGAGGAAGGAATGAGAAAAAACTCTTTAAAGGCTCTTTATCTAGCTATTTCTTTGTTTTTTTTGTTTGCTGTTTTAATTTCTCAAGTTTATCAAGTTGTCATCTATCCGGACCGCGAGATATTTTATCTGGATACAGAAGGTCCTCCCACTTTTAGCATTGAAGCAGATCCGAACACCGTAATCTGTGTTGAAGTGGCCACAGAAAAAAATCTGCTCATTGCTCAACCCAAACAAACGGACGATAACTTTTTTTCAAGCCTTAAAGGAAATAAGAATAT
>CAYFVQ010000222.1:0-4656 GCA_964346585.1 uncultured Eubacteriales bacterium | reverse complement strand
CTATTCTTCACACTGCTGGCGTTTGTCTCGCTGGCCGTCTCCGCTGAGATTCAGCTCGACGTCAAGGAACACGTGCTTTCTAACGGATTGAAAATCCTGATTATCCCAAAACCCGGTGTTCCTCGTGTCGTCTGTCACATCTACTACAAAGTCGGCTCGATCAATGAGCGCCCGGGCATCACCGGCCTCGCACATCTGCATGAACACATGATGTTCAAAGGGACTAAGATGATGGGAGTGACGGATTTTGCCAAGGACGACGCCCTGAATAAGCGGATCGACGAACTCGTGGACAAAATCTACAGGGAGAAATTCTGGAAACCCGATGGGGGCGACAAGGAGAAGATCGCTCAATGGCAGAAGGAATACGACGAGCTGGTCAAAGAGGAGAAGCAGTATGTCATCAAGGACGACCTATGGACTCTGTACATGAAGAACGGCGGGACAGGGCTCAACGCTTCGACCGGAAATGAGATCACAGGGTATTATGTCACACTCCCCTCAAACAAGGTCGAACTCCAGATGCTGCTTGAATCCGATCGGATGCTCAACGCTTATTTCCGTGAGTTTTATTCCGAAAAGGATGTCGTCATGGAGGAGCGTCGACTGAGCGAGAACAGACCAGGCTACTCTTTCAACGAACAGGTCAACGCCGCCTTCTATGCCGCTTCACCCTACCACTGGGGTGTGATTGGCTGGATGGACGACCTGCGGAAAGTGACCAAAGCCGATCTCATCGAATTCCACGACCGCTATTATGTACCCAATAATGCAGTCGCCATCTATGTGGGTGACCTTGATCCCCAGAACATCATCCAGATGGCAGAGAAATATTTCGGCCGCATCCCCAAGGGCCCGGACCTTGAGCCCATCCGCACATATGAACCACCGCAGTACTCTGAAAAAAGGATGTACGGCCAAGGGAATGCGCCAACCAGCCTCCAGATGATGTTCCACACACCACCACAAGGCCATCCCGATGTGGCCCCGCTCTCTGTCCTGACCAGTGTGCTCGGTTCAGGAGGTGGCGGAAGGGGACGCTTTCGAGGAGGCGGTGGGGGAGGAACCGGACGTTTGTATAAAATCCTTGTCCAGGAAAAACAATTGGCTGTCAGTGTCTCTGCTCGCAGCCGCGCCATGTGGTATGTCGGCGCCTTTCAATTCAATGCCCGGCCTCGCCTTGATAAGAAAGTCACGCCCGAAGACCTGGAAAAAGCGATCTGGGAGGAGATCAAAAAGATCGCACAGGAAGGAGTTACATCCGAAGAGATCCAGCAGGTCAAGAATCGCTCCAGATCCTCGTTCATCCGAAGTTTATCCAGCTCATCAGGCCTTGCCAGGCGAGTCGCCACTACCGAACTCAACCGGGGGTGGCGTTCAATACTTACTGACCTGGATGACCTGATGAATGTGACAAACGATGATATCAAACGTGTGGCCGCCAAGTACTTTGTCAAAGACAACAGCCTCACTGCCATCTACACGCGGATGATGAGGCGGCAGCAAAGGAGGAGATGACCATGAAAAAGATACTCACCATACTTTTCTCCATTTTATTAATTCTTGTGTCGCTGGGATTCGCTCAGGTCCAGAAACCCTCTGACCTAAAATTCCCGCCCCTCAAATATGAGCCGCCCGATCCCAAGGATTTCCGCACAGTGTTTGCCAACGGTCTGCGTGGCTATATTCAGGAAGACCACAATTTACCGCTGTTCAACATCTCCGCCATAATCAACTTCGGCGGGCTCTATGTTCCCAAAGATAAGGTCGGTCTCGATTCTGTGATGAGCGGGACATTGATCAAGGGCGGGACCAAAACCAGGGAAGGCAGCGACATCGAGGATAGGATCAATTTCATCGGCGGCTCGCTGAACTTCCGGTCTGGTGAGCGGATCTCCACACTCTCCCTTTCCGTCCTGAGCGAAGACATCGATGAGGGACTCGAGCTCTTTTTCGACGTCCTGATGAATCCGGAATTCAGAGAAGGCCCGTTGAATCTTGCCAAAGTCAGCCTCATCCAGCGGCTCCGGCAGGCCAATGACCAACCGAGTGGAGTCTTGAGCCGGGAGTACGAACGGCTGCTCTATGGCGATCATCCTCTGACTTGGGAGCCGACTCAAGCCACCTATGAGGGGATCAGCAGTGCGGACCTGAAAGCAATTCATGCCCAGTTCTTCTTCCCCAGGAATATCATCCTGGCTGTATCGGGCGACTTCAAACAGGCTGACCTCAAAGCAAAAATCAACAAAATGGTCTCTGGCTGGAAGAATAAGCGAATAAATCTTCCCTCGTTTTCAAAAAAGTTCCCACAGCCCGAACCGGGTGTCTACTTCATCCAGATGAGGACCAATCAAGGGTACATCAGCCTCGGACATCTGGGCCTGGAAGAAACCAATCCCGACTACTTCGCTGTTCAAGTCATGAACTTCATCCTGGGCGGGGGAAGTTTCACCTCTCGTATCACTATGAAAGTTCGGTCAGACGAAGGCCTATCTTATAACCAGGGCAGCCGATTCAGGTACCGATGGGGATTTCCAGGGATATTTTCCGGGTACGTCCAAACTAAATCCTCTACGGTCGGCTATGCGATCTCACTGATAATGGCCGAGTTCAACCGCATCCGCAAAGAGCCTGTCTCGAATGCCGAGATGGACACCGCGATTAACTACTATCTGGAAAGCTTTTCAAACTCTTTCCAATCCCCCCAGAGCACCATGTCCACATTCGCCAATCTCGAGATGACTGGAGAACCGATGAACTACTACAAGACCTACAGAGACAAGATAAAGGCTGTGACCAAGGCCAGAGTCCAAGAAGTCGCCAATAAGTACATCCATCCAGACAAAGCCGTCATTATGATCGTCGGGGACTTCGAGCCCTGCAACAAAGGTGGAGATAAGTGGCCCGGTCCTTTAGACAAGCTGGGCAAGGTTCACACGATCAACCTCAGGAATCCGCTGACAGGAGAAGAATTGAAGTAGCTTCCAGTCTACACACTTTGTTTGCTCCTTAGAAGTTCGGAATAAAGTCCTAGGTCAAACGGACCTGGACTTGTCCTTTATCAGAAATTGCTGAGTTGATTCTGGCTATAGAACGCAGATAATCCATTCTCTTTCTTTACGCTCAAAGACACTAACAACCTTGACTGAAGACACAAGCCTGATTATTATGTCCGCTAGGAGTCTTCGAAGAGACAGCCTCGAAGGCAGAGGAAAAAGGAATGGCACTATTCAAATTGAAAAACATGTTAGTTAAAAGACCTGAAGTCGTTCCAGAATCTCAGGAACAGGATGAAACAGAGCGGATTCAGGTCGCAACTTGTATCATTCTTCTTGAAGTGGCAAAATCCGATGATGAGTTCAGCAGCATCGAGAAAGCCACGCTGAAAGCAATCCTGAAGAAAAAGTTCGAAATATCGGCTGAAGCAGTAGAAGAATTAATGGAGATAGCCTCTAAGAAGCGAGAGGAGAGTATCGATCTTTGGCAGTTCACTAACCTCATCAACAAGAATTACACGAAAGAGGAGAAGATAAAAATTGTGGAGAGCGCTTGGCGGGTGATCTATGCGGATGAAAAGCTAAACGGCTACGAAGACCATTTTGTTCACAAACTGGCTAAACTTCTTCAACTGGACCACAGTGAACTGATCGATGCCAAACTGAAAATCAAGTATGAGAACAAGCCTTAGCACAATATAAGCTTTTTTACATGGACTTCATTGAGGTCACTTTAAATCAAACGACCTGGAACTCAATCCCCTCAGGTGGCCCATTTTATGGTCAAGGAATTAAATTAAAATTCAGTTAGGTCGGTCAGCTTGAGTTTCAGAAAGTTTTAAGGTTTCAATTACCTCTGCTCTTTTTCCTTGGAATGCCTGTATTCTGAGGCCTTTCTCGCTTCAAAATATACTTTTGACAGAATCTGCTTTATCTCTTCTTTTTTTATTTTTCTGTTCCGCATTTCATTTAGCTTATCGATTATCTCTTCCAGAGTTGTATCCGGCTTATATTCTGGAAACTGCAATTGAACTGTGGCAATAATTGCCGAGCACAACTCCGCTCTGATCCCTTCGGAAAAACTTAAACCATATATATCAATATAGTATTTAATGTTGTCCTCCATCCAATCCGGGAGAAGGACCTGGTATCTTTTGAGCATTGTTCTCTCCTCTTAGAAATAATAGACAATAATTTGAAACAGCACAAGTGTTAAACAAAATTAAAAAATGAGTGCAAACAGGGATTGAAATTTTTTTCTTTATAAAAGCAACTTTATTTCTCCAACAAACGTATACATATATAGAGGGTAAAAAAATGAGAATGATATCAAGAATCGAAGAAATCATACTTCTCAGCATCTGGCGGCTTCAGGATAATGCCTACGGCATCACAATTCTCGAAGAAGTCGCAAAAGCTACTGGAAAAACATGGCTGACTGGTTCCATATACGCATCACTCAGCCGGTTGTTGAAACACGGTCTTGTTGTATCGATTGAAGGAGAGCCTACGGCTGAGCGAGGTGGACGGCGAAAAATTTTTTACAAACTCACACCAGAGGGACAGCGAGCCTTATTGGCCATTAAACGTGTGAATTCAATCATCTGGTCAGACCTCCCCGCTTTCAAAGTAAAGGAATAATGCGAAATATATCCCCTCC
>CAYFVQ010000221.1:0-1693 GCA_964346585.1 uncultured Eubacteriales bacterium | reverse complement strand
ACCTTCCGGCATGGAAAGAGTAGATTCTGGAGCACTGGAAAAATCATCTTCTTTCAGGATTTTTTCGTTCGTCTTCCACCATGCGGCGGCTTTTTTATGATCCCAATCCTTCGCATCTTTGCATGTCAAAAGATGTTCTTTCATGACTAGCGCACTTTCCGGCCGGTTGGAAGGATTTTTTGCTAGACCCGACAGCAGAACCTTTTCGAGGTCGGCAGGCACATCCATACGTCTTTTGGACGGAGGAATGGGGGGTGTGCTTTTATGAGCTTTGAGGAATTCGAAAATATCTTTTGCATCAAAGATCGGCTGGCCGGTCAAAATATAACAACCGACCGCGCACAGAGAATACAGGTCGCTTTGCGGACCGATCCCGTTGTCGGTCTGTGCTTCAGGCGGCATTGTCTCAGGTGTTCCTGCGATACTGCCAATTTCGTCAGCAGAGATTGCTTTCTCTTTCATATCCTTAACCAGACCGAAATCCAATATCTTTACGACATCTCTTTCTCCACCTTGCTCGCAAAGCATTATGTTTTCCGGCTTGATATCCCGGTGGATAATACCCATGTTGTGAGCCTCTGAGAGGGCACTGCAGGCATGAATAAGGATAGTGATAACCCTGGATGGCGGCATGGGCCCAGTTTTTCTGATGATCTGACGCAAATTTGCCCCTCGCAGGAATTCCATCGCGTAGTAAAATATCCCATCAGCCGTATGTCCATAGTCATAAATAGAGATCGTATTCGGATGAGTCAGACGGCTTGTATGTCGAACCTCCTTTTCAAATCGTAAAAGTGTGCGCTGGCCGGCGATCTCCGGGCGTAAAAATTTAATCGCGGTTGGCCTTTTTAGCATGGAGTGGGTTGCCTGGTACACTTCCCCCATCCCCCCTTCCCCCAGGAGCCGTTCTATCTTGTACTGACCGATATGTCGGGCATTGAAATTCTGGCGGCGAAGGCCAAGATTCACCCGTGATGCCACAGCGGCGATGGCTATCGAGCCAAGAAGGAGTATCTGGTTCTGAATGAGCATGTCCGAAAAATGAGTCGTTTCCTCAAAAGGTAGACCCGGACGAATGAGACTTTTTCCCGTCTGAAGTTGGATGAGGAAAACTCCTAGGGCTGCGGGCAGAGACAGAAGAATGGTGCGCAAAGCGCTGCTGGGAATAAGAATTGCCCTGGCCAGAATAAAAAGCATGAGAAAAGGAACAACCACAGCAAATCCCGAAAATTCAAAAAAATGAAGCCGTGCATACAATAATAAACATGGCCCCACCAGGACCTGGAGAAAAACCGCATCCATTATGCTCAGCAAAGACAAACTAACCTGTTTTTGCCACAACACAAGGGCTATCAGGCTTGAGGAGGCAGATAAAAAAAAGAGAACAGCATTCGGGAATTTGGTGCAAAAAAACACAAGGGCCTGAAGGAATGAACGCGAAGGATCATTGGCTAGTGATATTACAAAGCTTATACTCAACAGCAGAAATAGAGTCGTAACAACTGTTGTCAGCAAACGAAGCCGTCGCTGTAAATAAATCCGGGTTTCTTCTTCGAACCTGGAGCTGCTAATTCTTTTTCCGACGCGGCTTTTTTTAAATTCTGTACTTTTGTCCACATCTTCTTCCTACTCTATTAGACGTATTCAAATAAAAAAGAGTTTCCCGTCGTGTGAGGAAAATTCTTCACTTCCC
>CAYFVQ010000220.1:0-8726 GCA_964346585.1 uncultured Eubacteriales bacterium | reverse complement strand
TATATCACCTTTCCGCTCTCAGCGACCAAAACTGTGCCGTTGAAGAGTCGATATTCATGACATTTGCTCATGAATTCATCGATCTCTGCTGACTTGTCCTTGGCTGAGAGAAGAAGACAAGATACAAACACCGCAGAAACCAATAGGCCCGCTACCCAAATTCTCTTTCTCTTGACCATTCTGGAGTCTCCTTTCGACTTCATTTTTTCGGTTTCATATCTTTTCATATATTATGAATAGATAAGGATAAAAAAGCAAATTGTATTTTTCAGATTAACTGAATAGATTGACTGAAAAGGAAAGTATAATAGGAAACCGCGATGCAGTTTCTTTCAGGAATAGAGTTCATTCGCTTTTCATATAAGATGCGCATTCCTGAAAGGAAGCATTTTTTCTCCCGCAACATCAAAAGATTTTATACGGGCCTTTTAGATAAATATTCATCTCGATCAGAGATCGAACTGCAATACAGTATCTGACTCCATACATCCTTTCTTTCTGACTTCGTCATATTCCACAAAATGCAACTGAAGCCCTCTTTATCACAGAGAAAATGATACTCATAACTCGAATGTTATGTTTGTGACTTCCGGTCTGATTCTGTTATATTTAAAAGTAGAAGAATAGGAGTGCATAAGGGAATAAAAAATTTAGTATCCATGATTGCAGATAAAGAATCCGTATTTAGGTAACCGCTGACAATAGCCAATGCGTAAAGCTCCATATCTAAAAATCGTATTTTTTACAGCAGCTCTGGTCTTCATTCCCTGCCTCCTCTATATGCAGGAATCCGAAAATGCTCCCCCACGCATTGAAATCACTAAAGTGAAAATGCTGGGTACGTATAGAGAGATCCGGTCTGACTCTGATGTAAGAAAGGAAATAGAATATCCTGAAGTCCTAAAAATTACTTGGAAGGATAATTTCTTTATCATAGAGTTCAATGTTATCGGGAGTAAGGAACCGGAGCTCAATCAATATGCCTATAAGATCACCGGACATAATGACGAATGGATCCACATAGGAAATAAGAATTTTGTCACACTCGAAAATCTAAAAGCTGGAAAATATGAATTCAGAGTCAAGGGAGCCAATAGCGAAGGCATTTGGAGCGAAGAAAACGCATCTTTGGAGATAATCTTGATTCCTCCATTCTGGAAAACACCAGTGTTTAAAGGCATAGGTGTTCTATTAACAGCAATTCTACTCTTTGCCTTTTTGAGACGATTCAGAAAGCTTTATAAATCCCCAATCCCGGCTGAGGTGGATGTCGGGCAAATTGCCTCCAGATATAAATTAACGAATAGAGAAAGCGATATGTTGGAGCTCCTCCTCAAAGGAGAGAGCATACAAGGCATGGCCCAAGAGTTGTATATTTCAGAAAGCACTGTTCAGAAGCATATCTACAGTGTGTATAAGAAGCTGAGAATCAGTAATCGCATACAGCTTTTGAATTTAGCCAGGCGTTTCAAAACAAAATAAGCCGCAATGTTTTAACACTCACTGACTTTTAGGCACTAGTCCCATTTTTTAAAATAGAACATTTTCTCCATTTAAAAATCAATGAATCAACATAATTTGAATAGAGAGAGTAGAGGACGTGTTGGTTCTTATTATTCAGCCTCTCTAGCAGACCCCGCCCTAACGGCGGTAGCTTATCCTGATTCTGATTCTATCAATCCTGTTTTTCTCTACTTGGCATGAGACTTCTTTCCGGTTTTCATTACTTATTGTCAATGAGATTACGGATCATGATGAAGAATTTTGTTCGATTATTCACTTTGAATTTTTGAAAAATATTATAGATATGATTTCTCACGGTTTTGATAGAAATATAGAGCTTGTCTGCAATCTCCTTGTTGCCACTTCCTTCTATCATTAAAGCAGATATTTCTTGCTCTCTATTTGTGAGACCGTATTCATCAAATAAGTGCTTAAAGTTGAGATTCTCAGCTTGCCCAAAAACCGATTGCTTGAAATGTCTACTCAAATATTCTTTCAAATAGAAAAGCGGAGGGATGTTGATCAGGAGATACATGAAAGGAGTGAAATAAAAAACAAAGTTACTCCCTATAAAATCAATCTCGGGCCGGAATATATAATAGATGGCGAAACCAGCAAAGTAGAGAACACAGATTGTCCTGATAAAAGGTATTTCCTTTTTATACTTAAGGCGAAATGTTATGACAAAGACAAGAACAATAACACCAAATCGAATAAGGCCAGAAAGGACACGAATAATCATATAAATGAATGATAAAATCGACTGTCTTTCATCTCCAGTCGATTGTTGGAGCGCATAAATCATCCAAAGAGCAAGAAGGACATAAGCTGAGAAGAAGGCAATAACAACTCCTCTAGGAATCTTTTCCAGCACAAGATTCAAAAAAAAGGCAGCAAAGAAATAGATCAAAATTATCAATATTGGATAAGAAAATAGGATGAAAAGCCAATAAATCGTTGACGGCCCACTCAGTGGATTATCCTTGAGGATGAGCAAAAGCAGGTCGGGAATGATAAATACGATAAACCAATACACATGAAGAGCAATAAGATAATAAAAATAAATTGAAAGATATTTTGGTCGATACTTCCTTTGAAGGTTGTAGGCGATAAATATTACACTGATGGCTCCGATGGTCAGAATTACATAATAAACGAGTGGAAACACCCCGATATCAATAATCATCTGCTCTGATCACCTTTTTTTGTGATCTTCATTCCCTCCACTAAATATCCTAAGATAAAGTAACCAACAAGTCCATCTCCTAGATCGGGCCAAAGACCCGTTCAATCATTGTTCTCGGAATTGATTTAATCAGAAAGACAGAACTTCAAAAATAAGAGGAGCGATAAAGATGCAGAGAATAAAACGCCTCTTGTATTTCACAGGGGGCTTGGTACTGTTTTGTATTTTAGCCTACTTCTGGTATTCAGATTCTTCATCTCTGAATCAGATCAAAACCGAGGCTAATAAAGACGTGTTGGGCTATTGGAAGGAATTGACTGTTCATGAGGAAAATGAATACGATAGATCATTAGTAAAGATCGACCAAAATGCTAAAGGAAAGCTTCGAGCATTTTATGTGGATCTCAGACCCAGTTGCCTGTTAAGGAAAAATATAAAAGAAATTGAATACAAAGACGAAATCTTATCTTACGGATTTCCTGACTGGGGGAATGGTCGGACAATTTTCAAGGGAAGATTGACTCAGGATAAAAACAAAATCGAGGAAATGACCGATTCTGATTACAAAAAAGTATGGATGCGGCTGAGAGACCCGGATACAATTTCGTCTTTGCGCAGCCTTGAATCTGCCTTCAGGACTTCGAAAAAAATCACCTATCGCTATGAGGTGCCGGACAGGACAGAAGATGGCTGGCTGTGTGCTGCATTGGACGAACTGGAAATTGAAAGTGATCTCATCAGCGATATGGTCATTCGTATTCTAAAAGGGAAGTATGACGATATTCACAATATAATCATTATCAAGGACGGAAAGATTACGCTTGAGGAGTATTTTCAGGAAAACGGTAAATTTCATGGCCCGCCTGTAACTCAATGGTACCGCGACAGAAAGCATCTTCTGGCTTCCGCGACGAAAAGTATCACATCAATCTTGGTCGGAATTGCTAAGAGCGAGGGGCATATCACAGATTTAGAGGCACCTGTTCTTAATTTCTTTCCGGAATTCGATTATCTAAAAAATCAAGAGAAAATGAATATTAAACTGAAGCATCTGATAACCATGACCGCAGGGTTGGAGTGGCAACAGAGTAGCAAGGATCCAGGCGATGTTTTAAAGATGTGGCAAACCGATGATATAGCCCGCTTTTATCTGGAGAAACCCATGGTTCAAATTCCAGGTGAGAAATACATATATACGAATGCCAATTCCACCTTGCTGGGGATCATAGTTGAAAAAGTGAGTGGTATCGATGTTGAAGCATTCAGTAAAAAATTCCTTTTTTCTCCTCTAAATATTTCCAATTATGACTGGGCACGATATCCCGATGGCTCTGTCGATTCGGATGGGGGGCTTGCTCTATGTCCACGCGATATGGCTAAGCTCGGGCAGTTGTTTTTAAATGATGGGATCTGGAAAGGAGAACAAATTGTTTCCGCGGAATGGATCAAGGACTCCACAGGGAAACAGGTGAAGAGGACTGACAATTTGTGGTACGGATTTATGTGGTGGAGAAGAACTTTGAATGTCCATGAAAAGCCGGTCGACTCCTTTTACGCCTTCGGATGGGGTGGCCAATACATCTTTGTTATCCCAGAATTCAATATGGTTATCGTCTCCAATGCCCTTAATTTCTCTTACAAGCCAGAACGTTTTTTATTGAATATTATTGAAGACTTCATCCTGCCCGCAGTCATGTGAGAATCAGTCAGTGAGGATCTATTTCCGGCGCTTTTTTAAATCCTCTTTTTTTCTCTCCGGTATCGTCAGTTTTCAGTTAAATAAAGAATCTCCTTCTTATATTTCATTGGGAACAAGTCCCATTTCTCAAAATAGAACATTTTCTCTATTTTCACGTATAACTCTACAACCTAGTATATAAAGGATACACGAAGATTATAGTTAGGGGAGAAAGTCTACATGTTATCCAAAAAACCGGCGGTAGCTTATCTGAATTTTCTCTAAACTTTGCTGGTCACCCTTCATGCTGACTTATCTAATCTGAGGCGTTTAATGAAAAATATTATTCAGATATTGGCAATAGCATTTGTGATAATTCTTGCATCTCAGGCTTCACCTCAGGATGATCAAAAAAGCAAAAAGCCTGCCATTCAGCTTGTTGGTAGAGCTTTGATGGAATCTGGATTTGATGAGGCAGTCAGAGTCTTCAAAGAGGTATTAGCCGAACGAAATGACTAAATCTGGGAAGAGTCCTATTTTACGGGTCTGGCAAAGAGTTTGATATACGACGGCAAACCAACACAGGCAGGTGTGGATTCAGCGTAGAAATTCATTTTTACTTGGAGGCAAAAAAATGAGGATAATCCTGAGATGGATTTATATCATTATATTTATGATCAGCGGCATCCCTCATCCAGACCTGCTTGGGATGCCGACCTTAAAAGAACCTCTTTTAGATAAATTAAAATCATATCTCGCAAATAAGGAGCATGATATTATTCGAGAATTTAATGAGTTTCTATCCATTCCGAATGTAAGTTCTGATCGTGCCAACATAGATCGAAATGCTGAATTTATTAAGGTTATGATGGAGAAAAGAGGTCTTCGGGCAAGCATAATCGAAACAGACGGTAATCCAGTCGTCTACGGAGAATGGAACGCCCCAAATGCCACTCAAACTCTGGCTTTTTATGCTCATTATGACGGTCAACCTGTCGAGCCGTCCTTGTGGATAGATCATCAACCCTTTCAGCCTGTTTTACGTCCGGGTAAACTTGAAGCGAATTCAGACTTCCCCAAGCCGATTCGGTTTCCTCCTTCAGGCTGTCGCCTAAACGAAGATTGGCGAATATATGCCCGGAGCTCGAGTGATGACAAAGCATCGATCATGGCCTTGCTCGCAGCAATAGATTTTATCCGAGAATCTGGATGGGCCCTAAAAAATAACTTAAAATTCATTTTCGAAGGAGAAGAAGAGGCCGGTTCGGCAAATCTTCCAGCTTTTCTTGAAAAAAATAAAAATTTATTAAAGAGTGACATTCTTTTTTTATGCGACGGCCCGGCGTACTATGATGGGACACCGATCCTTTTTTTCGGAGTCAGGGGGATCCTTTCTTTAGAGATCACCGTATTCGGTGCGGCCGTTAATCTTCACAGCGGTCATTATGGAAATTGGGCTCCGAATCCTGCTATGAAGCTCGTTCATCTTTTAGCGAGCATGAAAGACGATCAAGGCAAGATCACTATCAATGGCTTCTACGACACAGCCGTGCCCTTAACAGATAGTGAAAATCAAGCTTTACGAAATATACCTGTCTTTGATGAAATGCTCAAAGAAGTTTTCGCCATAAATGGGCTGGAAAGCCAAGGATTAACTCTCAAAGAAGCCATCCAGCTTCCATCGTTTAATGTGAACGGTTTAAGATGCGGTTGGACAGGTGATCAAGCGAGGACAATCATTCCTTCCAGTGCAACGGCTTCCATTGATATTCGACTGGTAAAGGGAAATGACCCTGATTATTTTGTTGAAAAAGTGAAAGAGCACATCCAGAACCAGGGATTTCATGTTATCGAAGAGGATCCGAGTTTCGACTTAAGGATGCGCTATCCCCAGATCGTTAAACTGACCAGAAAAGAGAAGGGATATAAAGCCCAACGCACTCCCATGGATCATCCTCTTTGCCGGCGTGTTATTCAGAATTTAGCCAAATATCTGGAAACAGATCCTGTGGTTTTCCCTTCGTTGGGTGGATCTCTTCCCATTCACGTTTTTTCAGATACATTAGCTATCCCGACAATAGGTGTTTCTTTTGTTAATTATGATAACAATCAACATCAGGCTAATGAAAACATCTGTATCGGTAATCTCTGGAAAGGAATGGAGATGTTTTCAGCTCTTATGATGATGGAATACTAAGGGAATTATTGAGCTGTCCGAATTCAGCTGCTATCATATTATGAGGGCTTCCGGAAAAAACAATTTTTTATTCTGGTGGGAGGATATATTGAAGGCAAAAAATATAGTCTCATTAATTTTTCCTCTCTTCATAATAATTGTCTGTCTTATCTCCTGTGAGAAGCAAAAAACCGAATGGAAAGGATCCATCGAGGAAATAGATGGAATTCCCGTGGTTAAAAATCCCAAGGAACCGCTGTATGGAGAAGATGTTTTTATCCTGGAGGAGGAACTATCCATCGGAGAAGCAGTGGGAAGAGAGGAATACATGTTTTCTGAAGTCGTTGCAATTGCAGCCGATGCTGAAGAGAGGATCTACGTTCTCGATTATGAAGAGTGCAGTGTAAAGGTCTTTGATGGAAGCGGGAGGTTTATACAATCTTTCGGAAGGCAAGGCCAGGGACCGGGAGAGCTATTTATTCCCAGTACATTAACTCTCACACGCGAAAATAAAATAGCAGTCCAGGATAATCGAGGCATATCTTTTTTTTCAATGGGAGGAGAGTTCCAAAGGAGTCTCTCGACTGCGAAATACCTGTTAACATCCTCTCGTTTAGACATTGACGGAAACATCATCGGCCTTTGTGTTATCAGGGATGAAGAGAATCCGAGATACGAACTGAAGAAGTTCGACTCAGATTTGAATTATCTTCATATTTTTGGTTCTTCGCCTTTGCCCTACTTCCCGCGTGATGGATTTAATCCCTTTTTCCCGACTTGCAGGTGGACCCTCATAAACGGGAATCAAATTGTCTTCGGCTACATGGGGGAATATGAGCTGAAGGTTTTTGACCCTGAAGGGAACCTGACCCGGAAAATTTCGAAAGAATACACGCCCGTCAAAGTGACTCAAAAGGACGTTGACGAGAGGCTGGAGGGTGAAGATCTGCCCCCTCAAATATTGCAAAGAATGGTTGTGTCTGAATACCACTGTCCAATTCAGAGGATAAGTGCTGATGACGAAGGCCGGATTTTTGTAATGACTTATGAAAGGGCTCCAGATGGATCAGGGTATTATTACGACATATTCGATGCTGAAGGCAGGTTCATTGTCAAAGTCCCGTTGAAAGGCCATCCCCTTTTGATAGAGAGTGGCAAGCTTTTTACAGTAGAAGAAGATGAAGAGGGATATCAACATGTAAAGAGATACAGGATTATCTGGAGAATCTAGAATAAATGTTGGTAATTTCCCATTAATCCGATTCTTTTTTAAAAAATTCCCCGAGGAGGATACTCATGGATTCGTCAATATTTTCATCCAGACAGTCGCGGAGAGGCTTTCTGAAAAATTCAATCATCGCGGGTACTCTTTCTTATCTTGAATATAGCGGTTTATTCACACGACCTAGACCAAAGGGGAGAATACGGAAATCGCCAGATATTTTCTACAAGTATAAGACTATGTCTGTCGCCCACTTTAAAGAACTGCAGGAAGATATCGACAGATTAAGGAATAAGGGCAAACTCAGCAGGCATAAAATTTACAGAAGCTACATCGACGAATTGAAGTTCGAGATTCCCGATAATTTCCCCACGGCAAAATCGATCATCATCATCAGCAAATTCACCAGATTAATGTATGTTAATTTTCATCTCAATGGTAAAACGCATGAAGTGATGATACCTCCTCAATATTATTCCGATGGGATATCAAGTGAAGATTTGAAGAAAATTATCCTTAAAGAAATCATTAAAAAGCCAGGGTACAGAGTTGAGAGGGCAGACAAGCTCCACTTAAAACTGTTGGCCGTCAGAAGCGGACTTGGCAAATACGGTAGGAATAACCTCTGTTTCGTGGATGGAATGGGGAACTTTATCACCCTGGTCGCTTTTTTTACAGATTTTGAGTTTGAGGAGGACCACTGGCAAGAACTCGCTTTATTGGATGCCTGCAGAAATTGTGTTATTTGCTATGGCATCTGTCCGACAAACTGCATAACAAAAGAGAATTTTGTCATTAATGTCGGGAGATGTATCACTTTGTTCAATGAAGTCAAAGGCAAGTTTCCAAGGTGGATACTTCCAAGCATGCATAATGCGTTGGTGGGTTGCATGAAATGTCAATTGCGTTGTCCGGAAAATGAAGGATTTGCCGGATTATCAGGAAGGCTGGAAGATGTTAC
>CAYFVQ010000219.1:0-17215 GCA_964346585.1 uncultured Eubacteriales bacterium | reverse complement strand
TTAGGAGAGTACGTAGGAATATATGGAAAAAGAAAAATCGCGGTTGCCGAAAGTTCCTTAACTTATCAGCGGGAAGGCGGCACTATTTATAAACTCAAACCGATGAGTAAGGATCTTTTCGCTTTTGAAAATGAGGCCATGTTCTATGTCAGAATAAGGTTCGGGAGAGACGACTCAGGAAACATAAATAAAATTATTTTGTTATATGATGTCAGCCCTTCCCAGGAGTTTGCCAAGACCGGTAAATAAGAAATTGCACATCTCAAAGGGTGATTTATTTTTTTTCAACAGCTTGCGCTATAACTAATTGAATTTAAAGAATTTATTAAGACGGCGGAGTTCGAGTCCCCCCTTCAGCATTCCCTCTCCTAATCAATCATATACCGGATAACTTGATGGAGATTATTTTCATCTTCTCCCCGGCAATATAAATATCCGTTTTTAAAAAACATGGGCAATCCTTTTATTGCCACCTTTTCTACATACATGCCATTTTCATCAAAAATATCATACAAGTACTTATCCTCTCCTTCACTTTCATAAGTGCAGACAAAAATCCTGTTGTTATCATCTGCGCAGATATAACGGATTGGAGGTAAAACTGTGGGGAAACTATATTGATCCTCTGTTCTTCCCCGATAGGCAATAACTCTTTGCTTGTGTTCTTCTGTTAATTCAACCGGATTGAATTCCTTTTTGATTTTGAGAAAAACTTTACCTTTTCCATCCACGAGATTCAGCTTGTATTGATCCGTAACTGCCCATACGACGGCATCATCTTTTCTAACGGTATACAATATAATCTTGGGAAATGCATCTCTTTTTTCATTGGGAGATCGAGGTTTCTCTATTAACTCCGAAATTTGATGAAGGAGCTTACCCTCAGGATTGAATTTTCGCAAAAATAATCTAAAAAATCCTTTCTCTGGAGGACCGGGCTGTTGAGCTATTATGTTGCCCTTGGAGTCAAAGCAGACAATTCCTGCAAACATGGCCTTTTTATAATTAATAAAATTTCCTTCCAAAGTGAAATAACTCAATCTACCAAAACTACAGACGACGATTTTATCTTCGATAATCGCCATTTCAGTAGGGGCTACAAATTCTCCTGGCCCTTTTCCTTTTCTCCCGATGTCCTTAAGATAATTTCCATCCTTGTCGAATAACTTTATGGAATGGGCTGTTTCATCCACAACATAGATATTTCTATCATCATCAGCTTTGATGTCACTTATGACTTCAAAATAATAATCATTATTTTTTTCATCGGTTCCAATAACAAGGTCTTCTCTCAAAATCATATCAAAAGACGAGTCGAGAGATTTCACTGGATTCAGTGGATTATACACCACAGGAATTCCGTCTTCTTTTTTCACCTTTATTTTTTGTCCACTCAGATTAACAAAGAAAATAAAAATACTGAAAATGGCTATGACGCATACCCAAGCGTTTCTTTTTGTCATCTTTCCCTCCCCTGAAATATTGAAAAACACAGGAGATTGGTTTTGGGACTGAATTGAGGTCGGCTCATATTTACCCAATTCCCACCTTCTGCCTTTCTCTGTATATAATGATAAAAGGTAGAAAAATATCCTGTCAATGAAAAATTCGGGGCTATTAGAAACGGTCAGCAGAAATGTCGGAATAAGAATGAGACAGATTTGTAAATCACGATCCCTTCTCCGGGCAAATTCACATTGATGATGAATGACTCGTGATGTCTGTTTTTTGAATATTTCGGATCAAATTTACAAGTTGCACTCTATTTTTCACTCCTAATTTCCTGAAGATCCGGCGGTTATGATCCTTGACGGTCTGGAGAGCGATATACAAGATGCCGCTGATTTCCTTATTGGTGTTTCCTCTGGCTATCAGTTTTATGACTTCCATTTCCCTGTTTGTAATTCCGTATTTTTGATCCAGGCTTTTGAGGATAATTTCCTGGTCCGCACTACTATCTGTAACCTGATACATCTTCAATAGAGGATTCATATAAATAAGAGGGACTAGATTGAATAAAAGGAAGAGAGAAGAAATGGCGAGATTTGAAAAAATTCTCGGCACTATGTCTAATGAGAAGGTGATCCAGAAGATAAAGAAAAGAAAAAAAAGAAGAGCATAAAATGCAGTTATGTGTGTGCCTATTTTTCGGTATTTTACTATTTTTTTATTGTGCGCCCGCAAAAAGACAAATACGGAAAATCCAGCCACAAAAGCTTTAGATCCAACATTAACAATAAAATTAATAAGATTGTTAAGCGGGGCACCGAAAATATAGAGATCAGTTATCTCGCTGATGAATTCTGCACCAAAAATTATGGCGGCTGCAAGCCAGTAGCAACGCCTGAATTGTTTTGAGACTGGATTTTGAAAGAGATCAAGCAAAAAAACGATCAGGAAGAATATATAGATAAAAACCAGTAGGGTTCCAACAAGCTGAGCAATATGGAATAGGAGTTCTCTTTGTCCTCCACTTAGGGAGGGATCCAGATTTAATCTCTGGTATATGTATATCAGATTGCAGAACGTGAGCAGTTTGAACGCCAAAACTGCATTTCTTATTCCTGAGAATGTCCTCATGGGATACCTTCTCCGGTAGAGTTCTGCCATGACCACAGAGACAGAACCTGCAGTGAAGGAAAGCACTAAAAAAAGCACGATCACATGCGGCATATGCGATTTATAGCATCATGAAAAAGCCGAGTCAATGAAGAGACTCGAAAGCATACTTAAGTATTGTTTTTTAAATCAATACTTTGGTGGGATTGATGAGGGAAAAAGATGTTTTTAAGATTCAAAACAATATGATTTTAAAATTTACAAAAAAAGAATCTGGAGAATAACATGCCGCAAACAAAAAGAAACATTAAGATTAAATTATTCACTTTTCTGGCCCTTCTTCTCATCTTTTCAGCTGCTATCTACTGTCTCTTTTTCTTAACATTATTCAGTCCAGGGGACTATTATTTTTAAGCATCATGTGGGCTCCGGGTGTGGCTGCACTGATGACGCGATTAATTTTTGATAAAAATCTCAGTCAAATGGGATGGAGATGGGGAAAGACCCGGTATCATATCATCTGTTATATCATCCCTTTAATCTTATGTGTTGTCGTTTATGGCTTCACCTGGATTTCAGGCTTGGGAAAAGTGACTTTTGAGATTATTCCGGACATACTTACGCGGGCATTTCCTGTATTTAAAGAACCGCTTTCTATCGGGGCTTCGATTATTCCCCTGTTGTTTTTCGGGACTCTGGTTGGAGGCCTACATGCACTGGGCGAAGAAATAGGGTGGCGTGGTTTCTTCACCTATGAACTGGCGAAGATAACGTCATACACGAGAACATCCCTGATCGTGGGAGTCATCTGGGCTATCTCGCATTATCCTGGAATTCTCTTTATGTCTTACAATAGTGGAACTCCGGCCTTATACTCTATTCCCTGTTTTACAATCATGATCGTTGCTTCATCATTTATCTATACCTGGATGAGGATCAAATCAGGAAGCATGTGGACGGCTGTTTTTCTTCACACTGGCAATAACCTCTTTATTCAAGGATTTTTTGATCCACTGACTGAGAATACAGGTATTACGAATTATATTACCACGGAATTCGGGATCGGACTGGCCATCATGTATTCTCTTGCTGCTTACATTTTCTGGAAAAAAAGATCTTTCGTCGAGCAGTTTGAATCATGATTTTTTTTCTTCAGACGAATCAATCTTTAGGAAAATGATTTGGAGGGGAACAAAACATTATGGTTCTGGATGCAAATTGGATATAATGATAAATCAAAAAAGGAAGGCCACGCCTATGAAAAAAATCGGGATCTTGACTAGAGACTGCGCTGGAGTTAACGCAGCCTTGAGAGCAGTGGTGAGATTGGCTGTTTATCATAATATAGAGGTCATGGGAGTGATCAAAGGTTACGATGGCCTGATCAAAGGGGAGCTTATCGAGCTGAATAGACGTTCGGTATCCGGGATCCTCAACCTGGGAGGAACCATCCTGAAAACGGCCCGTTCCAAAGGATTCCTTACTGAATCCGGACAAAAACAAGCTGTACGAACCATAAAAGAAAACAAGATCGACGGCCTGATCGTAATCGGAGGCAATGGTTCTATGACCGGGGCTCATGTACTGGCTGCCAAATACAAGATTCCTGTCATAGGAGTACCAGCCACTATTGACAACGACCTTAACGGGATCGATATCTCTATCGGGGCTGACACCGCGGTCAATGTCGCTGTCGACGCTCTGGATAAAATCAGGGATACTGCCACGAGTCTGGAAAGAGTATTCGTGGTTGAGGTGATGGGACGTAACTGCGGCTACATCGCCCTTCAAGTCGCCCTTGCCGGGGGCTGTGAGGAAGTCATCATTCCGGAAAAAGAAATGGACATGGAAAGGATATGCAAGGAGATAGAAGAGGGAAGCCGCACAGGAAAAAGGAGCTGGATCATAATCGTTGCAGAAGGCAAAGCCAAAGGAAGCACCATTGCTGAGACCATATCAAAGAAAGCCGGATTGGAAACACGGCTGGCCGTTCTGGGTTATATCCAGAGAGGAGGAACTCCAACAGCTTTTGACAGGATTCTGGCTGCTCGCCTGGGAAGCTATGCTGTCGAGGTTTTAAAGGATGGACAGACCGACAAGTGCGTGAGCCTCAATCTGCATAAATTGATCACTGTCCCTTTGGAGCATGTGATTCAGCCCAAAAAGATCGATTACACACAGTATTACCGGCTGATCAAGATTCTGACCTGAAAAACACGCGGAATATCCCAAAAAAGTTCGCAGCCAAAGCTTTTTGAAATGAAAAAAGGCTTGAGAGAAAAGGGGACAAAAAAAGGAGGAAGAACGTGGCACTCAATATAAAAGATATACTGGGAAAAGACACCTCTGATCTTCTGAATCACGTCTGCCGGACCATTCCCAAGGATTACCTCAATCTTCCTGGCCCGGACTTCGTGGAGAGAGTCTTTGGTCTATCGGACAGGTCAAAGGATGTTCAGGATAATCTCAAAAGGATGTTTAATAACGGCCGCTTGAAGGGAACAGGGTATCTTTCCATTCTTCCTGTTGACCAGGGTGTGGAGCATTCAGCCGGAGCTTCGTTTGCTCCCAATCCCCTGTATTTCGATCCTGAGAATATTGTCAAGCTCGCTGTTGAAGCGGACTGCAATGCCGTGGCATCCACTCTAGGCGTATTGGGCCTGGTTTCCAAGAAATATGCGGATAGAATCCCATTTATCGTTAAGCTCAACCACAACGAGCTGCTGTCCTATCCCAACTCATACGACCAGAGGATGATCGCTTCTGTGGAGCAAGCCAGCAACATGGGCGCCGCAGGAGTCGGCGCGACTGTCTATTTCGGGTCTGAAGAGTCGCGAAGGCAGATCGAAGAAGTCTCCAGGTCATTTCAAATGGCACACGAAATGGGGCTGTTCACTGTCCTCTGGTGCTATCTGCGAAATCCTGCATTCGAGAAAGATGGGGTGGATTATCACAGCTCTGCCGACTTGACCGGACAGGCCAATTATCTGGGCGCGACCATAGAGGCGGATATTATCAAACAAAAACAGCCAACCAACAACGGCGGTTTTTTAGCTCTGAGCTTCGGAAAAACCCATCCTCTGATGTACGACGAGCTCACCACATCCCATCCCATCGACCTGACCCGATACCAGGTTGCGAACTGCTTCATGGGAAGAGTGGGACTCATCAATTCAGGAGGAGCCTCAGGAAAAGACGATCTCCAGGAGGCAGTAAAAACGGCTGTCATAAACAAGAGAGCCGGAGGAATGGGCCTCATCCTGGGAAGAAAGGCGTTTCAAAGACCCATGAAGGAGGGCATAGAAATTATCCATGCGGTCCAGGATGTCTACCTTTCAAAAGAAGTGACTGTAGCCTGACTATCCGGAATCTAAAAGAATTCTCCAATGAGCCATGCTGCAATTTTTTTGGGCCTTGGAACAGTCTGAAAGGGCAAAAAAATAAGTTAGATTTTCCTCAAATTACCCAAAAATAGTTATTTTGAAGACGGATTCCAGAAGCCAGTTGATCCCCACGAACAAGATGGCCACAGGGATAACGACTCTCATCCACCAATACAGGAAAAGAGGGAAAGGTTTTCCTCTCCCTTCGGCTAATTCTTTCAAGGCATCTGATCTTCTCACGCACCAGACTGCGGTGATAACGGCGAGAAGCGAACCCAGGGCCTGCATTCCAGAGCCGAAAGTTAAATCCCAAGGGAGAAAAATCTTGAAATTGATCATGGGAGGAATGGCCAGCACGAAAACAATAAGACAGGTCAAAATCACTGCTTTTTTCCTCTCAATTTTTGTGTTATCCACAAGTCCTCCCACCAGGACTTCAAAGGCGGCGACATCGGAAAGATAAGCCGCTCCAAAAAGTCCGAAAAAGAAGAGGAGCCCGAACAACGAGCCAGCGGGCATCATGCTGAAAGTCTCTGGTAATGTCCGAAAGATAAGCCCCGGACCGTCGCTGGGTTCCAATCCAAAAGAAAAAACTGCCGGAAAAATCGCAAATCCTGCCATAAGGCCGGCCACTGATGCGGCAATCCCCGTAAACACAGAATTTTTCACAATATTGGCTTCTTTGTTCAAGTAGGAACCATAGATAACCATAAAAGTCCCGCCCAACGACATAGAAAAAAAAGCCATTCCGAGAGCTGCGGCCATGACCGATGGAGTGAGCTCGCTGAAACGGAAAGCGCCTATATACCATTTAATCCCTTCGCCCGCTCCTCTTAATGTGACTGAGCGGACAATAAGGATGATAAGGATGGTGAAAAGGAGAGGGACAATCCATTTGCTGGTCTTCTCGATCCCCCTCCGCAGGCCCTTGATCAGGACTATCCCACAGCTAAA
Organism: uncultured Eubacteriales bacterium; assembly: GCA_964346585.1. Classification (GTDB taxonomy): domain Bacteria; phylum Acidobacteriota; class Aminicenantia; order Aminicenantales; family Aminicenantaceae; genus SOIA01. Next base: position 10,319 of record CAYFVQ010000219.1, on the reverse strand, counting down.
AATGACAACGGCTGTCATCAAAAGCTGCAAAAGAAGAGAAGTGAGGTTAAAACCTTCTTGCGGAGGGAGGATAGCGGATGCGTTGAGTTTCAGGCCAAAAAAACTGACCAATTCACTCAGGCCGTGAAACCCAACCCAGCCCAAAGCATTGGAATAGTATCCTGTAGCCCAGAACACAATAAAAAATAAAAAAGCCCCAACAAACTTCCCTCCGGGAAATCCCCCTTTTTCAAAGGCTCCCAAAGTGCCGCGTCTGGTGTAGCGGCCAAGAGTCCATTCGGCCATCAACGCGGGTATGCCGACAAAAAAAACAACCATCAGGTAAAAGAGAACAAATGCGGCCCCGCCGAATTTCCCGACCATGTAAGGAAAGCGCCAGACAGCACCTAATCCCACAGCCACTCCGATCATGGTCATCAGAAGACCGAAATTGGAAGTAAAGGTCTCTCGCTTTTTTGGCGCTTTAATCTGTTCCTTCATCCTTTTCTTTCATCGATGTTATCTATTTGTTATCTCTGTATATTCGATTCCAGGAATTTTTCAGCCCCGCCTATTCCTAATGAGCAACTCTCAGTAAGACCTTAAGGCTGTGACTTATTCCTACCACTTGTGAATCTTGTAATACTCCTTGACCATTCTCTGAATATCCACGGTCGAACCTTTTGTCGGGCCTTCTGTCAACGGCTCTTTCTGGAATCTTTCCGGCAAAGTGTCATCCTCCCTCTTTGCGCCAAACTTTTTATTGAGCTGATGATCCATGGTAATCTGGTCTTCTAATATTTTCTTGAGATATTCGGGAGAATAGTCTATTCCGGTACCATATCTCAAAAGAGCGGACGTATTTTCAAAATTGAGCACATCCATACAGAGGCCGACGTTCTTGCACATAGTCAGAGAATCGGTGAGAAGAGCAATCTTCTCAGAATAGCACACCAGAGCTGCTTTCCCTTCTTCTGCGAGCCGGTCAGCCGCCTTTTCTGTACCGAAACGCTTTTTCGCCTCCTCTTTTCGGTTGGTCAATTCAAAATACGGCTCTGCACGCAAGTGGTCGGCTCCCCTGGAGGCTATGGCATAGGTCAGGCCATAGGCCTTTATTCCCCTTGGATCGCCACAGATCACATCCAGCCCTTTGACCTGCATCACCAACTTTCTCGCTTCCTCGCTGAAATCTTTAGACAATTTTGTCGCTCCATTGGCCAGTCTATCTCCGACACCGCGGCGGAAAACAATCCTATCCACGACTTCCCGGATTTTGTCTTTTTCGCCCCAGGTCAGGCTCAGGCCATCCAGATCCTTAGGATGGACAAGTCCCCTTTCCTGGCATTCCATTATCCACCCAATCACTTCTGAGGTCGAAATAGAATCCATCCCCACCTGGTTCAGATATTGATTCATCTCCAGGGCAAAGGAAAGATCACGGTTGCCAATCCGGGAAGTGAAACTGCAAAGAGTTTCGAACTCAGGCCCCTCCGCCTCATGGTCCTCGACCACATAATACCGCGAGCAGTGGACATTGCAGTTGAAACAGGATTTATTCTTCACTTTATGGGTGCGGGCCAACGCCTGCCCGGATATCTCATCCACGTAGGTGCAGACTCCTTCCTGGAAATGTTTGGTCGGAAGGATGCCGATATTATTCAAATCCTTCATCAGCATGGTCGTGCCCATATGGTACCGCTTATCATATTCATTATGGCTCAGTATGTTCTTATCGATCTCCTCTACCATGGACAGAAAGGCCAGAGGATCAGCCACATCGACAGAGAGAGCCCCCCGCACAGCCACGGCTTTCAAATTCTTGGACCCCATGACAGCTCCCATCCCTGCGCGTCCGTTCATCCGATTCCCGCTCGAAACTATCGAGGAAAAGAGGACTTGATTTTCCCCGGCCGGTCCGATAGCAGCGACCTGTATGGAATTGTCCTTTCTGTCTCTTCGAATGGCTTCTGTTGTTTCCGTGATGATCATTCCCTTGTATTCTGGACATTCCTCAAACTCCACCCCCGATTCCGTTATCAATAAATAGAGAAGCTCATCCGCTTTGCCTCTTATGATGACCTGGTCAAAGCCGGTAAGTTTCATCTCCGCGGCAAACTGCCCTCCTGCGGCTGAGTCCCCTAATATTCCTGTGAGTGGGGATTTGGCGGTGACGGTGTAATAGGCTGAAGCTGTCAGGAAGGAACCTGTCAGAGGTCCGATGCCGAATATAAGGATGTTATCCGCTCCTAAAGGATCGCAATCCGGATCTAATTCTTCATAAAGCCTTTTGGTGTTGGCTGCCCGACCACCGATGACAGGTTTTATCCAGGATGGATCAAGTTCCTCTACGCTGTATCTGCGTTCTGTGAGGTCAATTCTCAGAATTCTTCCACCATATCCGTATTTAAGCATTTTAACGTCTCCAGCTTTTTCTGATACTCGAGCCTTTCTTCTTGAGATATGACTTTTGCTTCTGGCTGGGATTCATTCGGCCGGTTCCCTTTTTGAAGGTTTCTAGAGAAGGTTTTCTTCCTTTGTCAGCCGAATAGGTAATGGCTCCTTCTGTGCAGACTTCAACACATTTGGGCCTTCCTCCACAGAGGTCACAGACATAGACTATATCATTGAATATCTCAATTGCTCCTATCGGGCAGGCCTTCTCACAAACGCCACAGAGTGTGCATAGAGTGGGAGAGACGATTATCTGTCCCTTAGATCCCTCTGTTATAGCGTCTTCCGGACAGCGCAGGCAGTACTGTTCCTTGCACTGGATACAGAATACTGGTCCGTCCAGGCCGACCTCATACAAATTCAAGACTTTCATCCTGGCCAATCGATTATTGATCCTCCCAGAACGGAAAAAGGCACAGGTAGTTTCACATTTTTTACATCCCGTGCATTTGCTGATATCTACTCTGATCATTCGCTAACCTCTCTGTCATGTAAAAGGGTAATGATTTGACGGACAAATGTAAGATTCGTATCATCCGCTAACGGACGACTTCAAGCCGGAACTGTACGAGGCCTTTCGGGTCCGGGCAGGAAAAAGTCTTCACTTTTTTTACCCAATGGCCCTCCTCTAACTGATCTTTGGCTGCCAGGATGGGAAAGACCGGCATCATGCTCTGTAATGCCCAGATACAGATAAACTTGCCCTCCGGGATAAAGAGTTTGGAATCCTCCACAAAGAAATGATCACCCACCAGTAAAGGAAGATTACAATGGCCATTAATCCTGTCCACACTCACTTTAATTTTTGCCATATTAACTCCTCCTTTTATATTCTTTTATTCCTTCTATTCTCTTTTATCTGAATTACCAAAACAAATATGTAAGAATCACTTTTTTCGCCCTCTTCTCCATTTTTCAATCTCATGGAATTCCTTAAACGCATGGCGCACGAAAATTGATTGCGAACTCTATATGAGAAAGGATTATAAAATCCTCCTGGGCAAAGTCAAGATTTTCATTTGATTTATTGTATTCTTTTTTCACTTCTAATGTCTCTCATCATTTTTGGCCCGAATACAAGCGATAAAAGATTCAATGTGATTATACAAAATTTCCAATTATGAACTAACTTCTTTCTACTTGAATTAGACACGATTTTGTCTTTTAATTTAATGCGGTGAAGCAACACAATTGAACGGGCTTCACCAACATTAGAGCTTTAGGAGGCGAACAGATGGTCAAATCAAAGTATATTCAATACACGCTTATATTCCTTGGATTTATGGCTATTCTTGTAAATAATATGGCCATCGGACAGGAACATTCTGATCAAGACCTTTTAAAAAACTTCACTTACCGGAACCTGGGACCTTTTCGGAGCGGTTCCTGGATCAGTGATTTTGCGGTTCCAGAATCTCCACAGCAAGCTCATCTCTATACCTTTTATGTGGCGGGACGAAACGGCGGGCTATGGAAGACGACCAACAATGGAACGACATTTGAACCTCTCTTTGACGACCAGGATGTCTTCTCGATTGGTGACATCGACCTGGCTCCCTCCAATCCGGATATCCTTTGGGTAGGGACTGGCGAGCACGCCACAGCCCGAAGTTCTTATTGGGGCGACGGTGTTTATAAATCCACAGACGGCGGCAAGACATTCACACACATGGGATTGAAAGATACACATCATATCGGACGAATCCTTATCCACCCCACAAATCCGGATATCGTCTACGTGGCCGCAGAGGGGCATCTTTTTTCATCCAATGAGGAGCGCGGGGTGTTTAAAACCACGGATGGAGGAAAAACCTGGAGGAAAGTCCTGTACATCAACGAGAAAATCGGAGTGATTGACCTGGCCATGAACCGGGATAATCCTGACGTGCTGTATGCGGCGGCCTACGATAAACAACGGCTTCCCTGGCATTTCGAGGCTGGAGGATCCGGAAGCGGAATTTACAAGACAACAGATGGCGGCAGCAAGTGGGAAATTCTCAAGAAAGGCCTTCCCAAGGGGAAAATCGGGCGCATCGGTCTGGATATCTACAGGAAGAATCCGGATATTGTCTACGCTGTAATCGAGAACTGCAACTTGCGCTCTCCGACTAAACAAGAAGCCGAACAGGACCGCAGACGCGGTCTGGAACCCCAGAAAAGAGAGATCGGCGGCGAAGTCTACCGCAGTGACAATGCGGGCAAGACCTGGAAAAAAATGAATTCCATCAAGGATAATGTGGGAGGAAAGGCGGCTTACTCCTTCAATCAGATCCGTGTTGACCCCAATAACGACCAGAATGTCTATGTCACCACCATCTCCATAGCTAGCTCCATCGATGGCGGAAAGACCTGGCACGATATAAGCTGGCCGCCGAGGAAAATGTTCCCCCGCGCTTTCGGGGATATTCGCACTCTGTGGATCGACCCTCAAAACTCTAACCGCATTTTCATGGGGAGTGACGGCGGTGTCTATGTTTCGTACGATGGGGGGAAGACATGCGACTATTACGACAACCTTCCCATGGCCCAGTACTATGCCATCGGCGTGGACATGGACGATCCTTATAACATCTATGGCGGGCTGCAGTGCCATGACTCGTGGAAAATCCCCAGCAACAGCTGGTCAGGAAGCGTCACTCTGGAGGACTGCATACCGCTCGGCTACGGGGACGGAATGTACAATGTCATCGATCCCATTGACAGCCGTTGGGTCTACAACACCATCCAATTCGGAGGTCACCATCGTGTCGACCAGAAACTGGGAACCCGAACAAACATACAGCCTAGAAGAGAAGAGGGAAAGGATCCCTACAGGTTCAACTCGTGTCCCCCACTCCATATCTCTCCTCACAACAGTGAAATTATCTACGCGGGAACACAGATTCTGCTTCGCTCCATGCAGCGAGGGGATAACTGGCAGGAAATCAGCCCTGACCTGACCTTAAACGACCCGGTAAAAATCGCAGGAAAAGGACACATCCAATACTGCACGATCACCACAATCTCCGAATCTCCCGTGACTCCTGGGATTATTTGGGTTGGAACGGATGACGGCAAAGTATGGGTGACCAAGGATGGCGGCGCCCAGTGGCACGACCGAACCTCGGCCATCGTCACGGCTGGGGCGCCTGAAAACTACTGGGTCAGCCGAGTGTTCGCTTCTCATCATGAAGAGGGGATAGCTTATGTCTCCAAATCCGGATACAGGAGAGATGATTTCAGGCCGTTCCTCTACAGGACGACTGATTTTGGAGAGACCTGGACAGAGATCATTGGCAATCTTCCGGATAAGCCGATCAATGTGATCTTTGAGGACCGAAAAAATCCTAATCTCCTTTTTCTCGGGAATGATAAAGGAGTTTACGTCAGCATAGACGGCGGCCAGAATTGGGAGTACTTCCGCAACAACATGCCCACTATCGCTGTGCACGACCTGCTGGTTCATCCACGGGAAAACGACCTGGTTGTGGGGACTTACGGACGGGGCATCTATATCACGGATATCTCCCCTCTTCAGGAACTAAAGGAAGACGTTCTCGAAAAGGATGTCCACTTGTTCTCTGTAGAGCCCAAAGCCCAGTGGACAACCCGCCCCTGGGGTAACTATAATCTCTATGGGGATAGACATCTTTCCACTCCGAACGAACCCAATGCCATCGTGATCGATTATTATCTGAAGAATAAAACCAAAGAAAAAGCCAAGATCACGATCACTGATCCGTACGGAAAAGTCCTGAGCCAGATGAATGGGGCGACCGATTCGGGGATCAACCGGGTTCACTGGAATATGCGTATCCAACCTCCTGAACGACAGTCATCTCAAGCACGAAGGAGATTTGGACGGGCTTTAGCCGAACCGGGCGAATACGTGGTCATCCTGGAGATTGGAGACAAGAAATTAACCCAAAAAGCGGTGATAAAGAAAAGAGCCGGCTGGTCAGTCGGCCCTCAGTCAGCAGTTATTAAGTAATCCAGGACAGTTTTGAAATTGATTTCTGTGAAATCCTTGATCACAAACTCTGTATCTTTCAGTTTATCAGCTGGATGAGACGTGGCCACGCCGATGACCTTCATACCCGCGTTTCGGCCGGCTTGAATCCCGGGCATTGAGTCTTCAAAGACAAGGCACGCCTCCGGAGGACAATTCAATTTTTCAGCCGTCTTCAGATAGATCTCGGGATCCGGTTTTCCTCGCGTCACATCGTTGGCATCTATCGAAACATCAAAGTATTGACGCAGCCCGGTTTTCTCAAACACAAAGTCCACGTTGACCTTGGGTGCAGCAGAAGCGACCGCAGTTTTCACGCTGTTTTCTTTCAATTCATGTAAAAACTCGACAAGGCCATCTGTCGGCGCAATATCTTCTGCGTAAAGCTCACGGTACAGAGCTTCCTTCTCGTCCCCAAACCTTGACTCCTCCTCATCCGTGACCTCTCTTTGAAACACGATTTTCAATAAATCCTTGTTGACTTTTCCGAAATTCTCGCTGAACTCTTCCCCATCCATATCCGGAGCATACTTCATCAAGAACAATTCCCAGGCTTTTTTGTGGTATTTCATGTTGTCCACGATCACACCATCCATGTCGAAGATAACAGCCAATGTCTGACCTTTTATGTGAGGCATGTTCTTTTCTTTTTGCGATTTCACAATACTTGTTGGAGTTTTACTTCCTCTCTGTAAAATAAGATTTCGAGGGCTTATATACCACAGCGAACTTTGCTAATCAATAACAATAAGGCGATGTTCCCCAAGGTACCCCCTTAGTAATATCGGGGTCAGACCTTAGTAACTTCAGTAATTTGAATTCAATTGCATCATCTAGCTTTTTTTTAAAATGAAATTACTGAAGTTACTAAGGTCTGACCCCATTTTCTACGTTCCCCATTGATAAGAAAAATGTAGTATAGTATTATTCTTGAATCATTTTGTACGTGACATGCATGCACCGACACTGTTTTTTCACCTCAGCATAGGGAAGTCCAGTGATTACTGTTTCATCTAAACAGGAGGACACATGAAAAAAATCGTTAGAGTTTTGTTATCCATAAGTATTTTCTTTCTTGTCTTTTCAGTCTGTCGGAAAGCTGGAACTCAAAAGGATTATCCTTATCAGCCCATCAGTTTCACCGAAGTTCACATCACCGACCAATTCTGGGGGCCAAGGATGGAAACCAACCAGAAAGTTACCATCCCCTACGCTTTTGAGCAGTGTGTGGAAACCGGCCGCATCAAAAATTTCGAGGAAGCTGCCTCAGTCAAATCAGGCCAGAAGGAAAGAGGGACGTTCTGTTCGGTATATCCCTTTGACGACTCGGATGTCTTCAAAATCATCGAAGGGGCCTCTTACTCCCTGCGCGTGAATCCTGATCCGGAACTTGACAGATACCTGGATGACCTGATCGCTAAAATCGCAGCCGCCCAAGAGGATGACGGATACCTGTATACCGCTCGAACAGTCAATTCTGAATCCCATGTTCGCTGGGTGGAAGAAGACCGTTGGGCAAACATGTATCTGGGCCACGAACTGTACAATGTCGGCCACATGTACGAAGCCGCAGTCGCTCATTACCTGGCCACAGGAAAAAGAATTTTCCTGGATATGGCTCTGAAAAACGCTGATCTCATTGCCAGCGTTTTCGGGCCGGGAAAGAAACATGGGGCTCCCGGGCATCAGGAAATCGAGATCGGACTGGTCAAGCTGTACCGTGTCACCGGGGACCAAAAATACCTGGAACTGGCGAAATTCTTCCTGGACGAGCGCGGGAACTCCGAGGACCGCGAACTGTTCAAAGAATACTCCCAGGACCACCAACCAGTCATCGAACAGAGCGAAGCCGTGGGGCACGCTGTGCGGGCAGCTTACATGTATTCAGGAATGGCGGATGTGGCAGCGCTCACTGGCGACTCTTCCTACATCCAGGCTATCGACCGAATCTGGGAAGATGTCATATTCGGAAAGCTCTACCTGACAGGGGGCATAGGAGCCACGGGTGCAGGGGAAGCTTTTGGCGGAGACTATAATCTTCCCAACGCCACAGCCTATGCGGAAACATGTGCCTCGATCGGCAACGCATTGTGGAACCATCGTATGTTTCTGCTCCACGGGGATTCCAAGTACATCGATGTCCTGGAACGAGTCCTGTATAACGGGCTGATCTCCGGAGTCGCCTTAAGCGGCAATCTCTTCTTCTACCCCAACCCGCTGGAATCCTTTGGCCAGCACACACGCAGCCCTTGGTTTGCCTGTGCCTGTTGTCCGAGCAACATATCGCGCTTCATGCCCTCGATTCCTGGATACATGTATGCCATGCGGGATGGCATCTTTTATGTCAACCTGTTCATAGACAGCGAGCTTCAAGTGACTCTCAAAGGGAATAATGTTCAATTCAGACAAGAAACCGAGTACCCCTGGGATGGAAACATAAAAATTAGGGTTGATCCTGACAGTCCTGCCCGCTTTGCCGTTCATGTCCGGATTCCAGGATGGGCACAAAATCAGCCTGTCCCCAGCGACCTGTATCGCTACATGAAACAAAGCGGCAAGCAGGTCATCCTTAAAGTCAATGGTGAGCCGATAAGTCTCAACCTCAAAAAGGGCTATGCTCAAATCCGACGCACCTGGAATAAGGGGGATACTGTAGAACTGAACCTGCCTATGCCAGTCCGTCGCGTGCTCAGCCATCCTGAGATCAAGGAAAACACCGGAAAAACCGCACTCGTTAGGGGCCCACTCGTCTACTGCGCGGAATGGCCGGATAATCAAGACTCCATAAGCAATCTTGTTTTACCGGACGATGTCGAACTGTGGGTTGAACATCGAGAAGATATGTTCGACGGCGTTTCTGTCATCACGGGCAAAGCCTTCGCATTGCATCAAGGAAAAGAGGAAAAAGAAACGATAACAAAACAGCAGGAATTCATCGCCATTCCTTACTACGCCTGGGCCCATCGCGGCCAGGGTGAAATGTCAGTCTGGCTGCCGCGTGAAGAGCCACTGGCGCGAGCCCTTCCTAAGCCGACAATCGCCTCCACTAGCAAGGTCAGTGTTTCTCGTGATAAAAATGGCGCACCCATCAATGACCAGTGGGAACCGAAGGACTCCAACGACCATGCCCACCCCTATCTCCACTGGTGGCCCACAAAAGGAACCGTGGAATGGGTGCAGTATGATTTCAAGAAGCCGGAATCTATCACCGAAGTTGAAGTCTACTGGTTCGACGACACAGGTCGAGGGCAATGCCGAGTTCCTGTGTCCTGGAAAGTCCTGTATAAAAGAGGAATCGAGTGGATCCCTGTGGTGAATCAAAATCCCTATGGTGTGAAAAAAGACATGTACAACAAGGTCACGTTCACTCCTGTCCGGACGTCAGCTATCCGCCTGGAAATCCAACTCCAAGAAAAATTTTCTGCTGGAATCCACGAGTGGAAAGTCAAATAAGAAGGGGTCGCATCTCAACATTCGACATTTAATCTCCATTAATTCTCTCGCTCGAACACACATTTCATTAGTTTTTGGACCAGCAATTATTTAACCGGACAGGAAAACACAACAACTGATCCAATCGATTCTTCAGTAAACGAAAATCGACCTCTGGCCATAATTATTCCTATTTATGATCGCTTTTTTTGACTGGAATTTCTACATCTTCTTCCCATATATATTTCGCAAACCATTGCCAGTTATGCCACATGGCAGCCAATCGCTCTTTTGGTTTTGTAATACCATGGCCAAAACCTTTATAAACAATTAGTTTTGTTTCGACACCTATATCTTGAAGTCCCTGAAAAAGTTCATAAGCATTGGGAATTGGAACCCGTTTATCGAATTCACCATGTTGGATTAATGTTGGTGTTTTGGCATTTTTTATTTTGGTCATCGGTGAGGT
>CAYFVQ010000218.1:0-2859 GCA_964346585.1 uncultured Eubacteriales bacterium | reverse complement strand
ATCCTTCATCCCAACGCGGGGGAAAAAGCAAGCGTATTTTTCAGCTTTCGCCTCAGGGTATCAAAGCCCTGAAGGAAGTTCGAAAAGCGCATGAGTCTATCTGGTCGGGGACCGAGGAGTTGACTATACCACAGGAATGAGAGTCACGATGAAAAAATATCGCCATCCTCCGCGGATTGCAGCGTGGCTAATACAGCGGATATTCCTGGACAGAGGTGGGTGCTCCATCCTGGGGGATATGATCGAAACCTATCGTTTTCTCGCTGATGCTAAAGGCCCGCTTTGGGCACGAGTCTGGTTTTGGGGCCAGTGTTTAAAAGCTCTCCCCTACTTTTTAATCGATGAATTATACTGGAGGTTTAACATGTTTAAAAATTATCTGCTGGTTACTGTAAGAAATTTGAAGAGAAACAGTACCTATTCACTTCTCAATATTATTGGCCTTGCAGTCGGCATGACGGCCTTTATTCTCATCTCCCTCTACGTCCAATATGAGTTGAGTTTTGATAGGTATCATGAAAATGCTGACCGAATATACAGAGTTGTAAGGGAGGAGCGAGCCTTCACTCCCGCACCTTTAGGTCCAGCATTGAAGGAGAAAATCCCCGAAGTCGCTGAGGTTGCTAGAATTTTACGCAGTAGCAAAACTCTCATTTCTCACGAGCAAAAACATTTCCTTGAAGATGAATTCTATTGGGCGGATCCTGAAATTTTTAATATCTTTTCTATTCCTTTTATCAGTGGTGAGCCTGAAAAAGCATTGAACGATCCTTCTGCCATAATATTGTCTAAAAGAACAGCAAAAAAATATTTTTGGAATGCGGATCCGATGGGGAAAATTTTGACTGTGAGTGAGCGTTATGAGTTTACGGTATCGGGTGTTTTCAGTGACATGCCAACCAATTCCCACTTTATCATGGATACTGTTGTCCCGTATGCAACGTATTTTCAAATAACAAATAATGACATTAACGGGTGGAGAAGTAATTTTTCTTATACTTATTGTTTATTACATGAGGGTGCCGACCCGCAAGTCATGGAAAGTAAGATCTCGCCGGTTATAGAAATACCCCTGCTCAAGGCGGCCGGGTTTCAAGAACCTTACCCCAAAATATATTCCATTCAACCCGTAACTAGGATCCACCTTCACTCCCACCGGATGCAGGAAATAGAGGCGAACAATGACATAAAGTACATCCTCCTTTTTTCATCGATTGCCTTTCTGATTCTGCTTATCGCATGTATTAACTACATGAACCTGGCAACCGCCCGGTCTCTTCGCCGAGGCAAGGAAGTGGGAATGCGGAAAGTGGTAGGCGCTCATAAGGGGCAGTTAATCGTGCAATTTTTAGGAGAATCTTTAAGCATGGCCCTACTGGCGATGGTGTTTTCGATAATGATGGTTCTGATGGTATTACCAGCTTTTAACAGCCTGGTGGAAAGACAGCTCAATTTAAATCCTATCCATAATCCCCAGCTCTTTTTTGGGCTTGTTTTCATCACTTTGTTTGTCGGGTTGTTTGCCGGCAGTTATCCTTCAATGAGGATGTCCGGCTTCAGGCCGATCTCGGTCTTGAGCGGGGCTTTCACCAGGAGCTCCAAAGGCTCATCGCTGCGATATTTTCTTGTATTGGTCCAGTTCTCAATCACGATTATTCTTATCATCTGTACCATAGCGGTCCGGGAGCAGCTGAAATTTATTAAAAATAGGGACATGGGCTACACAAAGGAGCAAATTATCACAATACCAGTTCGAGGGGGCTCTGTCCGCCAAAACATCCAATCGATAAAGACGGAATTGCTTCAATATTCAGATATTATCGCTGTCTCAACTTCAGGTCGTCTGCCCAACAACATCGATACTTTCACATCGAGAGATTGGACCGGCCGGAATCCCGATGAGCCCATCCCCATATATTATAATACGGCGGACTGTGATTTTATCGATCTATTTGGCATACAAATCGTTCAAGGAAGAAATTTCTCCAAAGATTTTCCTTCCGATGAAACGGGAGTTTTCCTCGTAAATGAAGCTGCTGTTAAGGTCGCTGGTTGGGAATCTGTCATCGGACGAAAACTCACTCACTGGAGAGGAGACACCGGGAAAATTGTCGGTGTCATAAAAGATTTTCATTTGCATTCTCTTCACCGTCCAATCGAGCCGCTCTATATCTTTTTGGATACCCGTACATTTTCCAATATCTCGATGAAAATAAAATCAGCCAACATCCCAGCCACAATCGATTATGTAAAGGGGGTAATGAAAAAATTTTCACCGATTTTCCCCTTTTCCTATTCTTTCTTTGATGAGGTTATCGAACGAGCCTATTTTACGGAACAAAGAATGTCACGAGCTTTTGGTGCGTTTGCCCTCCTGGCCGTTTTTATCGCGTGCCTGGGACTTTTTGGCCTTTCAGCATTCGCAGCAGAACAGCGGACTAAGGAGATAGGAATCCGGAAAGTTCTGGGTGCATCGGTTTCCGCAATAACATATCTTCTTTCATGGGAATTCTCAAAATGGGTGATAATCTCAAATCTTGTTTCCTGGCCTATTGCTTATATTATCATGTACAGATGGCTTCAAAACTTTGCCTACCGAATAGACCTCGGCATAGGGAGTTTTATTCTATCCAGCTTGGCCGCTTTGTGCATCGCCCTGTTAACAGTCAGCTTTCAAACCATCAAAGCAGCCACAGCCAATCCGGTCGATTCCCTGCGATATGAATGAGTATTTATAGCTGAAGTTCAAATTTGAATTTAAGATTGAAACCAACTCCCCCCAAAGCCCTGGCTACCCTGGATAGAAAAAATAGCAGAAGGGATTAGCTATTCATTCGGATATATAAAAAGCATGGCACG
>CAYFVQ010000217.1:0-4732 GCA_964346585.1 uncultured Eubacteriales bacterium | reverse complement strand
TCGCTAAATGTAATATTTAGCGACATATTTGGTTTAATCCTTAGTAATATGTATATGTCACGAAATAATTAATTTCGCGACATTTTGTTTGATAGTGCTTAAATTCCGCCTGCTCTAAGGAGAGCCGGATGTCCGTAAATGGACACAATGAGTACCAGTAACGGACACTTTCCTGCCAAGCAGTATTCTCCCCTTCCCAGCGCATCTCTGCAATACATGCTTATGGCATAATTATTGCAATAATGGTTTGGAGCGGAGAACGATATGCTTAAAAATTATTTCAAGATCTCTATGAGGAATATAAAAAAGCAGAAAGACTATGTTATTATCAACGTTTTCGGCCTTGCTGTCGGTATTGCCTGCTGTACTCTCATTTTCACTTTTCTGCACCACGAACTGAGTTATGACTCCTTTCACGAAAATCAGGAATCCCTGTTCAGGCTTATCCGGATAACCAAAAATTCCGAAGGTGTGAAAGAGTCAATCGCAATCCATCCTCTGCCGCTCGGCCCTGCGCTTCAAGAGGAAATTCCTGAAATTTCCAATGTTGTCCGCTTGATCACGAGTAATGCCATTGTAAGCACTGGGGAAAAATCGTTTAACGAGCAGCTCCTATTTGCAGACGCCCATTTCTTCGATATGTTCACATTTCCTTTGATGCAAGGGAATCCCGCGACAGCGCTTGGTTCTCCCAATTCACTTATCCTCTCTACCAAAATGGCCCATAAGTATTTTGGCGAGTCAGACCCGTTGGGCAAAAAACTGATAGTAGAGATCAGTGGGGAACTTCACGATCTGATTGTAACAGGGGTTTCAATCCAAACTCCACGGAATTCAACTATTCAATTCGATTTTGTGCTTCCCTACGAAAAGTATCCTGCCTACCGCCAAGTCATGACAAACTGGAGGAGCAGCCGTACCCGCACCTATGTGCAGCTATCCAAAAATGCCCAGGCTTCCTTTGTTGAAAGCAAATTCCCCGCTTTCATAGCTAAATACTTCAGCGAAATAATTAAAAAGGCGCAATCTGCAGGCTATCTCAGTACAGAGGAAGATGTATGGCAACTCCACCTCGAACCGATCAGGAGTGTCCATTTGAATCCGCAAGTTAAATGGGGACTCGCAATTCCCGGAAATCCAGCTAACATCACCATCTTGGCTGGTCTTGCTTTCTTGATTCTCCTGGTTGCTGGTATCAATTTCGTCACCCTGACATTGGGACGTTCTTTTGACCGCATAAAAGAAGTCGGAATCAGAAAGGTCCTTGGTGCCGTTCGCAAACAGCTTATATTACAATTTTTGGGAGAATCTTTGCTTCTGAGCATATTCGCCCTTTTTACAGGCGTCATGTTGGCTGAACTCTCTCTCCCTGTATTCAACATCCTGGTGAACAGAAATCTCACCATCGATTACGTCTCAAATCCAATTGCCCTCGTTTTCATTATTGGTATATTGATCCTGGTGGGTATTATCGCCGGTGGATATCCAGCGATATTTTTCTCGGGCTTCCATCCCTCTAGGGCTTTGAGCGAACGGCTGATGATTCGTGGCAAAGGATTGCTGAGCAAAATCTTAGTAGTCCTCCAATACAGTCTCTCCATATTACTTGTGGTCAGCACATTGATCATGTGGAAGCAGCTGCATTATATGAATACAAAACATCTGGGATTTGATAAAGAGCAGGTTCTATCCATATGGTGCCACTCAGTTGGACAGGAAAGTGAGGGCGAAAGAATTCTCGAAATTTTCCGAAATGAGCTCGCTGGACGTGATGAAATATTGCGTATATCAGGGACGAGCGATTCCTTCACCCAGGGATGGAGTGTGGAAGGATGGGAGCACAACGGTGTACAGAGAACGGCTTTCGTGTACCGGATTGATCCCGAATATTTGAACACGCTTGGAATCGAGCTGATGAAGGGCCGTAATTTTTCCAAGCAGTTCAGAACGGACACCTATGATTCTTTGATCGTCAATGAAGCCCTCGTTAAAGAATTGGGATGGGCTTCTGGGCTGGAAGAAAGACTTCTTGGATTCGAGAGTGTGGAAGGGATGAAAAACCCCAAAATCATCGGAGTCGTCAAAGACTTTCACTTCGAGTCGCTTCACCGTGAGATTGAACCAGTTATTTTTCACATGAATCCCAGCTGGTCTATAAACAGCATAATGGTCAGAATCAGAACAGGCGACAAATCCGGTGCCCTCCGACTTTTAGAGGAAACCTGGAAAAAAACTACTTTCCAAAAGCCATTCGAATACCATTTTATGAGTGATGACGTGAACAATCAATACAACGAAGACAGGAGGTGGAGCAAGATCGTTAGCTACTCGTCCCTCCTGGCTATCATCATATCCTGCATCGGATTGTACGGATTAACTTCTCTAAGGGTCACTCAACGGAGAAAAGAGATCGGCATACGTAAGGTGGTCGGTGCAAGTGTGGCAAAGATTGTCCAACTCATCAACTTCGAGTTCTTGAAACTTGTCGCCATGGCCAATATTATTGCTTGGCCGATAGCCTTTTTTGCCATGAATCGCTGGATTCAAAACTTTGCCTATCGTATTTCAATCGATATCTGGATCTTTTTGCTTGCGGCAGCTCTGGCTTTGATCATCGCTCTGATAACCGTCAGCATCCAATCGGTAAAGGCTGCCCTTGTTAATCCTGCGGACACACTTAGGTTCGAATAGTCATATTAGGTCCAACAGCAAGTCCAAACTCATGTAAAGGGCGTATATATTCACATCGCTTTCCCACTTCCAAAAGGAAAAAAATTGTCGTTTGGGAATTTGACTTCCCTCCAACATTGTTACCCATGCAAAGTTTGGGCACCCAGGGGAGTAGGTCATTATCAGTTTTCGCGTTTTATTGTAGTCCGAAGGTATTTAATTGAACTGGTCTTTAGATATATCGAAAGAGTTAAGAATGACTCAAAAATATTTTTATACTGGAAGGGATTTTTGAAGCTATGCTCTCTTTTTAGAAATGTCAACAGAGGTGATCCTGAGTCAGCTTAGACAATCTTCTTTATCTTAAAAATGTTGCGAAATGTAATATTTAACGACCTTGCCAAAATCGGATAACAGCCTGAGGTAAAAAATGGAATTGCGAATGCGAAACGAGTGTAATGTCGAATGTTGTGATGTGATTCCTTTTAACTTTTCACTTTTAACTGTTCGTTATTCAATTTTTGTTGCTTGGGTTGCTCGACTGAGTTGGTAAAAAATCGCCTTTTCCACTTCGCCCTTTTCATTCTTCACAAACTTGATTTTTACGCTGTTACCCAAAGCATAAAACTCGGCCTCGCTCGCGGCAATAATTTCCTCCTTAAATGTCAAACCTGTTCTCTGGATGAAGAGACGACTATTTTCTCTGGACACAGTCACAAAAACTTCAGGGCGCAGCTCGTATTTTCCCACATATGTTTCCAGCTGCTGCGAATCCAAAGTTGGAAGAGGACCAATTTCTTCAGGGCCAGCATCCAGAATCATTCTCACTAAAAGACCGAATCCACCATCAGACACTCTGTTGTCACGTTCAAAGGAGTTTACGCGGTGGACGATGACCATATCACGTTCCGGAATGATAATCATGAACTGTCCATAGGCTCCGCGTGCAGAATAGGCACCCTCTTCCAACTTGACAAACGGCAGATGGGGATACTTGCTGCCGTCCTTGGCCACCCACCACATGTATCCGTATCCGTCTGTTCCATAAAGAGATGCATCCGAATGGTAATCTGTGCTTTCCTCTACCCAATCTGAAGGAATTATTTCTTTTCCATTCCAACGGCCGTTGTGGAGCATCAACAATCCGAAACGCGCCATATCACGCGCTGTCATTTGAAAATGATAGGCGGGATGAATCGACATATCACGAACCATATACATTCCATCCTCCACCTTAAAATCCTCCATCTGGATCGGATCCGCTATATCCTCTTTCAGAGTCTCGAAAAACTTCTTCCCTGTCTCCTGCTCAAAGATCGTGCACAGAACATTGAAATCCCAGTTGTTATAGCACCAGTACTCGCCTGGCTTTTTTGAATATCGCTTAGGTTTAAAGGCTCTCATTGAAGCAGATTCAGCCGCCGCTTCATGGAAAACGCCCGACCTGGCCTGTAAACAGTGTCTTATAGTTGCCATTTTTTCTTCCTCGGAAAGAGGTGGTTTATCATCGATGCCAAGGTCTTTCATGGTCTTATCCAAATCAATAAGGCCTTTCTTGACATAATTCCCATACAGGGCACTCATAAAGCTTTTCCTTGCTGAATGAGTCAAGAATTTCCTATCGACATCTCCCCATTCAAAAAGGATTTTCCCGTCAACGACAACAACCACGGCAGCTGTTTTCAACCTCTCTTCCGCAAATTTTTTTACTGCTTCAAGTCTCTGTATTGAATATCCCAGTTCTTCTGGATTCTCTACCTTGGCCCATGTCTCACCTGGAAATGTTGGGGCTGCAGACAATTGAGCTGCAAGAAATAAAACAAGCGAACATATCAAGAAAAGAATCTTAATGAGCTTGAAATACGGACTGTTTTTTTGATAGACAGGACATCCGTCCTCTTGTCTCAAAACTTTCGGAATTGGTTTTAACGAGTTCTTAATTTTAAATTCCACAGAAACCTCCTTTTCTTTTTTTAAGTGATAAACATGACACGGCTATCTCTCTTTAGTCTCTCTTTTACTTCCATTGGGAATACCTTCAAGGCAAACTAAAATAATCACA
>CAYFVQ010000216.1:0-3601 GCA_964346585.1 uncultured Eubacteriales bacterium | reverse complement strand
TCCGATAAAAGCAGAAACGTCGGCAGGGAACTCCGGTTGTTTTCGATCTCTTCACTCCGCACAGACCGAATGTTTACGAGAAAGTCGAACCGCAGACTCATATTGTCAGGGATGGGTTGAGTCACGCCGGATACGATAAAATCCACGTATTCATCTCTGATATTGAGGGAAACGGTTTCACCGACAGGACTTTTCTCTCCGAAAAGAATTCGCGAGGCTTTATCCGTAAGGATTATGGAGGACAGACCGTCGAGGGCGCCTTCGCCGCTCCCGAGTGCCAGCGGGAAAGTGAAAATATCCAGGAACGATGGATCGGCTGAGAAGCCGTCCATTTTGACGGCGTCGCCTTCATTTTTTATAAGGAGCTCCTCCTTTTTCAGCCTGACCGCATTCTCGACCTCGGGAAATTCATCTCTCATCCTTCCAGCCAGAGAGGGTTCAGGGGAGACTCCGATCGCGAAACGCCCCAAATCCACATAACCCTCCATGTAATAGATACGGTCTATGTTTTCGTGAAATCGATCGTACGTTTTTTCATCTTGAACAAAAAAGAAGACCAGCATGCAGCAGGCTATTCCTATCGAAAGGCCCGCGATGTTGATGAAGGAATACCCTTTGTTCCTTCTCATGTTCCTGATCGCGATTTTGAGATAGTTTATGAACATATAAAACCTCCAGCGAGTGGTCTGGATGATAAACTTGGGAATGGCCGCCAGAGCATGGATCCAGAGCCAAAAAACGGCTTTTTTTCGGCCCAGAGTGTTCACCCTCTCTTCGAAATCTTCTTCGATGTCGCCTTCGAATCCCTCATCCAGGTCAGAAAAGTGCATCCGGGTTAAAAGCCACAGAGCGATCCGGGGAGCGTGCGGCTTTTTCGATAGCATCAGGCCTGTTCCTTTTTGAACGATTCCCTGGAGACTCCAGCCCAGACCCTTCTCTGCCTTTCAAACGCCTTCTCCAGGACATTCATGCCGCTTTTGGTGAGCTGAAAATAAACCTTTCTTTTGCCGCCTCTGACAGACGTCGGCTCTCCGAAATGTTTGGTGATGAATCTTTTCCGGACAAGCTGGTGAAAGGCCGTGTAGAGAGTATTGTAGAAATACTCCTTTTCCAGGATCTCTTTGACTTTTTTTTTAATTTCGACACCATAGGCTTCATTGCCTAGCCTCCAGATGGCGACCATGACCACCTCTTCCAGTTTGGTCAACTCATTCATGTCTGACCTCAAAGTAATATCGGTATTACCGATATTATATCACGGTGAATCCCTCTGTCAACATTTTTTTGACTAAAAATGGATTGTCAGCTATTCGCCCCCTTACTGCTTAATAAAAAAGGAGATAAAAAGAATCCGTTGAATATCAAGGCATGGAGAGGCGATTTTTTAACTTGTTGATCATGTCGTTTTAGGTGTGAAATCATTATTCCAGGATACCTTCGGGTGGGAATTAAGGAAAATGATGAAGGATTAGTGGGTAGGCCAAAAACGAATTTCTTATATTTAAATTAAAATTCCTAAAAAATTAAAATTGTTTTGTGTTGACTATTTCTTAGGTTGTTGTTATCTTCTGAATGCAGACTAAGGGGAAAAAATGCCTGTCGAGTGCCCTTTTTGCCAATTTGACAACCTTGAAGAAAGCAATTTTTGCAGCAAATGTGGGTCAGTGCTCAAAGATTCAGAAGAAGAACCACCCTCCCGGACAAAAACTTTCTTTAAAACTTCACAGGAATTAGCTGCTGGCAGCCTTTTTGCCGAAAAATACCAAATAATTGAATTATTGGGTAAAGGAGGCATGGGAATTGTCTACAAGGCAGAAGACATCAAGTTAAAGAGAACGGTCGCTTTGAAATTGATCACTCCTGATGCCCTCGAAAGTGAAGAAAGAAAGACAAGATTTGTGATCGAGGCGCAAGCTGCCGCTGCCTTGAACCATCCCAATATCTGCACCATCTACGATATTGAAGAAGCTGAAGGCGTTCCTTATATAATCCTGGAATATATAGAGGGCTATAATCTTAAGAAAAAAATTAGAGGAACACCACTCGATATCAATAACTCCATAGAGTTTGCTATGCAGATTGCTGATGGCCTCCAGGAAGCGCATGAGAAGGGCATTGTTCACAGAGACATTAAGAGCGGAAATATTATGGTAACCAAGAAGGAACAGGTAAAGATCACGGATTTTGGATTGGCCAAACTTTTAGAAATATCAAAGATCACAAAGACAACATCTGTGATGGGAACGGTTCCTTACATGTCACCAGAACAAGCAAGTGGAGATAAGGTTGATCATCGCACAGATATCTGGTCTCTGGGAGTAATACTCTTTGAGATGCTTACAGGCCTGTTGCCCTTCAAGGGCGAGCGCGAGCAAACAGTTTTGCATTCCATAATTCATGATGAACCTCAAGCTGTAACAGGCTTAAGAAGCGGTATTCCCCTGGAATTTGAGAGAATCCTGGACAAATGTCTGGAGAAGGATGTTTCACAGCGTTATCAATCTGTAGCCGATTTGAGAGCAGATCTTAAGCGCTTGAGCCGAGATATCGCTACAGGAAAAATTACTCCCATTCCAATAAAAAAAATTTTATCACGCACTCTTCCGAATATACTTCCCAAAATAATCCTTCCATCTGCTGTGTTAGTATTGGTGCTACTTTTATTTTTGTTCGTTCCTACATTACGACAATCAGTATCAGATTGGTTGAGCCCTGCAGTGAAGCCAGGAGATGGAGGCCTGGCAATTCTTCCTGTGAGTGTTGTAGCCGACAATCCGGCAGGTGGAGCTTTTTGTGAGGGTATTGTGGAATCAATCTCACAGAAGCTTTCTCTATTGGAACAATCTCACAGGAAGCTATGGATCTTGCCTAGTGATTTAGTGCGTGAGCTCAAAATTGGAAGCGTAAGCAAAGCTCAGCCAGCTTCAGGAGTTTCTCATGTGCTAACTTGTAGAATTCAACGTTTGGGTGATACAGTTTCTTTATTCTTTGATCTCTATGAAGCGAAAACTGAGCGCCGGTTGAATCCTACTCTTGATATCACAGACCGTATTGCCAATATTGGTACTTTTCAAATTACCGCTATAGAAAAATTATCTCAGCTTTTAAATATAGAATTAAGCCCGCGTGATCTTCAGATCATATCTGCTGGAAATACTACTATTCCAAGTGCTTATGAGTCTTATATTCAAGGTCTAGGTTATATGGCTAGGTCTACGAATGGTGGCCTCGACAAAGCTATTCAATTATTTACAAAAACGATTGAGCTGGATGCCTCTTATGGTATGGCCTACGTATTTTTGGGGGACGCCTATTGGGAAAAATTCTTATTGACAAAAGAACCAGACTTGGCTGTAAAAGCTCAATCATCCTGTGAAGAAGCGCTGGATATAGATAACCGGTTGGTGAGTGCCCATGTTTTACTCGGGATTATCCATAAAGGAATAGATAAATATGAAAAGGCTTCGGAAGAGTTTAAACAAGCTCTTGTGCTTGATCCACAAAACTTTGATGCCCAATTAGAACTGGCTAAGACATATGAGGGTATGAATCGTATTGAAGAAGCAGAGGAAGCGTATAAAAAAGCCGCCAATTTAAATAC
>CAYFVQ010000215.1:0-8487 GCA_964346585.1 uncultured Eubacteriales bacterium | reverse complement strand
GGGGGAAGTTCTTTTTCCGGTTCCTCTTTAGGAGGAGCTTTTTCTTCCTCAGGTTTTTCTGGCTCTACAGCGGCCGCCTCGACTTTTTCTGGTTCAGCTTCTTCTTTGATGGGTTTGTCGCGTGCGGCCTCCACTTTTTCTGGTTCCTCTTCTTTAGGTTTCACTTCCTCTTTTAAGGGTTCATCCTTGACCGGTTTGATTTTTTCTTTTGGCGGCTCTTTTGGTTTGACAGCCTTTTCGACGACTTTTTCTTTTGTCTCTTTTTTCTTAGGTGAAGGCTCTTCTTTTTTTGTCTCTTTTTTGACTTTTGCAGCGGCAGTCGCTTTTTTCTTGTCCTTCTCCTGCTTTTTCTCTTTTTTAGCTTGAGCTCGGTCTTTTTTCTCTTTTGTTTTTTTCTCTTTTTTCTGTTTTTTCTCTTCAGCCATTGACAGTCCTTTCACATTGTTTGTCTGCGCATCAGCGAGGGTGAATGCACTTCCAGTAGATTAACAGAATTCGATAGGGGAGGGCAATCGTTTTTTTGAATTAGGGGACGTTCCCCAAGGTACCACCTTAGCTTATTAATCCCTCTCTTTCGGCGATCATGGTCAAGATAAAGAGATTTAGATAGGCTTATTGGGCTAAGGTGGCACCTTGGGGAACGTCCCCATATGACTTGAGAAAGAATCGGGAATTTAGTATAGTCGGTGGACATGTATGTCGTGTATTCGGGCCTGCTTTTTGTGTCTCTTCTGTTCTATATCATCCCGTATTTTGTGCGAATAAAACTTCTCAGAAAAGAGACCCTTTTTATAAGGGAAAGATTAGGATTCAGGCTCAAGAATATTCAACCCGAAAAGAAGTCAGTGTGGTTTCATGCTGTTTCTGTCGGTGAAGTTCTGTCCTTACAGAATTTAATCAAAAAGGTTAAGGAAAGTCATCCTGATTGGATCATCCACTTTTCGACACTGACAAATACAGGCATGCGTGTGGCCAGAGAAAAATTAACCGATGCGGACCATATCTTTTTTGTTCCACTTGATTTCGCATGGGTAGTTAAGAAATTTTTTAATGTTCTCAAACCCACTCTGTTTGTTTCGGCTGAATCTGAATTTTGGCCAAATCTTTTAAGAGTGGCCAAGAAAAAGACTCGCGGCGTCCTCCTGATTAATGGAAGGATATCCCCTCGGTCTTTTCAGAAGCACTATAGATTCAGGTGGCTTTCCAGAATAATCTTGAAGAACATCGATATGTTTTTGGTCCAGACTGAAACCGATAAAGAAAGGCTTGAGAGAATCGGAGTGCACCCAGAGGAAATCAGAGTGGTCAGCAATTTAAAATCAGAGATCGACCTGCCTCTGTGTGATGAAAAAAGATCTTTAAACTTTAAGAAGAGTTTAAATATTCCTATCACAAAAAAAATCATTGTCGCGGGCAGTACTCGAAAGGGAGAAGAGCGAATGCTTCTCGATGCATTCGAAAAGGCAAACAAAGAGAGAAAAGACCTTCTCCTCATTCTCGCCCCAAGACACCCGGAAAGGTTTGATGAGGCCGAAAGAATTTGTCAGGATTCTTCTTTTCGTGTGAAGAGACGAACGCAAACCGCGGCAGATAGTCCATGGGATATCATGATCCTGGATACTATCGGTGAGCTGGCTCAGTTTTATGCACTCTGCGATCTTGCCTTCATCGGAGGAAGCTTAGTGCCCTGGGGAGGACACAATCTCCTCGAGCCCGCTTTTTATCAGAAACCGATTTTTTTCGGACCTCATATGAAGAATTTTGCCTATTTAGCTGATAAATTCATCCAAGAGGATGCAGCTCGAGTCGTGCATACAGAAGACGGCATCATTGATATGTTCTTGATGCAAGACGAGAAGTCTCTCAAAATTATGGGAGAGAAAGCCAAGAAGACTTTGGATTCTTTACAGGGAGCTACAGAGAAGACAATCAATGCCATCGAATACGTGATGGAAGATTCAAAAAAAGAAATGAAAAATGAATAGCTATTTTAAAAGATTCGCTGTTTTTTTCCTGCTGGGAATTTTATTCTTTTCTCCATTCCTGAATAACCTTTTTGCAGAAGATACTCAGAAGGAGAACAAGCTGAACAAAGAATTTTTAAAAAATCTCACGAGCGATTTTGGAAAGGTTATTGTTTCACCCAAAGATTGGGATAAGAAAGATATAGGCACTTTTGCGTTAGTTTTAGGAACCGGGCTGCTTCTTTACTCAGTTGATCAGGATATTAAGCAAGGATTCAGAGGTGAGACGCCCAATGAAGCCGCAAAGTTCATTACATCTTTAGGGAATGGAGGTACTTTAGCCGGTCTGGCCGCGGCTTTGTATGTAGGAGGAGAGGTCTCGAATAACGACGGCTTGAGAAAGACCGCTCTTTTAAGCTTTGAGAGCTTGTTGACTTCAGGTATTATTGTCCGAGGCATGAAGATTATAGTGGGAAGAGCCCGTCCTCAGACTGAAGAGCCCTATAATACTTTTGATCCATTCTCTCTAAAATCGAATTATAATTCCTTCCCGTCAGGACATTCCGCTGCAGCATTTTCGGTTGCGGCTGTGATCGCTTCGCAATCTAAAGATGCGAATGTTGATTTTGTGGCCTACAGTCTTGCAACTTTTATCGCTATGTCAAGGATTTATCAGAATAAACATTGGGCATCCGATATTTTTATAGGTTCAGTTATTGGGTATGTTGTCGGGAAAAAAATCTGTGCGTTAAACCGAGAACGAAATCCAAATAAGGTCCAGTTGGATTTTCAATTCACGCCCCAAAGAAAAGCCATCACTCTCAGCATTTATTTTTGAATAGGCAGCCCTTTTCGCAATCCCTTTTATTTTTTATCTTGATTTTATATAGTGAGAATGCATCTTAATCATAGAGGTGAGACGATGAAAAAAAAGATTACTCGCAGAAGTTTTCTGAAGAAGTCATCCAAGATAGTAACTGCCGCCGGAATCGGAGGGTATGGAATCCTGCTTCAAGGATGTTCATCCACAAAGGATTTTGATTTGATTATCAAGGGCGGTCATATCTTTGATGGATTAGGGAACGAGCCTCAACAGGCTGACATTGGAATCAAGGGAGATTTCATTAAAGCCATCGGGACCATACAAACAACTAAGGCAGGGACGGTCATAGATGCAAAAAACCTTGCCGTTTGCCCGGGTTTTATCGATGCGCACGATCATTCAGATATAGACCTTTTGGTCAATCCAAAGGCAGAGAGTTCGATCCGTCAAGGAATCACTACCCTCGTCAGCGGGAATTGTGGAGGTTCTCCTTTCCCTGTGGCTGATGAAATCTATGAAGAAATGAAAAGAAATTTGAAGGAGTTATACCAGATTGACCTCACATGGACGGATATCGGAGGCTTTTTTTTAAAACTAGAAGAGAGCGGCATCGCTTTGAATTATTCGTCTCTGGTTGGACAGGGTGCGATCAGAGGGGCTGCCATGGGTTTTAATGACCGTCCCCCAAGCGAGAATGAGCTTGAACGGATGAAGTTCATGGTGGCTGAGAACATAGAAGGGGGAGCCCTTGGCCTATCCACTGGACTTGAGTATGCGCCAGGAAGCTATGCCAAAAACGATGAAATTGAGGAGTTGTGCAGAGTGGCTGGCCGATATGGTGGAGTTTATTCTACTCATATGCGGGACGAGGGAGATCGATTGCTCGAATCTCTCGATGAATCGATCGAGATTGCAAAGAAAACCGGAGTCAGCCTTCAGATTGCCCATTTTAAAATTGCGTATCCGCGAAACTGGCACAAGGTTGATGATGCTTTAGCTAAGGTCGAGAAGGCGAAGAAGGATGGAGTGGCCATATTCTGTGACCGATATCCGTATATAGCCGGCTCCACCGGTCTCAGCTTTTATTTTCCCCTTTGGGTGCGGCAGGGGACAACAGAAGAATTTTTAGCGAGGTTGAAGGATGCCAAGCTCGAAGGCCGTATTCGATCCCACCTTTCCGAGCAAGAAAAAAAGCTCGGCTCCTGGGATAAGGTCGTCATTTCATCTGTGGTTTCTGAAGGAAACAGAAAATTTGAAGGCCAAAGCGTTCTTGCAGGAGCCAAAGAGACAGGGAAAACTCCTCACGAATTTATGAGAGACCTCTTAATCGAAGAAAAAAATAGAGTGGGAATGGTCACCTTCATGATGAACGAGATGAATCTGAAGAAGATACTGGCTCATCCATTAGTGGGTGTGGGGACGGATGGTTCGGCGATCGCTCCGTATGGCCTTTTGCATAAGGGTAAACCTCATCCCCGATTGTTCGGGACTTTTCCCAGAGTCTTGGGGAAATACATCCGGGAAGAAAAGATTCTTCCTCTTCCTGAGATGCTGAAAAAAATAACTTCCCTGCCTGCGCTCAAGTTCGGCTTCATGAGAAGAGGAGTCCTGAAGCAGGCATACTATGCGGATGTTGTCCTTTTCGATAGGGATAAAGTAATTGATAAGGCTACGTGGACGGATCCCCATCAGTATCCGGATGGAATCGAGTACGTGATTGTCAACGGAAAAGTCGTGATAGAAAGAGGTGAACACACCGGGAGTCTTCCGGGAAGAGTCCTGAGAAAAAAAATCTTGGTTTAAATCCCAAAGGTTCACTTGAAAGACAAATATATATCTGTCGCTGGGTATCAAATTCGTTTCTTAGAAAAAGGAAAAGGCCCTCCACTTGTTCTTCTTCATGGTTTGGGCGGGTCACTGGAATGGTGGGAGTACAACCTGGATTCATTCTCCCGCAAATTCCGCACGATTGCTTTCGATTTTCCTGGCTTTGGATTTTCATCTATATCGGGCATTGATTTTCGTGAAGACGCCTCTTCAAATTTCATGGTGTCATTCTTGGATGCTTTCCAGCTGCCTCAAGCGTCTTTACTCGGAAATTCCATGGGGGGACTCTTCGCCTTCCTCACTACGGCGAATCAACCGCTTAGGATCGATAAGCTAGTTTTGGTGGATAATGTGGGTTTCGGGCCAAAGTTATCTGTCCCATTGCGGCTGGGCACTGTTTTTCCTTTAGGCGAGCTGGCCATATCCGTCCGGAATCATCTGATTGCAAAAATATTCCTGAATCGCCTGTTTTATGATTCTCAAAAGATACCGTCTCATCTGATCCCCACGGTTTTAAAATTTTTCAACATGCCCCAGAATCGCAAAGTCTGTCTTCAAATTCTGCGTTCAGGAGTGGATCTGAAGGGTTTAAAGGAGAAAATCTGGCTGAAAGTACTGGACAAAGCCAGCTCTTTACCTCATAAAACATTGATAGTCTGGGGTGAAAATGATAAAGTTGCTCCTTTAGACCAGGCCTATATAGGAAAAAAATTGATCAAGAATTCCCAGCTTCACGTTTTTGAAAGATGCGGCCATCTTCCTCAGGTGGAATGGGCTGAGGAGTTTAATCGTCTCGTGCTTGATTTCCTGGAGTCGTAATGGAATGAAGAAAATCTTCCTCTTCGTCTTTTTCTTGAGCTGCCTGAATCTTGTCTCTTCTGCAGCTTCCCAAACCGAAACACTCGCGACTCCTTCAGGTGTGAAAGTGGAGCTGCTGTACAGGGCTCTTGAGCCGGGCGAGGTAGTTGCCGTGGAAATCAAGGAACCTTTCAGAGTGAAAGAGGCGAGAGTCCGGTTCCTGGACAGAAATTACCAGATGGGAACGAATGGAACGAATCATACGCTTTTCGCCTTCATAAACATTGACCTTGGGCTTGAACCAGGATTTTACACGCTCACCGTTTTTATTCGGAGACTTAAAGGAAAATGGGAAAGCGTTCAGAAACGCATTATTATTCCGGCAAAGGAATTTCCTCTAGTCAAGTTATGGGTTGACAAAAGATTTATCACACCTCCTCCAGAGTTCCACGAGAGAATTGCATGGGAAGCCGAGATCATTCGAGTTATTTATGGAATGTACACTCCTCAATGGCTGGGAGAAGGAGAGTTTATTTTCCCTGCACCAGGACTGGCCAGTGGCAATTTTGGACAAAGGAGACTGTATAACAATTACCACCGCTCTTCCCATAGAGGAGTGGATGTGGCGAGTCCCTATGGTTCATCTGTCATTGCCTCCAATTCAGGGAGAATCGTTCTGGCAAGAGACCTCTACTATGCCGGGAAAGCAGTGATTATCGACCATGGATTGGGAGTATTTACATTCTACTGCCATTTTTCAAGGATTCTTGTAAAAAGAGGAGATGTTGTCAGAAGAGGAGATGTCATCGGAAAGGTAGGGGCCACGGGGCGGGTGACCGGACCTCATCTTCACTGGGCGATTGTGGTTGCTCGGAGAAATGTTGATCCTTTTTCACTGTTGAGTCTGAACCTCGACTAACATGAGTTATTCATAAAATTTGCCGACACCATTTACAAAAGATCCTCGAAGAATAAGTGATCATCATATGTCGGCATCTTTTCCCCTTCGGGCGAGCCGATCTCACCGAATCTACTTCGTTACAGCGCAAGCGCAGTGGACGACCACAGCATCTTGCGTTGTGCCTCGTATCTCCGGCAACCTCGACTCGTGAATAACTCATGTACCCTGAGTTATTCATAAAATCTCCCGACACCTTTTTTATTCTTCTAAAAAGGGGATAGTCCTCAATTTCTAAAAATTGGCATCTTTTCCCCTTCGGGCGAGCCGATCTCACCGAATCTACTTCGTTTCAACGCAAGCGCGGTAGCTGACCACAGCTTCTTGTGCTGTGCCTCGTATCTCCGGCAACCTCGACTCGTGAATAACACATGTCGCATGAATTATTCATAAAATTGGCCGACTTCCCATTTCAACATCTGTATTTTGAGAAAAATTCACTTTATACCGGCTTCATTTATCTTTGTGGTTGAGATGGAATTGCAGAAATCCCATCTTAATCTATTTATTGTGACCATCCATAACATGCGTTAGAATATATATGTTCCCTTAATTCATTCTGGAGAGGAAGAATGAAAATACCGGCTATTATCTTCATGCTATGTCTTTTAGTGTTTGTCCTACTCGCTGCCCTTCCAGAGTTCGAACAGGAAGAATTTTCCCTTGAACAACTGACTCCGGAAAATTACGACTACAAGGAAGCAGAAGGATGTTCCAACTGCAAGGGAGAGCAGAACAGTTTCATGCCTCGGGCCGCAGGAGTTAACATTTCTTCCGATGCACCAATCCTTGATGACCGAGGATGGTTGGCCAGTATCCATGCCGTATCCCAAAGCCACGATGACCGGATCAACACAGCCTGCGCCTGGTGTCATGCGCCTACAGCAAAGGGAGCAACCCAAGATAAAGAAAAGGCCACATCCATTCCTAAAGGAACCTGGCAAGGTGTATCCTGCTTCTCCTGCCACCCCGGTGCTGTGGAGAGAAACAAGAGGAAATACCTTGTGAGCAGCTACACTCCTGGAACCGATTCCGCTGATTCGAAAAACTATATCTTTCGAGACAGAACAGATGGGAAAGAGATGAACAGCCATTGTGCCCAATGCCATCGCGAATCCCATGATTTACTCATCGAAGCCAAAAAGGAGATGTTATCGTCAGGAGATCTCAGATGC
Source organism: uncultured Eubacteriales bacterium (assembly GCA_964346585.1). GTDB lineage: Bacteria > Acidobacteriota > Aminicenantia > Aminicenantales > Aminicenantaceae > SOIA01. Next base: position 942 of record CAYFVQ010000215.1, on the reverse strand, counting down.
ATAGACTGCCATATGGCGGCTTATGCCGTGACCAATGGACATGTGGAACGCCACCATAACATGAAGGTGAAAGCAAATCTTCCTCACTCCTGCAGTGGAAGCATGGGAAGAGCCATGACCTGCCATGATGTGCAAACGAAGGATTGGTTCATCGAGAATATCTCCAGGGTCAAGGGGCCCAGGAAAAAATGGTCTTCTAACTGACCTTAAGATAGGCCTTTCTCTCAATCTCGATAGGAAACAACCACAGAATCCAATCAGGAACATTCCCAATCTTGCTCTTAACAGCGACGTCTACGGCAACCTCAGCTCGTGAATAATCCAGGGAATTCCCTGATCGTTTTTTCTATCGCAAATACTTTGCGAACCAGTCTTGAACAGTTTTCCACCAGAGTTCAGCATTTTGCGGCTTCTGGACAAAGTGGTTTTCATCGGGGAAATAGAGCATTTTTGATGGGACTTTCATCCTCTGGAGAGCCGTGAAAAATTGAAATCCTTGTGTCACTGGTACCCTGAAATCATACTGGCCGTGGATCACCAGACACGGTGTTTTAAAATTTTGGACATAAAAGCTCGGGGACCATTTTTCGTACATCTCTTTATTCGTCCAGGGAGTTCCTTTGAACTCCCATTCCGGAAACCACAGTTCTTCAGTCGCGCCGTGCATCGAGCGCAGGTCATAAACTCCAGCATGGGATATCAGACAGTCAAACCGTGTGGTGTGTCCTTCGATCCAGTCGATCATGTAGCCTCCGTAAGAAGCACCGGCCGCACCCAGTCGATCCTTATCGATGAAATCGTAGCGAGAAAGAAGATAGTCTAAGCCTTTCATGATATCTTCATACGGTTTTCCTCCCCAGTCGCCCGTGATAGAGTCAGTGAAAGACTGGCCGTAGCCCGTGCTTCCATGGAAGTTGATCATGGCTGTCACATAACCAGGGG
>CAYFVQ010000214.1:0-1951 GCA_964346585.1 uncultured Eubacteriales bacterium | reverse complement strand
ACAGGGGAAACGATCTGCTTTTTGTTTATGGACATTTTTAATATCACTATTGCCACACCAAGGGATAGACATACTGCTATGACCGAAGCCTCGATACCACGGCCTCCCCCTGTTATCCATTCAGGACCGGAAATCACTGGTTGAATCCAACTCGGAAAGCGTGTGATTCCCGAGTTTGGCATTCCGAAAATTCCATCCTGGAAGAAATTCCAACCCATGTGAATACCCCAGACCAGCCAGATTCTACGTGTGTATATGAAGGCAGATACAAGCAGAATATCAGTAATAATAAGTGCCAGTATCGACCACAGACTCGTATTCGGATTTGCGGTATGTGCTGCGCCGAATATGGCTGCAACCAGGACAAAGGCGAACCAGGATCCCAGTAATTCCTCAAAAAGCTTGAACAGAACCACTCTGAAGGCCAACACCTGAAGGAACGCTCCCATCCCGAAAAAGAAAAAGCTGTCGACTATGATCTGAAGAGAGCCTGTCTCTATGACTCTGTAATAACCCAGAAGAACCATCAAAAGCACCATGAAACCCACCAAAGCAAAAGAAATTAAAAATCCCAATCCAAACTCTACAACGCTTTTTTCCCTGGATATCTCATATGCTTTTCTCTTTTCTACATACCTGACATACAAGGAGTACAGGAGCATAAAAATCACGATGGAAACCACAGCATCTGCATTGACAAGAATGGAATAAAGAAGACCTGATGAAGAAGCGATGAGATCGGCGATAACATTGTTGTGAAACAGCAAAAATGGCGCTATGAATAGAGCGACAATCAGAATCCGCACGAGGGGAAATTGAATGATTTTCCCTAAGGCGTTTTGGGGATGAACATTGGTGAAAAGTTGTTCGCTTTTAATTAACATTTCCTCTCCTCACTCATGGTTATCTTTTTGCCAGCAACAAAAGGAAAAATGACAAAGAATATCCAAGATTCAAACTTGACTCACTCCTCTTCTTATCTGTTAGTGCTGGGTTTTGCAATATAAATATTATCCTCATTTAAAAACGTCTCGATCCGAACAACTTCGAATCCTGCCTCTTTTAGCTCTTTGATCATATCCTTCTTCTGTGTGCAGCCTTCCTCTTTTCCCCAATCCACCTTATCCGGGTCGCATTCCACAATGGCCAGGATACCGTCGGGCTTCAGGCTGGGGAGGAGGTTCCGGATGAGGGGTACAGGATTGTCCAAATGGTGGTAGACGTTGATCATGAATGCGATGTCCAGAGCATTAACCGGTAGCTTCGGATTCTCCACTTCGCCGACAATGATTTCCACATTTTCGAATCCATCCCGTTGGCACCGCTCCCTCAGGTGTTCAAGAGCTGATTTGTCAATGTCGTTGGCGTATACCTTGCCAGAATCTCCGACTCGGTTAGCGATCCACATAGTCATCCGGCCTGTGCCGGCCCCGACTTCGCCGATTATCATTCCCGGTTTGATGCCGATGGCGTCCATGATCTTCACCGGCGGCTGCCGCCTGTTTAACCTCTTTTCCCACTCCTCGATTTGAAACGTTCGATCCTGCGCTATAAGAAAGGATGTAGCCAGCAGCACACCAAAGACCGCTATTCGTCCCATTCGCAGACATATATTCATCATCGTAATACCTCCACAGCCATACCTAAGAAATGGCTCTTGGTGTATGCCACAAAAAAGAATTTCTCTACGATAATCCTCTTTTTATCCGTTATCCGAATATTTTCTTTATATATCCTCATCATTTCAGATTAGCTTTTTTCAGCGCCGCGAGCGAACCGACTCAATCCGGACCTCTTGCGAATTATCAAGCTAAAAAGATTATTTCGATATCTTGCCTTTGCTGTAGAAAAATCTATCACCTCTATTTTCAGCATAATGCACCTTCGTCTTTATTTTTCTTTTTTCTGCTGCTTGTGCATGAGCTTGGTACTGAGTTTCATTTCCATGCAT
>CAYFVQ010000213.1:0-9084 GCA_964346585.1 uncultured Eubacteriales bacterium | reverse complement strand
AAGCCCGGCCCGGGCGTAATCAAAAAGGAATGGGTGGCATCCATGGCAGAAGATGCGATCGTGTTTGCAGAAGCCAACCCGGTTCCTGAGATTTGGCCGTGGGAAGCGAAGGAAGCTGGCGCGAGAATTATCGCCACCGGTCGTTCAGATTTTCCCAACCAGGTCAATAATTCACTCGGATTTCCCGGAATCTTCAGGGGAGCGCTTGACATCAGAGCCACTAAAATCACAGATGAAATGTGTATCGAGGCAGCAAAAGAACTGGCGAAAGTGGCTGAAGATAATGGAATCAACGAAGAATACATCATCCCCAATATGGACCAGTGGGAAGTTTTTCCAAGAGAAGCGGTCGCTGTCGGCACCAAGGGAATCGAGCAGGGAGTGGCCAGGATTAAAGCTCCAGCTGAAGAAAGGTTCAAGCTTGCAGAAAGCATTATCAAGAAAACAAGAGATGAAATCCAACTCCTGATGAAAGAAAAATTCATCATCGACCCCGATAAATAAGAAATTTACCGAAAAATAGATTTTCCAAGACAGCCGTAAACCCAGGGAGTAAAGCACATTCATGACTTGCTTAACGCATATCTTCAACTGAAACTCGAACCAAAAAATACAATAATGTCAGCATTCTTTCAGGTAAATTCTGTTATTTAGCCTGAGTTATTCCATTAAATAACCTGAATAACTCCAAAATATTAAAAAACACCATTAAAATACTTGACAAAACAACACTCAAGTTATATATTATATATTGACTAAAATAGGAGGAATTACATGGCTAAAACAATAGGTATTGATTTAGGAACGACAGATTCAGTTGTGGCTGTCGTTGAAGGAGATAAACCGATTATCGTCCCCAATGAAGAGGGCGGGCGGACAACTCCTTCTGTAGTGGCGTTCAATGAAAAAGGTGAACGTTTGGTCGGACAGGTTGCTAAGAGGCAGCGAATCACCAATCCAGAGAATACAATCTATTCTATAAAGAGATTCATGGGCCGCCGGTACAAAGAAGTGCCGGAAGAGATTAAACAGGTCCCGTTTAAAGTCACTCAGATCTCGAACGGGGATGTGAGGATAGAGGCTCTTGGGAAAAAGTATGCCCCTCCAGAACTCTCGGCTATAGTTCTTCAAAAATTGAAAAAAGCTGCAGAGGACCATCTGGGAGAAAAGGTTGAGAAAGCTGTCATCACCGTTCCCGCTTATTTCAATGATAGCCAGAGAAAGGCCACCAAGGATGCTGGCGTGATTGCCGGTTTAGAGGTAGAGAGGATCATTAATGAGCCAACGGCTGCAGCTCTGGCCTACGGTATGGACAAGAAGAAAGACGAGACGATCGCTGTTTATGATTTCGGAGGAGGGACCTTTGATATTTCCATCCTGGAAGTCGGAGAGGGTGTCATCGAGGTCAAATCCACCAACGGCGATACCCATTTAGGCGGTGATGATATTGACCAGCGAGTGCAGGACTGGCTTGTGGATGAATTCAAGAAAGATGCGGGAATAGACCTTTCGAAGGATAAAATGGCCCTTCAGAGGCTCAAAGAGGCGGCTGAAAAGGCCAAAATGGAGCTCTCCACCACGATGGAGACAGAAATAAACCTTCCTTTTGTCACTGCGGATGCCTCCGGTCCAAAACACCTTTTGATGAAGCTCAGTCGCGCCAAACTGGAGCAGCTCATGGATGATCTGGTTCAGAGGACTGTCGAACCATGCAAACAGGCTCTCAAAGATGCTGGCTTGAAGCCCGAGAACATCGATGAAGTCATTCTGGTCGGAGGGTCCACCCGAATCCCTAAAGTCCAGCAGTTGGTTAAAGACCTTTTCAAAAGAGAACCCCATAAAGGAGTGAATCCGGATGAGGTGGTGGCTGCAGGAGCGGCTATCCAGGGAGCTGTTTTAACCGGAGATGTCAAAGATGTTCTGCTTCTGGATGTGACTCCTTTGACTCTCGGCATCGAGACTCTTGGAGGCGTGTTCACTAAGATGATTCCCCGGAACACGACCATCCCCACGAAGAAAGCAGAAATATTCTCCACCGCCGCGGACAACCAGCCGAGTGTGGAGATTCATGTTCTCCAGGGAGAAAGAGAAATGGCGGCCAATAACAGGACGTTGGGACGGTTTCACCTGGACGGGATTCCACCGGCTCCGAGAGGTATTCCCAAGATTGATGTGACCTTTGACATCGACGCCAATGGGATCCTCCATGTCTCTGCGAAAGACACAGGAACCGGAAAGCAGCAGGCGATTACGATCACCGGTCACAGCGGGCTGGAAGACAAAGAGATCGATGATATGGTCAAAGATGCAGAAGCTCACTCAGAAGAAGATAAAAAGAGGAGAGAGGTAATCGATGCCAAGAACCAGGCTGACCAGATGGTTTATAATTTGGAAAAGTTGATGCGGGAGAATAAGGATAAGATCCCAGAAGACGAAGCGAAAAATATCCAGGCTGAAATTGAAAACACCAAAAAAGCTATTGAAAGTGATGACGCGGAACAAATAAAGAAAGCTATGGAGGCTCTTTCTCAGGCATCGCATAAGTTGTCAGAGATGATGTACCAGCAGGCTTCACAGCAGCAGGCTCAACAGGATGCCTCCCAGCAGGGCGCAGCCGACGACCAGGCCGCAGGCCAAGAGTCATCCCAGGATTCATCCGAAGAAGAAGTGATTGATGCAGAAGTTGTAGATGAAGAGAAAAAAAAGTAAACTGTAGATAAGCTGTATTTGTTCAAGCATTACAGCCTTAATGAGGCTGCATGATCGGATAGGTCAGGGATGGACAAGGACTATTACAAAATTCTCGAGGTCGACCGGAAGGCCTCATCTGCGGAGATTAAGAAGGCCTACCGAAAACTGGCCCGGAAATACCACCCTGACCTGAATCCAGGAGATAAAGCCTCAGAGGCGAAATTCAAGGAAATTCAGGAGGCATATTCCGTTCTCAGTAATCCGAAAAAGAAGAGCCAGTACGACCAGTTCGGGTTTATCGGGGATGCGCCTCCTGGGGGATCGCAGTATCAGACTTACTCCTCAGGTTTCAACGGTTTCGACTTTTCTGGCTTTGGGACGTCTTCATTCAGGGATTTCTTTGAAGGTTTTTTCGGAGGCACTGCCCAGCGCGCCCAGCCGAGCGTCCAGAGAGGAGAGGACCTGCTCTACACCATGAAGGTCGGATTTATGGATGCCATTAATGGTCTGAAAACGAGGATACAATTAACCAGGATGGTTGCCTGTTCGACCTGTCAGGGAAAAGGCTTTATTCAAAAGAGCACCCAGCAAGCCTGTTCTGCATGCGGAGGAAGCGGCCAGAAGAACATCCAGAGGGGCGCCATGCGCTTCTCGACGACATGTCCTTCCTGCGGAGGGACAGGGCAAGTCCCAGGTCAGGAGTGTTCCGCATGCCATGGCCAGGGAGTAGTGTCGAAGACAGAACTAATCAGTGTCAGGATTCCCGGAGGAGTCAATACGGGCTCTAAGGTCCGAATTCCTGGAAAAGGGAACGCCGGAAGAGGTGGAGGCCCTTATGGTGATCTGTTCATCACAATAGAAGTCGACCCCCATCCGCTCTTCAAACGAGAAGGAGCGAATGTCTACTTGAAAGTTCCCATTACTGTGCCCGAAGCCACACTTGGAGCCAAGATAGAGGTTCCGACTCTTTACGGGAAATCCACTATCAAGGTCCCCCCCGGAACAAAATCAGGTCAAAAGCTCAGGCTCAAGGATAAAGGAGCTCCTTTCCCCGGAAAGAGATCACGAGGAGATCAGTTTGTCGAAGTTTCGATTGTCCCTCCTTCCTTCCATGATGAAAGAATCCGAGAGTTGATGAAAGAGTTGGAAAAGGTCTCTCAGGAGAATCCCAGGGAGAAAATGGAGGGTTATTGAGATGAAAGAAAAAAAAGAACCGAAGAATTATTATCATATAAGCAGTGTGTCAAAGATGTTCAACATCCATCCCCAGACACTCAGGCTTTACGAAAGAGAGGGGCTGTTGAGACCATCCCGGAGTGAGGGGAATACACGATGCTACACAGATGAGGATTTAAGGCAGCTCGAGCTGATCCTGAATCTCACACGGGATTTGGGCGTTAATCTGGCTGGCGTTGAAGTGGTGATCAATATGAGGAAGAAAATCGAACAGATAGAAGAAGAAGTGAATATGTTCCTGGAATACATCAGGAGGGAATTTTTTGAGGGGAAAGAAGAGGAGTTTGAGCTCAGGACAAAAAGCCTGGTGCGCGTCAGCCCTGCAAAAATAATAAGGATAGAAAAAGAGAAAGAAAAAAATGACGATTGATGACCGGGGTTATCTGGATTTTAAGAATCTAAGGACTTATCTGAGTCAGATAGCGAAGTATCCCATTCTTACACAGGAAGAAGAAAAAAAACTGGGAAAACGAATCCAGAAGGGCGATAGAGAAGCTTTAAAGAAACTAATAGAAGCCAACCTCCGGTTCGTTGTCTCTTATGTGAAAAAATACAAAGGGATGGGAATGGGAATGTTCGACCTGATCAATGAGGGGAATCTGGGGCTGATCGAAGCCGCAAAGAGGTTTGATCCGGGCCGGAATGTCAAGTTCATATCCTATGCTGTCTGGTGGATCAGACAGGCGATCATTCATGCGTTGACGCGATCTTCGCGTGCCTATCATGTGCCTCAGAAACTCTCCGATAAGATATCTGAAATGAAAAGAAAAGAATCTCAGCTCAAAGCAGAGCTGGGAAGAGATCCCTCCCGAGAAGAAATTGCCAAGAGGATGGGCGTGACTGTGGATGAAGTTGAGGACCTGGAATTATTGGATGAAAAAGATGTCTCCCTGAGCGATACATTTTATGATGAAGACCGGGAAATGGGAGATAGGATTGAGGACAGCATCACGCCGTCCGTTGAATACCAAATTATCAAAAACTCCATCCAGGAACAGATTAGAACGTTGTTGAAGGGGCTGGATGAGAAAGAGATATTTGTGATAAAATCCAGGTTCGGCCTGGATGACGATAAGCCTCGAACTCTCCAAGAGATAGGGGATGACTTAAAGTTATCCAGGGAGAGAGTGAGACAGATTGAGCAAAAAGCAATGAGAAAATTGTCTCGCTCCCATAGTCTTCAACAGCTTAGAGGGTACTTAAACTGATGCCTGAACCAACGTGCAGTGAATGTCAAGGAACTGGCTGGGTTTTGGTGGAGTCCGGTCCAGGGACAACGGCCAGGCGGTGCAAGTGTTTCAATGAGAGGAAGAATCAGATCCTGTTTGAACAGGCTAACATCCCAAGAAGATACCGGGACTGTTCCTTTGAAAACTTCGAAATTCACAATGACTCGCACAAGGACGCCATGAAAATAGTGAAAAAATTTATAAAAAATTATCCTGTGCAGGATGTCGGCCTCCTTTTCCTCGGTCCCTGTGGTGTCGGAAAAACACATCTGGCTGTGGCCACCATGAATGAACTCATCCGTAAGAAGGCGGTTCCCTGTTATTTTTGCGACTTCAGGGAGTTGATCAGGAGTATTCAGAGCACTTATTCTCCTGATTCAGAGCTTACTGAGGTGGATGTGCTATCACCCATTTTTCGTACAGATGTGCTCGTCCTGGATGAATTGGGAGCCAAAAGGACCACGGCTTGGGTGGAGGAGACCATCTTCTACATCATCAACAATCGGTATAACAACAAGAAGCTGACCATATTTACTTCCAATTACCCGGATACAGATGAAGAGGAAGAGGATAACAGAGAGGCTTATTTCAAAAAGGGTAAAGAGACTCTAGTGGACAGGATTGGCGTTCGTCTCCGATCCAGGCTTTATGAGATGTGTAAGATTATCCAGATGGACGGGGATGACTATCGCAAAAAGATAAAACAGGCCAGTTACCGTTTTTAATCGTTCCCTGACTTGTTTTGCCCATATCTAAAAGCATTTAATACTTTTTCCAGGATAAAAAAATTAAGAGACAAAAAAGGCCTCATCCATCCTGTCGTTGAAGCCTCCTCTTCTCAACTATTATTCATTCAAAGAAGAAACACTGCTTTGAAGCTTTCATGACCCGTTGATATTCTGGATGAATTCTGCTAAATTAATGGCTGCTTGCTCCTCGGTAGCTCAATCGGCAGAGCGGGTGGCTGTTAACCACTAGGTTGTAGGTTCGAGTCCTACCCGAGGAGCCAACTTAACAGGGGCAAAAATCTAATATCGCTTTGTTATCTGTAGTCATGTTCAGGCGTCGGCTATGGGCTTGGAAAGAGGCTATTCGTTCCTTTAAACTTAATGGTGGCACGTTTAATAGACCGCTAAAATGCAACCTGATATAATAACCTGAGTTCATAGTGAAAGGATTCATGTTTCTTAGTGAACATGCATCATGAATAGAACTAAAGGATTTCTAATAGGTATTTTTATTCTGCTTTCAATATCTATACAAGGAAACGCTCAAGATTCCCACTATTGGACACATCAATACGGTACGCGTTCAACACTGCTTGGTGGATTGGTCATAGGAAGTGTCCTGGACCTCAGCGGAACATACTATAATCCAGGCGGACTAAGCTTGATCAAGGATCCTGAAACGGTATTGGCTGCTAAAATTTTTCAGTATCCCTATATAACACTCAAAGGTCTTGCGGGGGGAGATGTAGACATCGCTTCTTCACATTTGAGCCCAGCTCCCTCACTTGTCGCAGGGATGATCAAATTTAAATGGCTTGGAAATCACTGGCTCGGATATTCCGTGTTGACTCGCCATGAAGTCGAGATTGGACTTTCAGGGGCAGTGATTGATTCAGGAGATTGGATCCTAGACTCCCCGGGCAAAGAAGACATTGTTACCGATTTTCGACTGAATGAGGACTTGAGCGAACCCTGGTGGGGAATAACCTGGTCGTATAAAGTCAATGACAATATCGGCATCGGTATCAGCCAGTATATGATATTTCGGGGCCACAGCGTGAACTTTCAAACGCTTAGCGAAGCGCTCGCCACTGATGGTGAGATCGCCATGACGATTTACAAACGAGATTTCAGGTACTCGAACTACCGCATGCTGTGGAAGCTGGGTTTGGCCTTTGATTTTGACCGAGTAACGCTGGGAATTACATTTGTCCCTCCAAGCGTAAAGCTCTATGGGAGCGGGAGTTCTGCGGTCAACATCACTGTCGTTGGGCAAGATATTGATGGTGATGGCACAGATGACAATTATATGGCATCCGACTTTCAAGACGATTTGGATTCTAACTACCACACCCCATTATCTCTGGGAATCGGAGTGACCTACAAACTTGAAAATTTCCGCCTGTATGGAAGTGCGGAATGGTTTTCTAGTGTGGATAAGTATGAAGTTTTGAGTGCAAGAGACTTCATTATCCAGAGCACGGGTGAGAATTTGCCCAATGAAGTGACCCATGAACTCGAAAGTATTCTGAATTTCGGCATTGGTATGGAATATGCTTTCAATCCAAATCTAAAAACATACTCCAGTTTCACAACTGATTTTTCAGCGAGGAAACCAGATACGGAGACAAACCTTTCTGTGACGGATTGGAATATATATCATATTATGAGTGGAGCAAGTTTTAAGATCTTGCGTTACTCGCTCACTCTTGGGATAGGGTACTCCTTCGGTAGACGTCAGATGATAGGAAGTCGCGATCCAATTTTAGAAAATCTTCCCGGAAGTTTGATCGGCATGGTCAGCCAGTATGAATTCACTTATTCGACCTTTAAGTTTCTCCTAGGATTTGCATTTTAGATCCGTTTTGTGTCAGACTTAACCCCTTTACTTTCAATGATGAAGCTTCACGGATTGGACTCCAGTCCAATGGGCAATTCAAGTGGACCAAATTTTCTGTGGGAGACATAGATGAAAAAAATCATTATTGTCGTACTCTTTGTTTTGATGGTTGTCAATGTAGCCAATTCTCAAGTGTTGCTCGGGCTCCTCTTTGGAAATAAGTTGGTTTCTGAAAACTTTGAGTTGGGAGTCAGGCTGGCCGCCAATCTTTCAAGTCTGACCAATACAGTTGACAGTCGAATGGAGCCGGGTTTGGCGTTGGGATTATACGGGACCATTAAAATGAACGAAAAGTTTGCTTTACAGCCAGAAGTGTTTTTTAGATGTTCCATGGGAGCCAAAGGGATTTCACCTGTTTTACTGGGGGATCCGAACCTCGATCCCTTGATTACGGAAGCCAAAGTCACGACTCAACTCACCTATGTCTCTCTACCCGTGCTTGCAAAGTACTCATTCAGAGAGGAAATCAGCTTCGGAATTGGCCCTCAGTTTGGAATACTGACAGGGGCCAAGAACAAATATGTTTCAGAGGTATTCGAAGAGGATGATCTCATTTTCAGAGACGATGTCAAATCCCAGTTTAAATCTTTTGACTTTGGATTGGTTTTCAACTTGGAGTACAGTATTCAGGGGCAAAGAGGCATCAATATCAATCTCCGATACTATTTAGGGCTGACGGATACTATCAGAAACAATCCAGGAGATGCGGTCAAGAATTCGGTTATCCAAGTCGCCATAGGTGTCGCTATGGGTAAGAGGGAAGAAGGTGAGTAGAAAAATCTCGTTTACAGAACCTATGTCCAAAAAACATTGGTTATGCTGGCCTGATGAAATGCAGCTTTGATAGACTGGATTGTATCTCCCCTCGAGATTTAAATTGACAAGGAGAAATCGATAATTTAGGATTATCCTGATTCTAAGGCTGGATTGTTTACAAGTGGCAGGAGGTTAAGGGATGGCAAAGATGGATCAAAAACAAGAAAGAACATGGGGAATGCTGTGTCATCTTTCGGCACTGGCCATGTTCATCTTCCCGCTTGGAAATATATTCGGGCCACTCATCGTCTGGCTGGTCAAGAAAGATGAATCGTCTTTTGTCGATGACCAGGGAAAAGAATCCCTGAATTTTCAGATATCGTTCACTATTTACTGTATTTTTGCAGCTATTCTGACCATAATATTCATCGGAATTATCCTGTTGATCGCTCTGGGAATAGCTTTTCTCATCCTGGTCATCATCGCAGCCGTGAAGGCGAATGAGGGCGAGGAATTCCGTTATCCATTTACCATTAGGCTTGTG
>CAYFVQ010000212.1:0-6173 GCA_964346585.1 uncultured Eubacteriales bacterium | reverse complement strand
ATTCTTTCACTCAGGTCTTCACCTTTGACAAACTCCATGACAATAAATGTCTTGTCTTCCGATTCATCGGCATCGTAGATTTTACAAATAAATGGATGATCTAAAGCCGCGGCAGATTTGGCCTCACGAAGCAACCGTTCTTTGGCCTTATTATCTTTTCTAAATGACTCATCTAAAAATTTGAGTGCGACATCCCGATCAAGTTTTTCATCGTGGGCGAGGTAAACTCTTCCCATTCCACCCTGACCCAGTTCCTCAATAATCTGATATCTACCCGCAAAGGCAGAGCCTATAACGAGATCCTCCTTAGGTGCTTCAATTTTTTCTGTGACAGGGATTTCCTTTGAGAGAGGAAGAGGTGTTGCACAGCTTTTGCAGAATTGAGAATCAGACGTGTTTTCGGTGTTGCATTTAGGACATTCTATCCCCATTATTGCCTCAGGCTATTTGGCAATAGGATAATAATTTATGGGTAGAGTGTCAATATGGCTGCACATGCGGAATTTTTTCGTATACCAGAGCAGAGCTTTCTTCATAACGATTGCCGCATCAAGGGATTGAGACTCAGGAACTCCCAGAGGTTTGCATTTACGGATTCCTCCTGACACGAATAAAAAATTTTTATCTAAAAAACTCTTTGTTGAAATTATATTCCCATATTTTTGTAATTATCTTGACGGTACGGCGGACTTTCCTTATCTTATAGAATATCAGTTCCAATTTTTTGGGGGGGGGAATATGGAAGACAACAGAATAATCCAAGAGGCTATCAAGATAAGGGGAGAGATATATGACATCATCCAAGCACTGGTTGCAGAGCATGGGCTCGGAATGATTCTTTCTGTATTAGAGGATGTCTGTTTTATCCAAGCCACATCACTGAAAATTCACAACAAAGAAATCGAAAAAGCTGAGACATGGGATAATATTGGAAAACAAATTGCGAAAATTAAATTTATATGAGTAACAGGGAAGAAAAAATCGCCACTAGCTCAGTTGCAAAATGTTGAGTTTATAATGCAAAGAAAAGAGAAACCCTAAGAATCGCGCTTATCTTACGGCCGCGTTCCGCAATATTGATTTCAGCGGTTTGATGATGACAAGAGTTTAAATGGATTGTAATTTGATTTGTTTTTTTTTATTATTGGGAAAGATATAATGGGCGCAACCAAGGGGGTTGTGAAAGTCATAATATGTTGTGTTGCATTCTGGTTGATGGCATGGGGACCTTTGCTCGGTGCCGAAGAACCAGCAGCGTCACTGCGCCTGGCGATTCGGCCCACTAGCGACAACATCTCCTGGAGTGCCCTTTCTTCCCTGCATCTAGACCGTTCTAAGAATCCTCCGCTGGTGGTGATTCCCATGGCATTTCCCCCAGATGAATGGCCCTCCGCCGGCTCACTGGCTCCCACGGGAGTGCCGGTCCTGCTCGATCTATGCTTAAGTTCTTCTTCGGACGGTTCATTATTGGATGAGGGGGATATCGAATCCTTGACTCATCTCCTGGAAGAGTGTCAACACATTTCGCACCTGGCCATCAGCGGCTGGGAGATAATCGAAGATTTCAACCGCATCTCCTATGTGATTCGACGTTTAACCTCCCTGGCCCGGGGGATGCGTCGGAGTATCGAGGTGGCCGTCACCTTCCCTATCCAGGGGGAAGAGCTGTCTCCGGGGTCTCTTTTAAACGTTGAACTGCTGGCTGTCCATCCCGATACGTCACCCTATGTCGATGCTGTTTTATTCAAATCTCCCGTGGCTGGTGATATTCAAAAGGAAATTTATCGGAAAGCTCCCCATATCCGCTTTTGGGAGACTATTTGTCTTCCTGCAGAAGCAGAGGGAGAAGAGCGAGTCGATCCGGTGCGAATCATTTCCTGTCTCCTTGAGAGGGTGATCCACAGGTCCGCCAATACTTCACTCTGCATCGTCCATGCTGGGGAAATTAATAAAATATATCCGTTAATCTCTCATTTTTCCACGTATCTGGACGCTGACCTGTATAGGGATGGAAGTGCTGTAAAAGTCAGAGGCGACGAAGGGAACACAATCGATTTGCCATTTTTTTTCAGATCCGACAGCCACTATCCCCTGTTCTTCATCGATGGCGACCCGGGAAGAAAGTTATGGGTATTCCTGGAAAGAGGTCTTTATAAAAAAGCAGAGGTTGAGAACCTGATCAGTGGATTAAAGCGTACTTTTAAAATCTATCCAGATTCCGCGGCTTTATTCCTGCAGCCGGGGGATGATCCGTTGGCGGTAAGTCTGGTTCCGAGGAAAACGAAAGATGGTGTTTACCGGCACCGCGTATCGGTCACTGGTGAGTATAAATTATCGGCGGGGGAAATTGTCGCTCAGACCCGGGCCTGGCAGGCGGCACAGCGGAATAAGTTGAAGACCTACACCGCCACTATGACCACTTCCATGCGACTGCGGATCGCAAACTTAAAAGAGACTTTTGACCTGACCATAAAGGGACCGATGTTTGCCCGGCGCGGTTTTCCTTACGACTGGATTTGGCGGGAGTTCTGGGTCAACGGCGTGCTGTGGAAGAGCAAAAAGGTGCCTAAAATTCCTCTTTTGCAGCCAGAGAAAGTGAACACTCTGCCGCTGGATATTTACCTGACGGAAGACTATTCTTATACCCTGGAGGGGCGTACCCGTATCGGTGATAATTCGGTCTACATCGTTGATTTCAAACCCCGTGAAGCAGATGAAGCAGCAGCCCTTTACCGGGGCAGAATCTGGATCGATTCAGATGATTACGCGATCCACAAGGAGCATCTGATCCAGCTCCATTTAAAAGGCGAGGTCCTGTCGAATGTAGAGACAAGATGGTATAGGCCGCTACTAGGGGCACCGGATATCCGGCTGCCGGTAGAGGTCGTCGGACAGCAGGTCTTTTCCACCGCCGGGCGTATCTCCAATGTAGAACGAAAAGTCTTGATTTCGGATATAACAGTGAATCCTCCCGATTTTGAATCACAGCAAGCGCAGGCCTATGGATCGGAATTCCAGATGGTCCGGGATACCGATCAGGGGCTGCGTTACCTGGTTAAAAATAAAACGACCGGGCAGCTAGAGGTGGAGTGGACGGCGAAGCGATCCCAGTTATTCGGCGTGATCGGCAGTTTTTACGACAGCTCCTTTTCCTACCCCATCCCCATACTGGGCATTAATTACATGAATTTTAACCTGGGAGGTAAGGGCCGACAGTTAAATGTCTTATTAGGCGGCACCATGGCTACTGCCAATTACAGCGATCCCTCTTTCCTGGGAACCCGGATGGACCTGGGGGCCAATCTGGTGGCGATCGCTTTTCCCTTCTCTAGCCGGGTGTACAGGGACGGCATGGAATCGGAGTTCCAGCGGCTGAAACGGTGGCCCATACGGTTCCAGGTCAGCGCCGGCTTGCCCCTGGGAACATATTTCAAATACTCCTCCTTCCTGATCATGGAGTATTATCATTTTGCTCGAGCAAAGACGACTGGCGAAGACTTTGTCGTACCTCGCAGCAGCCTGATCCTGGGCTGGCGCTCCCGGTTAACCGCCAATTATAAGGGATTCCGGTTGGCCCTGTGGGGAGAGATAGCCCGGCGGAATCGCTGGAGTTTCTGGGGAGAGCCGGGTAATACCCATTTCGATCCCAGTCATGTATCGTTCAAGAGATGGAGAGTGACTCTCTCCAAGGATTTCTTTTTTTCCGCTTTCCGGCGGCTTTCTGTCAATGCCAATTATTTCGACGGCCTGCGGCTGGACCGGTTCAGCGCCTATAAATTCGGTTTTTTTAACGAGCTCAGCGTGCACGGTTTCCAGTCTGGAGTGGTCCAGGCCACCCGCGCCCTGGCGTTTAATTTATCCTACGGCTACAGTGTGGGCGAGGTATTTTGCCTTGAAGCCTATTATGATTCCATTTGGGTCTCAAACCGCTTTACAGGTTTGAATAATCGATATTTCTCCGGCACCGCATTGGCAGGCACCATGAATGTCCCAGGATTGAACGCCATACTCCGTTTCGAGGTTGGTATGCCGGTAGTGGGAAACGGCATCAAGGGTTTCGTCCTCTACTTCGTCCTTCTCAAGATGTTTTAAGGAGGATTAAAAGGGGTTATCGAGTGTTTAGGTTTTTTTTATTGCTCAGCTGAACTTTCAATATTTCTCTAGCATGTGTTTGATTACAAACTTAATTTGGTCTATCTTAACTGTATTCTGATCTATCACTTATAGTCACGAAGACGAGCTTTCTTGCGTAGTTTATCCAGAGTCTCTCGGATTTCCGAGTCAGTCATTCCTTCGATTTGGATTGTTTTATCTGTTCCTGCGGCTGCTCCAATTATTGCTCCTATTATCGCACCAACAACCGCAATACCTGCTGTGATAAGTAAACCTAAGGCTTCGAGAGAGTCCCAATCTTCTATCGCGAGCGCCGCTATTCCACTTAAGACAACACCTGGTATTAATCCAATGCCAACTCCTGTTCCAACCTTTGATTTCTTCACAATTCTAATTACCTTAATATCCGCAATATCAACAGATACATCTTTTCCTTCTGAATTCAATAGAAGAAGTGAATTTGGCTTAACTGTAATGAGTTCACCTTCTACCTGTTGTCCGTCCTTTTTCTTAATAATCAGCTTAGCTCCTCGCCTTTCTTTAGCATACAAGTTTGCAGAAAGCATCATAAAAGTGAAGATAAGAAACAACGATATGAGTTTTTTACCTGTGGGATTCATTCATCCCTCCTTTGCTTAACTGGCGACAGAAAACAGAATAAAAAATCTTATGTCAATCGAGGAAAGCATTGTTGTAATGAACTAAAATTATTGAGAAATTCCTTTGAAAATATTGTAGGGAAATTTATCAAAAGCCTATTACTCCCCTAACTAAAAAGGGTCATCGCATGTTCAGGTTTTTCTGGTATCGGGTTTTGTAGAGATTACCGTACGGCGTTATTTATACTAACGAGAAGCCAGGGCTTTAGGGAATTTGGGTTCCAATTGCCTCAATCGCTCGAACATAAAAACTTATTTATACCCGCTCAAACACGAAAAAAAGGGCAATCAAAATGAGAACGCAAAGCTTATTTTTACTCCACCATGGGGTATAATACCTACACGGAGTGCCAACTCCTTTCGTTGCTCACTCTCTTTTTCTTTCAAATAATCTTGAAATGCCTTTTCTGCTCGGCTCTTCACGGTAAAAGAACAGACAGCTAATGCAGCCCAGGGGAGTGCCAAGATAGCAGTTTCTGGCGCTTCCCCAAAAATAAGGGCTGTATTAGCTACAGCCATGGTCGTGGATAATATACGAAATATAATCCGATTTCTCCGACCCCTGGCGGCGAACAATGACAAGGCCTCGTGACTAGCCCTTTCTCTTTGTACAGGGTCAGAGATGCTTATTACTTTTTTTAGTTTCCGTTCCTCAGGACTCGGAATAGACAAAGCTAATGCTCCAGCAGCAACAAAAGCCGCTCCCAAAATTACAAGGGGATAGCCCAATAGAGGGCTAAGGTCACATTCTCCTGATTCCTCGGTCATTGGTGCACCTAAAGCAATTAAGCCGCCACCTGCAATCAATCCTATAATACCCCCAATTTCCCTGCGTTTTTTAGATCCTTCTGCCAGTCGCTTCAAGTATAATTCAGCCAAAGATTCTGATTCTTCCTTTGAACTTAAATGTTGCTGTGGTCCATACCTGATATTGGACTTATCCCACCAGTTTTGCTTTGTGTTTTCAAAAGCATTAAATCCTAAGAGGTGGGTTCGGTCTGAGAAGATGTCAATTTCAAAATCTTTACGAATATTATCTCCTGAGTGTTTTGCTAATGAGAAATTTTCTATAAATGATAATTTTTCTTCAGCAAAAGTAGGAATTGAAATAATTAATAGAATTAAAGAGATAACCAGTTTTTTCATATTTCCCCCTATTTATAATTACGAATACGAGCTTTCTTGCGTAATTTAAACAGTACTTCTTGGGTTTCTGAATCAGTCATTCCTTCGATTTGGATTTTTTTCTTTCACTTAAAATACTTACAATTGCACCAATTACTCCTCCGATTAGTGCCCCAGGAAGCAAAAAAAATATGAGCCCATCAATGAAACTATCAAAGAAACCATGACCTTCAACCCCAATAGAGGATATGCCACCAATCAATGCTAAAATCCCGC
>CAYFVQ010000211.1:0-13836 GCA_964346585.1 uncultured Eubacteriales bacterium | reverse complement strand
ACTGCCACAGAATATCCAAAATAAGCCGCATTCTCAGGACTCGAGGCTGTGAGCTTTGTCACCTGTCCCCAGTTGTCGGCTCCACCCTGGTTTCGATTGAAGACATAGGCTGCACCGCGGTCGGTCCCGGCACCGTCTTCTAGACGGGCTCCCACCACAACATTATCACCACTTATGCCCACAGAGAAGCCAAATTGATCAAGATCTGCAGCATCCGAAGCGGTCAACTTCGCGACTTCTCCCCAGTTATCAGTTCCTCCCTGGGTCCTGTAGAAGACATAAGCAGCTCCGCGATCGGACCCGGCACCGTCTTCTCTATATGCTCCGACCACGATATAATCTCCGTCGATAGCCACGGAATAACCAAACTCATCAGAATCCGCGGCGTCCGAAGCGATCAACTTCGCGACCTCTCCCCAGTTATCAGTTCCTCCCTGGTTCCTGTAGAAGACATAAGCGGCTCCGCGATCGAACCCGAGATTGTCTTCGTACAATGCCCCGACTACGACATAATCTCCGTCGATAGCCACGGAATAGCCAAAATAATCATTGTTTTCGGCATCCGAAGCGGTCAGCTTCTTCACCTGGCCCCAGTTATCAATCCCTCCGTAATTCCGCTCGAAGACATAGACAGCTCCGCGATCGAACCCGGCACCGTCTTTACCATACGCACCTACCACGGCGTAATCTCCGCTTGAATCCACAGAATTACCAAGAAGATCTAAATCCTGGGTATCTGCAGCAATCCTCTTCCATAACTCTTCAGGTATTCCTGCAGCCAAGGCACTCATCTCATTCGAGAGTCCACTCTCTCCGCCGGCGTTCACTGCTGCGACGGCATAGGAATAGGTCTTGAATAAACTCAACCCGGTATGGACGTAGTAGGGCGTCAGAAGACCCGAGACACTGGTATCCGACGTCGTCACTCCTCCGGTCGAGTTCCAGTAGAGGTTGTACGTATCCGCATTGTTGACTACATCCCAGAGCACCACTAACTCCCTATTCTCTGCGTATATATCCTCAATCGTCGGCGCATTCGGCGCTGAAGGCGTGGGTGTTTGATCTCCATCCTCCTCACCGTTGCCGCCACCACAGGCGGTCATAAAAAATATACCGCCCCACAAGACCAAAACCAAAAAAATCACAGTCTGACTTCTTTTCATTATTCCCTCCTTTTATCGAATTCGATGAGGCTCAAATCTGGCGCAAAGCCAATCTGATAGTGGCCCATAGTTAATTTGCTAAATAGGAGAAGAAAATTGATAATCACCCCGCTCATTAGCATTCCTAGCAAAATTGCTTATTTAGATATAGTTGAATTCTACACTATATGTGGTAGTAATTACAAGATTCGGATTGAATAAAACACCTATTAAACATAGAGCAAAAGAGAGATTCCTGGGGATTTGACTTCCAGATTAATTTATGGACGTGTTCGAAGAATGATGATTATCAACCCATCGGCCAAATAAAGCGCTTGGCAAGGCCCCAAACAAAATTGAGGGCAAAAAGGATAAAGCCAAGTGTTACAGCCCAAAAAAAGAGAATGACTGGTCTTGTGGTGCTGTCTTTTGAATCCTTGAACTCGGCTAAATCACTTCGAAAACGGCCAAAAATCTCTTTACACCATAATATCCCGAAAAAGAGAATAGCTATCTTTATAAGGTCGCCGAAACTAATAAACATAATACTTTTTCAAACCGCTCCTAGTCCTCTTCCCCCTTATACTGTGTCTTAATCCTATCACTCGAATCTTATTTAAAAACGAAAGCACAAGATGTGAATCATTATCTAGCTATAAGCGAATTGGGAAGATGTACGTCTATTATGAAAAGCCCGTTTAGGGCCGCTGACAGCACTATTTCTTTTCAATTGTGGCCCTGATCATCACATCCCGGTCACCCACATTAGCGACTTCCTCAATTCTTTCCCACATTGAAACGGAATCGGTCTTCCACCAACTCCGTCCATCCGGCTTCGAATAGTCCACTCCGATAAACTGAGCGTCCCCTCCGTGGTTTCCGGGCGGTGTGAGCCACTCCATGGAGACACAAAAATCTCCGCTCGTGAGAAGAATATTTTGGTCAGAAAGATCGACTTCCACCCATTTATTTCCATATTCTGCAGATGCCGTCACCTCAGATATTAAAAGATCATGGCTTTCATCCGGACCGTCAGAAACCGTGCCTCCACATACTCTCACACGAAATTCGGTGGTTGGAATCCCGCTAATACCAACCAGAAACCGCACTTTAGTCAGGATTGCCGGGTAGAATGTTGGGGTGAATACAACCGCGAGCTGGCTGCCTGGTTTAGAAGTCCATGGTGAATGTTGGGCCTCGGGTAAACCATCATCGTAGAAAATCTCCTCTCCTTTCGTTTTCTCGGCTCTGTCCTGCCCAACTTTTTCCGCGGATTTATGACTAGAATTCGCGCAACCCGATAAAATCCACAGCAAAACAATAATCACTATTCCTGTTTGAATCCATTTGCCTGCAAAATCCCTGATTGAATATATTTTCATGGCTTCCTTCCCTGTATTGCTTTTATCACCTAATCCCGGTTTGCATCCTCTTGGATCTATTCCGTTTGCCTGAAAACCTTATCTTTCTGTCATCCGTCAACGTCGCTCCATCTCATCCGCAGGTAGAGTGATTCGGCAGTGGGTTCCCGGGCCTTCTTTTTTATCGAGGAACGTAATCGCGCCCCCATTGGCCTCAACCGCCCAGCGGGCAATAGCCAGGCCGAGTCCCACACCTCCTTCCTCCGTGGAGCGGGTTCCACTGGCCCTGTAAAATCGCTCGAACACTTTCGTGCGCTCAGAATCAGGAATCCCCGGGCCGTTGTCTAGGATATCGATGACGGCGTTTCCGTCTTCTGTCTTCGCTGTATGAACCTCAATATGCCCTTCTATCTGTGTGTGCCTGATGGCATTATGGAAGACATTGGAAACAGCTTGCCGGAGTGTGCTCTCATCAGCAGTCACCATGACCGATGACTGGAACTCTGAATAAAGGATCTGATTCTTTTCTTCTGCAAGTATCCGCAGCTCTTCGACAACCTCACCGACTAAGACGCTGAGATCCATATATTGAGGAGTCAGACTGGCCTTTTCTGTATCTCCCCGAGCCAAGGTCAACAAGTTATCCACAAGGTGAGTGAGCCGTTCTGTCTCCTCCAGCATGCTTCCTATGGCTTCCTGGCAGGATTTCCTGTCCATTGATCCCTGCAGAGTCACCTCCCCAACACTGCGAATCGATGTCAGCGGAGTCCGCAGCTCATGGGAGGCATCGGATGTGAAGCGGCGCAGCTGCTTGAATGAGCTGTCGAGACGAGCCAGAGTATCGTTGAAGACTGAGGTAAGTTGTCCGATCTCATCATGAGGATTCTGTATAGGGAGGCGTTCCGAAAGGTTTTCCGCATTGATCTCACTTGCTTTCTTTGTGACAGCTTTGACCGGGGAGAGAGCGCGCCCAGCCAAAAAGTACCCGCCCAGGACGGCCAGGATGAGCGCAAAGGGGATCCCGGACATCAGGATAACAGTCAGGCTTTTGATGTATTCCATCGTGGAGGTGACATCCTGGGCCACGATGATCTCGAAGCCGGAATCATCCTCTATCCCTTTCTTCAACCAGAAGAGAGAACCCTCTGGAGACTTCCAGGAGTTGGACCCATCGAAACGTCTGTCTGTTGGTGTTCCTGTCCACAATCTATCCTGCCAGGTTAACGTTTGATAGACCACTCTTTCATCTCGAGAAAGTTGGAATATACTCTCTTGCCCGAGATGGTAGACGTCCATTAGGTCTCCGCTCGAATTCCTGATGACGGTCTCAACAGTCGCATAGCTGCTTTCCAGCCTGCTCCGCGCCTCGGATTCCAACCGGCTCCGCATGAATAAATAGCTGCCGAGTGATACGACAAAGAGAATAACGATCAGAACAGCTGTGTACCAAAGAGTGAGCCGCAGGCGGATGCTTAAGTTTCCCAAGATCATGTATCTCCTTCCTTCAGGACAAATCCGACTCCGCGAATCGTCTTCAACAGTTTCTTCTTGAAAGGCGCATCCACTTTCTGGCGCAACCTGGCGATGTGCACATCGATCACGTTATCCAGGGGGGTCGCCCGGGACGTCACCTTCCAGACATCACAGGCCAGCATCTCGCGTGACACGACATGTCCCTGATGGCGGAGCATATACTCGAGCAGGTCGAATTCCTTGGCCGTCAGGCCTATCTCCTGTTTTCCACGGGTGACCTTCTTGGTGACACAATCCAGTTCCAGGTCAGCCAGCTTGAATCTCAGGGCCTGTTCGGGCCTGCCGCGCCTAGTCAGCGCCCGTATACGGGCCAAAAGCTCAGGAAAGGCAAAAGGCTTGACCACGTAGTCATCAGCGCCTGTATCCAGCCCTTCCACTCGGTCTTCCACAGCATCTCTGGCCGTAAGGATCAGCACCGGTGTCTGACATTTCTGCTTGCGAAGGGATGTCAGAATTTCGAGCCCGCTTCGTCCGGGCAACATCAGGTCGAGCAGGATGAGGTCAAAGGCCTTGGTAGTGGCAAGAAAATATCCGTCTTCCCCTGTTGCCGCCACGGTTACCTGGTAATTCTCGGACTCCAATCCTTGACGAATCGCCTTGGCGACCTTGGGTTCGTCTTCAATCAACAGAATGTGCACAACTTCTCTCCACACTCGAAAATTTCTTTAAATACGATAGCACAAATAATGTATTCATCCAATGATGAACCTTTTCCCTCAACGGCAGAATTAAATCACTAAATCCATTCATACAGTAATGAAGCTTCCAGATATGCGATATTGCCATTTTTATTTTATTTACGTTTTATACTTACGGAAAAGCCTTCGGCACTTATCTCGTGAAACGTCGTTTCGAGACTGGGCTCATTCCGGATGGCCTCCAGAAATTCCTGCATGTCTCGCGCGTAATTGGTGACATTATGCGCGACTATCGCACCTCCTGGCATTATCCGGTCTTTCAATAGATGCAGGAATTTGACGTAATCCGGTTTCCAGGCATCTATGAAAATAAAATCAAAATTTCCTTCGATCTTCGGAATCTCCTCGAATGCATCGCTGATCCTGGAATCGATCACATCCTCCAATCCGGACTTATTAAAATTTCTCCGGGCTTCCTCGCCACTCACCGAGTCATATTCTATGGTGATCACACGTCCTTCTGTTTTTCGAAAAGCCAATCCGAGCCAGAGCGTTGAATACCCGTTAAACGTGCCAATCTCCAGGCCGCGCGTGTAGCTGTTGTCAATGATGAGGTCATAGAGAAAGCGGCCATCCCGGCAGGGAATGTTCATTTCTCCGTGTTCGTACGACAGAGCTTTCATCTTTAACATCGGGAGCACTTTCGAATCCTCGATATCCTCAAAAGCATCAGCAAACACGTCTCCGGCATCGGGAATAGCGAAGTGCCTATCATCTAAAGGAACATTGTGTTCAATCTTGTCAAAGGCAAAGTAGCTTTCCCCGCCTTTCCGGCTGGTGGCAACGCGGAAAGGGAACTTGACTCCATCCACTTCACGGTAGTCCTGCAATTCCCAAGCTGAACCAATCCAATTCAACAGACCAGTCTCGGTATCGAAATACAGCGTATTCGGAGTCTTATTTTTAACAACGTATACTGAACGTCCTCCGAACATTTCCCTGGATTCCAGAGTCATTCCCGGGAAGTACTCCCTTATGTAGAGGGGGCCCTGTGGATTCAGAAGATAGCCGAGCCAGGACCGGCTCATCCGGCTATCTCGTTCGATACGGTCGGGATTTACCTTCCAGCCTATACGCCCATCAAATCCATTCTGTTCGGTTCCTTTCGAGATTTTCAGTGTCATCACCCACTTGTCAGGAATTTTGGCCAACGCTTCCAGAGGGTTAGCCTGTACCGGAGGATCTGTCCACGACAGATCATCGACAAACTTTCCTGAGCACACTCGTGACGTCAACTTCTCTATGGCTGTCCGCCCGCCCAATGTCTGGATGTATCTTTCCAGGAGCCTATCCAAGTTAGGCAAGCTCTCGAACGCGGCCGCGATTTTTTTGCCCACGACGACATCCAATTGAGGCCACTCATCTGCATATTTGCTGGCATCAAGATAAAACCGGATCTTTGCCCGGCCATCTTTGATTTCCAGATTGGTCTGGTCGATGATTTCTTCAGCGCTCCGAAGTATCACCAGTATCCCGGTCAATTCGTTCGAACCGAGAACGGAAATCACGCAACTATCCAGACTGACCTCGCGGTCAACACGACACAACACAGCTTCGCTGGGCATATCGGAAAGCTTCAAACGGTGCATGTTGAGGCGGCTGCTCGGACCAACGCCGGGGAACCAGGCAACACGAAGAGAGCCGTTCGGATCCTGTGCATTTCCGTCATAATCATTGGCCACGAATTGAAAAGCCAGCTCCATACCTAGACCAGGGCTGACGCCAAGATTTCTCCAAGGCAGCAAGGCTTCGATAATGTATCCTCCATCGAGTACCCGACTGCCGGATTGGGCAGTCAGTTCTGATTTTTTATAACGCGGGTGCCGCCAATCATAAATCTTATGGCGTAGGGACTCGAATTCAGGGGCTGCTCCTGAGGCGATGACCAATTGGTACCGATTCATCGAGCCCAAATTCTCGGAGACGAAGAGCTCGACACAGTCTGCGCGCCACAAGCGGAGAAGGTCCTCGTCCTCTACGGCGATATCATCGTGCACTATGGCCAGTAAATAAAGACCTTGAAAATCCCAGGCGAGGCGGAATTTCACGTCAAAATCATCCACAGGCAAAGTCCGGCCGTCAGGGCTGGCCAATATCTCGACACGGAATCCCTGCTTGCCCCAATCATCAGCGGAGCCATCCACAATAATGCCCTCAATCCTGGGAATTCGGAAGATTTCTGGAGCCGCCTCCGAAAAAGCAGGTAAACCGTTCACCAGAATGACAAAAGCAAACATTAGGCCTAATCTCAATCGTACTCTCATTTTGCACTCCTTTATCAAGTCTCATTTTCATTATTCGGGATAATTTTCGAGTAATCAACTTAATCATTCCTGAAAAAATCGTAAGGAATTTGGACTATTTTTTTATGGGATCCTGGAATTCTCCGCGCGAGATCATGGAGAGAAAAAGAAGGAGAAGATGTTGGGATTAGCTTTTTTTATTCAATCTCTTTTGAACAATCCAGGAGCTTATGGTTATTTCTGTTTAGAGGAAGAGTATGATGGATTCAGATATTAGTCGGGTCTCCGGTATTGACTGAGGAAGTTTTTGCCCTCACTTCCACATATTTAAACAAGGCATCCTGCTCATCATTGGCATCAATGAAACTCCGGCTGTTGGCGCATCGAACAGCATACCGCTTGCTCTCCTGTTCGACGAATATCTCCACTTTATTGACTCCGGTTTCATAATACATTTTTAAGCGGGCATTGAAGTCGCTTTCTTCTGTCGTCCCGGACGGAATACACTCCTCGAGCGTCTCGCACAGGCTCAACACCGCCTTCCAGAATGTTTCTCCCTGGGCATATTTGGATAAATCCTCAGTCAGAGCAATATTTTTATTGTTGTGGAGAACACTCCAAAAAATGTACTTTATCAATTCACTGTCTCCTGCGTAAAAAAGGATTGCACCCTAAACCTACAATTTAAAAAACAGCTTGAATTATTCCTCAGAGCTACCCAGGAAGAAGAAATCTCTAAAATATTTTCTGTCGTCTTTAAAATAATTTCGCTTTTTCGGCTCACTCGACGGGCTATTTAACCAGTTTCGTTTCCATCCTGGTTTCTTGGTTCACAGGAATCGTCAAAGCCTGAGCGCCGCTTGTGGTAATAGTCGAATCTGAAGTGAAATTGACTGTATCCTTAACAAAGATGCCCTCTTTATAGGCAAAATACCATGTTCCCTTGCCTTGCACTTCTCCTTCTATCGCCAACTGCATGCCCATCTGCTCACCCTTTCCCTGAACAGTCCCTATGACATCAGTCGTCACTTTGATACATTCCAGTCCATCCACGATCTCGAATCCCTCCAGTGTATTCACACTTTCGAAATTGATCCGGACTTCAAGCTCATCTGTTTTTTCAGTGATGGTGTCTGTGCTTGTCCAGGTATCTCCGATTTTGACTGGTTTTCCGGCCAGGTCAGGAAATGCGGCCTGGAAGTTTGACTCCATACTTCGAGTTCCGGCAGCGCCCATATCGTATTTAATGGATGCAGCCCCGGATACATCCAATTCTTTTCCCAAGGGAGAAAGTGTCATTTCAAAACTTTTTCCCAGCACGGTACTCACATCAGGAGATAGCTCTCCTTGGGGACTGGAGATTTTCATGCTCATAGAATCAACGGTCACTCCCAGAATAAGATTGCCCTCTTGAAATCCTTTTGATTTTATCGTGAACCCACTTTCGCTTGAGCTTTGGGTGTCAATTGACTGGCCCATGATTTCCATATTCTGAGTTTGTTCAGCCAATGCCTGGTACTTCAGGACTTGATTTTCCGCCATCCGGTACTGAAGGATCAGTCCGGTTTTTGGGTCACCCCAAGGATCGGCGGTCTTTGCCGCACATCCTGCGAGTATACCGATGACAATAACGAGGGGAATAAACACCAGGCATCTTTTTAAATCTTGCTTGCAGAACATTTTTTCCTCCTTTTGTTCATAACGCCTCTCCTGATTTTAGATCTGTCGGTATAATTATAGGGATAATCGTTTCTTTTTCCAAGAAAAAAGCTGAACTTTACTTCCTTACAAGCCGAAAGCCTAAGCTGTAATGAAAGTCGATCGACTGCTCACGGGAGCGATGGGATGAGCGGCAGTCTTGAGAGGGACTTCTAAAGCTGCCGCCACGAAAGGCTCGATTCGTCCATAGAAAGAAAAATGATGAGCCCGATGAGGGTCCTTGCGGATCTATTTGAGGGCCTCGATTGTTTGGCAACTCCCAGCGGTCCTCACACCACTCCAGGACATTACCGTGCATATCGTACAATCCCCAAGGATTCGGCATCTTCAATCCTACCTCTTTCGTCCCGTTTAGTCCGTTATTCCCCTCCCACCACATGTATTTATCTGCGTTTTCCAACGAATCACCGAATGAGTACCGTGTCATCGTGCCTGCCCGGCAGGCATACTCCCATTCTGCCTCAGTGGGCAAACGGAAAGTTCCCTGACCGAGAGAATTTAACTTCTTGATGAATCTTTGGCAGGTGCGCCATCTCACCTTCTCTACAGGATTGTTTGGTTTTTCGCGGAAATAAGAAGGATTATTCCCCATAACTGATTCCCACTGGGCTTGTGTGACCTCGTATTTTCCCATGTAGAATGGTTTGGTGATTGTCACTTCATGGAGGGGCCAGTCAGAGCCCGAACGCCCAGATTCTTCCTCTGATGATCCCATCGTGAACGAGCCAGGCTTGATGAGAACCATCTCCAGTTTTTTCGCGTCTTCTGGAAGCCCTGGAAGATGAACAACAATTATCTCCTTCGCCAAAGCACTTTCATGGCTGCTATCTGAGTACGATGAACGTATCTGTTGACCTCCATCTGCTCTTTGTAACTTTTTTTCACTCCCAGCCAAAAGAAAGGCCAGAATAACGAGCATCATCAACAGCCCAATTCCTTTTAAGCCATGGCTGTCTTGTAAGACCTTTTTCATTGTGATAGCCCTCATTTTTATTTCCCCCGTTATATGGATTTAATCTGGGCATCCAAAACATAGGCCTGAAAATCTCTCCGGAATAATAAAAAATCATTGATAAAATTTTTTCAAGTCGTAACGAACAATCACCCTTCCTTTTCTAATACGAAATTCAATGGTTTAAGTTTGAAGCAATCATTAGGGATCGCATATGAGCATTCTGCATTATTCGGAGTCAAGCCTAATCATGATGAGCGTGAAAGATCTTATATTTATGCTTCAATCTTCTAATGCGGGTAAGGCCTGTACCATTTTTTATAAATGTTGAATGTTAAGGCACGAACCCTTATTCCGACCCCTTATTATTCCCTCTTTCCTAACTGTTTTTACTGAAGTTTGCTTTCTTTCCTGTTTGTCTAATTTTGCGTTTACCTTGACAATATGGCAAGATTCAGCTATAAAATCCTTTACACAGCCACAAGGAGGTGAGTACTTTTGGCATTTATCGTTGTTGAAGAAGGAGAATCGATCGAAAGCGCACTCAGACGCTTCAAAAGGAAAGTCCAGCAGCAGGCGATCATCAAAGAGATTAAAAAGCACTCAATCTACTACAAGCCCGGGGAGAAAAAGAGAATGAAGGCCGCTCAGGCACGCAAGCGGATGCGCAGGCGCATGAAGCGAGACAGAGATATAGAGTATTAGGATTTTTCCTTGACTTTGGGCCCAAAACTATCTTTAATTTAATCAATTATTCTTTCACAAGCAGGCATAGTATTGAACCTTGAGGAAATTCAGACCATAAAGAAACCCCCCTGGCTGAAAGTGAAATTTCCCTCTGAGCCAGACTTTTTTTATGTCTCCCGTATCCTGAAAAAAGAAAAACTCCACACCATCTGCCAGAGCGCGAAATGCCCCAATATCTCTGAATGTTGGTCAAAAAAAACAGCGACTTTTCTGATACTCGGCGATATTTGCACACGCAATTGTGCCTTCTGTGCAGTTAAAAAGGGGAATCCATCCCCGCCTCTTTCAGACGAGCCCTATCAAGTGACAGAAGCTGCAGCCCGGCTGGGTCTCCGCTATACGGTTATCACTTCAGTGACAAGAGACGACCTGCCCGATGGCGGAGCGTCTGTATTTGCCAGGACTATAGAGGCATTGAGAGAAAGAATCCCCGGTGTCAAAGTCGAAGTTTTGATACCGGACTTCCAGGGTGACAACATGGCTCTGGAGACTGTCATCCGCGCCCAACCCGATACACTGAATCACAACATAGAGACAACTGAATCCGGCTATTCCCGCATCAATCGCCCGGTTGAGAATTATAAACGGTCCTTACACGTCCTGAAAGAAGCCAAAAAACTGGGTGCATCAACCAAATCAGGACTCATGATGGGTCTTGGAGAAAACAGAGAAGAAACCGTTCAGTCCTTTTCTGACCTGAGAAAGGCTTCCTGCGACCTGCTGACCATCGGCCAGTACCTGCAACCCTCCAGAATCCATGCGCCTGTCAGAAAATACTATTCTCCTAGCGAATTCGAAGAGCTGAGGGAAATTGCCCTTGAATTCGGGTTCAAGTCCGTTGAGTCAGGGCCTTTGGTGAGGAGCTCTTATATGGCCCACAAAATGTACAATACTATACAGGGAAAAACAGCCTAAGATGCGCTATTTGATCTTCACCGATATCCACGGAAACCTGGAAGCCCTGCTCGTTCTTCTGAAATTTGCCCAGAAAAGAAAGATCGACCACTACATTTTTCTCGGCGACCTGGTCGGATACGGTGCGGACCCCAATGAAATCATCCAGAAGGTGCGCGCACTCAAACCTCTTTCCATAATCCGGGGCAACCATGATAAAGCTGTCTGTGACCATGACTCTATCCAGACCTTTAATCCAATCGCGGCCGCAGCCATTCACTGGACAAAGAAAAACGTCCGGAAAAAAAACATGGAATACCTCTGCAACTTGAAAAAGGGACCGGTAACTATCCATAAGCATATCCTGATTTGCCACGGTGCACCGTTTGATGAAGACCACTATATCTTCGGCGAATTCGATGCCGCAGAGGCATTCGCTCATGTGACCACTCCACTCTGCCTTTTTGGCCACACTCACTTTCCGTTTGTCTACACGGAGAAAGATCACATGGTGGATGGGACCTTTCTGACGGGAGACAGCAACGAAGTCAAACTCGAAGAGGGCATGAAGTACCTCATTAACCCGGGTTCCATCGGGCAGCCCCGGGACAGGGACAACCGAGCCGCCTTTGCCATCTACGACTCTGATGCAAAAAAAATTAAGTTCTACCGCATGGAGTATGAAATCAGAGAAGCCCAAAGAAAAATACTGGAGGCAGGACTGCCCTCGGCTCTTGCAGAAAGGCTCGCTCTGGGGATCTGAATATCGTCTATGTTTTACTCTATCCTGGACATCCCGCGCGGGAAAATTTTCCTGGCCAAGACCGATAAGGGATTGAGCATCGCTACGTTCATCAAGAACCAAAGCCACCTCAAAGAGATCAAAAGTAACTTTAAAAAAAAGGGAATCCCTCTCGAACTCAATGACAAGCCATTCAGAGAGGAAGAAAGACTTTTTAAAAGATATTTCGAGGGCCAAAAAGAAGACTTCACATCCCTCGCCCTCGACTTCATTGTCGGAACTCCGTACCACAGAAAAGTTTGGCTGGAAGCGAGAAAAATCCCTTACGGCCAAACAGCCACCTACAAATCTCTCGCCCACAGATTGAAACATAAGGGATACAGGAGCGTAGGCCAAGCGATGAGCCGCAATCCTCTGCTCATCATCATCCCCTGCCACAGAGTTGTTGGTTCTGACGGCGGCCTGACTGGATTCGGACTGGGATTGGAATTCAAGGAATATCTCCTCCGCCTGGAAAAAGGGTTTACTCCCGCCTAGATCCTCGGATTCGCATAACAGTACAAGCAGCTGTGGGGACAGGACTGCGTGTAGCTTCCAATATCGATTGATTCTGTGCACCGGCACTCCGCGCGCTGGCTCCTGTCTTTTTTTGTTGAAACCTCTTCTTGACTCGGATGTAGGCGGCTCAAAAGAAAGCCATCCACACAGGATGAGGGCTGAATCCCGGGGATTGTCGAGAGGAAATCCTGGCTGCAGGCATATAGGTTCAGTTTCCAGCGTCTGGCTTCCTGGTGGAGAGAACGGGCCACCTTCTTTTTCTCTTCCTCAGAGGGGTCGACATAATTAAACACGTATTTGGCTGCACGCCTCACAGCTTTTCCATACCACTGAGCCACACTGAACCGTATATTTTCTATTCCCCGGGCAGCTAGCTCAGGTGCCAGCCTTTTAAAACTCGAGAGATTCGTTTTGACCTCTTCATTCTCCTCCCAGTAGACAACAGGGTCAAACCGGACAGTTATTCTTTTGGGAGTCCCCGCTATATCAATCAGGGAGTCCAGTTGAGAAAGCGCTGCAAGAGGATGAGGAACGCCTTTTTCGATGAAAGTTCCGCCGAGCCCTGTGATGGTGAAGTGCAAATAGAGCTGATCGTATTTCTGAAGAGCTGCACGCAGGCCGTCTTTATCTTCGATGAGATTGGAAAAATTTTTAGACCAGAGGACAACTGTGTGAACCACCTCAGGGTTTAAATTAACAGTGTAGGTCTGCCTGGAAGGTCCAAGCACACGCGCTCTCTCTTCCTTGAGTACTTTTGACAGCCATCCTGGAAAGAACGCCACCAAATCTGTCCTCCGGGATGCGCTGATGACCTTTTTCATTGTGCCTTGACACCAGGGTGGAATGACTTTAGTATTTTAGCTGACGAACAGGGTTCCCGCAATGTCTGTATTGAGAGCCGAAAAGCTCACCAAAAGCTACAACCACAGGGTCGTGGTGAAAGAAGTGGATATCGAAGTCCGCTCCGGAGAAATTATAGGTCTTCTGGGAAGAAATGGGGCCGGGAAGACGACAACTTTCCAGATGATCGTGGGCCTAATCAAGCCAGACAGAGGGGAGATCTTTCTGGATAAACAAGACATCTCCCAGTTTACAAGTCCTGACCGGGCCATGGCTGGAATCACTTATCTCCCTCAAGAACATTCTGTTTTCCTTAAAGCATCCGTCATAAACAACCTCATGCTCATCCTCGAGCTCCAGCCTCTTGAGAAAAAAGAACAGGAAGAGATTGCCAGAAAGCTTCTGGA
>CAYFVQ010000210.1:0-10410 GCA_964346585.1 uncultured Eubacteriales bacterium | reverse complement strand
AAACAGCTTCGCTGCACGAGCTGCCATTCTCAGATTGTCCAGGGAGAACACATTACCGTGACTGAGAGCAGTTGTTTCATCTGTCATTTCAAAGAAAGCGAGCATTACCCTCAAATAAGCGATTGTGACCACTGCCATCACAAGGAAGATTTGATTTCAGAAAAGACCTCAAGATTCAATCATTCTCCTGTTTTCAGTAATGAATATGATTGCAATAAATGTCACAGCAACACCATCATTGGAGATGGAGAGGTTCCTCGTGAAAACTGTTACAAGTGCCACTGGGAAACAGAGAGGCTGAATAAATACGATGATACAGACCTCATGCACTACACTCATATTTTCGATAGTAAAATCGAATGTAACCAATGCCACCTGGAAATCCAGCACAAGATCATCAAGGAGATCGATTCTATCTCTGATTGCCTGACATGCCATACAGATTATCACAAGGCTCAAAAAATCCTCTTTCTCGGAGAAGGAGGGAAGGGAACTCCACATCCTGTTCCCAATATCATGCTTGAAAAGGGACTGAGCTGTAAGGGCTGTCATATTTTCCATGAAGAAAAAGGCGGCCAGGTGATAAAGAGTGAAACTTTCACCTCAAAAGCCCAAGCCTGTGAATCCTGTCATGGAAAGGGTTTTGCACGAATCATGGAGGAATGGCAAATCTCGACTGAGAAAAAACTGGAAAAAATCAGAGTCATTTATAAGAATGCAAACGAGGAAATCCAGCGAACTCAAAGCGGCCAGAAAGACAAGGCTCTTCAATTGATTGAAGAAGCGGCTTTCAACATTGACATTGTGGACAGAGGAAAAAGTGTCCACAATGTGGAATACTCCCAAGAATTGCTCTCTGCCTCCTATGACAATGTCATCAAGGCTCTTCAGATGATCGGTTCATCTTATAAACCTGAAAAATTTCTGGCCGTAGCAAAGGAAATTCCCACACAATGTTCCAATTGCCACGCGGGAATCGAAGAAATCAACAGACAAATCTTTGGTCTTGATTTTCCTCATGAGAAACATTTGATCGAGCAGAAAATACGATGTGATGCCTGCCACTCGAATGTCAGAAAACATGGTGAATTCGTGGCCACAAAACAGAGTTGCGCTGTCTGTCACCATAGGGATACATCAAAGGACTGCACAGGATGTCATCAAATCCAGAAGAAATTTTACAAAGGGGGAACGTTCAATGGTTATGAAATCCCCAAAGACATAATGTTTGAAGCCGAAGCAGAATGCACGGATTGCCACATTGGCCCGCAGAACCAGATCTTTCGTTCCGATAAGAACAAATGTCTCGACTGCCATGAAGAGGACTATGCGGATATGTTCACAGAGTGGCAGGATTCAGTCAAAGACCTTATCGCTTCTCTCAATAATACTTTAGTTGAAAAGAAAAAACTCAGATTAACTGAAGAGGAGAAGACTCAGATTATAAAAATAGAAAAAACTCTCGAGACAATCGAACTCGATGGGAGCATGGGCATTCATAATTATTTATCCATAGAAGAAATGTTGACAAATCTCCAGAATAATCTAAAATCATTAGGGGAAAATACAACAGATGAAGAGAAGAAGCTTTATTAATTATTTTTTAGGAGGGAGTCTAGCAGGCACGGTTATCGCTTTCCTTTACCCGATCATCAGCTTTATCCTTCCGACAAAACAGACCGAAGCTGTTATAAAAACAATAACAGCTGCAAAGCTGGGCGAACTCGCTCCGAACACGTCCAAAATTTTTAAATTCGGCACTTCTCCCGGAATTTTGATACACACTCAAGAGGGCGAATTAATAGCCTTCGCAGCCATCTGCACTCATCTCACCTGTACTGTTGTCTTTGAGAGTGACACAGGCACTCTCCTCTGTCCCTGCCATAATGGAAGGTTTGA
Source organism: uncultured Eubacteriales bacterium (assembly GCA_964346585.1). Classification (GTDB taxonomy): domain Bacteria; phylum Acidobacteriota; class Aminicenantia; order Aminicenantales; family Aminicenantaceae; genus SOIA01. Next base: position 8,511 of record CAYFVQ010000210.1, on the reverse strand, counting down.
TCTTAACGGGAATGTTGTCTCAGGACCGCCTCCTAAGCCCCTAGAATCCTATAATGTTGAAATCTCCGGAGAAGACATCATTGTTTCAAAAAAAGGATAAGATGAAAAAGCTTTTTCAAAATATGTATTCTTATCTCGACTCCCGGTTTAAAATCTCAGACCTTGCTCAGTTCGCCAAAAAAAAGAAGGTTCCGGAACACAAGCACTCTTTCTGGTATTATTTCGGCGGCATCTGCCTTTTTCTCTTTGTTATTCAGGTGTTAACAGGGATTATGCTTCTCCTGTATTACACGCCTTCCATAGATTCTGCTCATGAAAGCGTTCACTTCATCATGAGTCAGGTGAAATTTGGCTGGCTGATACGCTCTGTGCACAGCTGGTCGGCAAACATTTTGATAGGTGCTATTTTTATCCACATGTTCAGCTCGTTCTTCATGAAGGCCTACCGTCCCCCTCGAGAATTGACCTGGATAACCGGCTTTTTTCTTCTTTTGATTTTCCTCTTTTTCGGTTTTAGTGGGTACCTTCTTCCCTGGAACGAGCTTTCCCTGTCCGCCACACGCGTTGGAGCTGACATTGCAGGGACCATACCTTTGATCGGGCAGCCCATCAAGAGTTTTCTACTCGGAGGGCCAGAGGTTTCAGGAGCCACCCTCTCACGCTTTTTCTGGCTTCACGTGGCCATTCTTCCTCTGTTCACAGTGGTATTCCTCGGAATTCATGTCTTTCTTGTTCAGATTCTCGGGATGAGTTCGCCCATAGGTCTGGCTAAAGACAAAGTGAGAGAGGTCCCCTTTTTCCCGAATTTCATCCTGAAAGATGCTCTGGGCTGGATGCTCATCCTGGCTCTTATCGGTGTTCTCTGTGTTTTCTTTCCTTGGGAGATCGGTCAAAAAGCGGATCCATTCGCTCCCACTCCTATGGGAATAAAACCCGAATGGTATTTTACGTTCATGTTCACGACCCTGAAAATCATCCCGGCTCATATCTTCTCCATAGAGGGAGAAATTCTAGGCATTTTTGGGTTTATGATAGGGGGTTTGCTCTGGATACTTGTTCCCTTCATCGACCGCAAAGCAGCCAAGGAAAAAAAGAGTCCTGTTTTTTCTGTCGCAGGATTCATTATTCTCCTCTACATTATCGTAATGACGGCATTAACTTATCTTCATCCAAGGCTATAGGAAATGAAATTGTTGAAAGCTAGAAAAATAATTTATTCATTTAGTCTTGTCATTCTTACCACATTCTTTTCCTATTCCGGTCTTTATGCACAATCCAACTCTTGCCTCGATTGCCACATGGAGCTTGAAGACGAACTCCTGGAGCCGGTTGAGAATTTCAAAACAGATATCCATCAGCAATTTGGATTGAGCTGTGCGGATTGTCATGGAGGAAATCCTGCCGAAGAGGACATGGGTCTAGTCAAAGACAAATCTTTCATAGGTGTTCCTCCAAGAGAACAGATTCCTGAATTCTGCGCATCCTGTCATTCTGATTCCAGCTACATGAGACGCTTCAATCCCAGCTTGAGAGTCGACCAAGAAGATATATACTGGACAAGCGAGCACGGCCAGCTCTTGGAAAAAGGTGATACAAAAGTCGCTGTCTGCACAGACTGCCACAACACTCATGGCATTCAAGCATCCACTCACCCTAAATCCTGGACTTTCCCCTGGAACATACCTCAAACTTGCGGCCGCTGCCACTCTGATCAGAGCTACATGAAAGACTATAAAATTTCCATAGCCCAGTGGGACGACTACAAAGAAAGTGTTCATGCTCATGCCCTTTTAGAAAAAAAGGACCTCTCTGCTCCTGTCTGTAATGACTGCCATGGGAATCATGGCGCTACTCCCCCTGAAGTTACGTCAATCGCCTATGTCTGCCGTCAGTGCCATCCGAGTGCAGGAGAGCTTTTCTCCCAGAGTCCTCATAAAGAAGTTTTTGATGAATTGGAGATATCCGAATGTGAAGCCTGTCACGGAAACCATAAGATCCTTCCGCCCACAGATGACATGCTTGGAACTGGAGAGGATGCGGTCTGTATGCAGTGTCATGAACCCGACACCAGCCCCTACCAGATAGCTTTCCGCATTAAAGAGAAACTTGATGGATTCATTGAAAAGATCGAAACCGCCGATAATTTATTGGAGCAGGCTGACAGAGAAGGTGTAGAGGTCAGCGAACCTAAATTCAAACTGACAGAAGCCAATACCGCCTTGATCTTTGCCCGAAATTTAGTTCACAGTTTCTCTCTCGTGGAGATTGAAGAAAAAATCGATGAAGGAGAAATTGTGGTTGACGAAGTGATCGAGGCAGGAGAAGCGGCATTGAGAGAAGCAAAATTCAGAAAAACTGGCCTGATTATCGCTACTGCTTTTATTTTTCTTTTGGCCCTGGCTCTCTATCTTAAAATAAGACAGATCGATAAAAAGACACCCGCCTAACATTTAATATCTTGGTGCTTCCTTTAAAAAATGAATATTTTAGATAAAACTATCCAAATAAAGAAATTTACCTGAATTTTTTCAAACCCATGAGGAATCAAATAAGAGGCCTGTTAAACTTCAGTCAATTTTCGGATGAAAATATCTTGAGGAATTTGGAAGAAGCAAAAATAGGTTTAATAAATCAATTTCTTTATTTTATAGGTATTGGATGCCTTGAATAATCAAAGCCACTGAGCTATGTGTGGCCATTCTTTCTCGTTGTGTGCAAGACACTAAAGTGAGTAATGGAAAGTTTAGGCGAAGGTCGTCCAGAGTATAGCGATAATCAACAAAATCCCGATGCCGAACGTGATGAAACCAAAAATGTAAGCCGCTCCCTTGTGACAGTTTGAAGGAGGCCCCACCAAGCGTTTTTCCAGCTCCCCGCTTTTTGCCATACGTTCATACTCGACTGGTCGTTCTTCTTTAAAACGCTCCAGCGGAAGCCGTCCCGTGAATATGACAGGATCCAATGGGAAATTTTCTGGTCTGAGATGATTGTGAAAGAAATGGAAGAGAAAAATAAATCCAATAGCGAGAGTCGCTTCATCGCTATGAACAACATAAGCTGCATTTAAAGCCCAGCCTGGAAGGAATTGGCTGAAGAGTTTAGGAAACCAGAGAATCAATCCTGATATTCCGATAACAGGAACACCCCAGAAAACAGCATAGAAGTCAAATTTCTCCCAATAGGTCCACCGGTCAAGCTTGGGCCGAGGACCAAGATACAGGAACCAGCGGAAGTTGTTGAAAAGATCCTTAAAATCCTTTCCACGGACAGTCAAGGAACGCCATCCGGAGAGGATCTTCCACTCTTTCTTAACAAAAACAAGATACAAAACATATCCAATAAAGAAGAATGCATACCCGAAAGTGAGAACAGCAGCAAAACGGTGAAAACCGCGAGCAATGGAGATTCCACCCAGAAATCCAGAAAGAGTCTCTGCCCAGCCAGAAAAGTGAAATTTTAAGGGAAGTCCAGAGGCAGCGAGAATCAGAAAAGTCACAACTATGGTGACATGGATCCATTGTTGAACTGGAGTAAACCTGAGAAAGTACTCATCATTTTCCCTTTTTATAGTTTTAAACTCTCCCCGAAGAAGACCCACCAGGGAGCGTTGGAGCCAGAGAAGAGTGTGAACCCCGAAAAATCCAAAGACACAGATGATAAGCCATCTCATGAAGAGCCAGATATTGTGAACATTAGGATTTTGATCGGGATCTTCGGGATCCAAGTGAGGATTAAAAGTGGCAAAATCAGCGGTTATCTCTCCATGACACTTTCCGCAGGTTTTTTGCAAATTGGTGGAAGAAACAGAGGACTCTGGATCCTCCACTGGCAAATTCTCATGAGGCGTGTGACAATCAGAACAGGTTGCCGCAGTAATAAAGCCAAGATCCGTCGCCTGACCATGAAAGCTGTCTCTATAGCTGGAGTAACTCTCACCATGACAGCCACCACAGGTTTCCGGGAACTTTAATCGAGCAATCCCGATTCGAGGCTCCTCAATGCTGTGAGAAGTATGACAGGTGATGCAGTTCGGGATATCTTCACCTTTCTTCCAACCTTTGCCATGGGCGCTTCTTCCCACCCATTTCTCAACAATGTAGCGGTGACAGGAACCACAGGTTTCAGGAACCTTTCCTTTCGAGACTGTGGAGCGGCTATCTGTATGCGGAAAAATACCGTGTCCACCATGACAGTCCGCACAAGTGGGTGCGATCGTGAGGCCCGAAAAAACTAAAGCTCGACCATGGACGCTTTCTAGAAAACCTTCCATGAGCTGTGGTGGGGAATCGTGACATTCTCCGCATGTTTCGATCTGTTTCAAAGGTGAAACAGGAGAATCCAGGTTGGATTGAGGAATGATCTTGTGAGAATCGGCATGACACGTCACACATTCCATTGCCTCGCCGTGGATGCTCTCTTGGAAGGCTGTGGACTCGGCCTGATGACATGACACGCATGGTTGTTTAGAAGGCTTGGGGATAGCATGAGCCGATCCATGACAGGTCTGGCAGTTTACTTTTTCATGAACACTGGTTTTGAGGTGAGAAACCGTTTCCTCATGACACTGGGAACAGAGTCCTAGTCCGCCAAGCTCCTTCAGAAGCTCTTCTTTATGCGGAATTTCTTTTATGTTGGAGTGGCAATCGATACAATCAAAATCTTTATGGGAAGGAGATGTGACCTTCGTATCATCATGACAATCCGTGCATGAAAACTCCTGAAAAGTCCTTGCTTCGCTTGAAGCAACTGTTACGAATAACGAAAGAAGTGAGACATATATAGCCCTATAAAAAATTCTCATCCTCAATTTTCCTTTCATCGTATCATAGCATTTGAAGATATTTCCCATCGATTGCTCGGGAGGTATTTTATTCACTAAGTCCCATTAATTCTATAAAAATTATCTTTTCAATATTTTCAATGTGATATTATACTGAAAACGCAATTAAGAGTAAAAAAATATTTAAAATTTTTATCAGATATCATCTGTTGATCATAAACAATCAGCTCAAACATTCTAAAGCAAAGTATCTAATAAGTTTTTAATCTTTCTGACTTGTAAAAAATTTTAACCAATAATCCTTGAGTCTTTTTCAAATATTGGGGCAAATCGCGCACTTTTTTTACCTTAGAAATTTTCCTTATCTTAATAATCCCTTTCTTTACTGTAACTTAATAAATTACTTATATCTTGGCACATATTTTGCTATTATTATTTATGTAATCATTAAAAATTACTAAAATCAGGAGTAATTAATGAAAAAAGTCCTGTCATTACTCATCGTTTTCACGGCATGTATTTTCATTTTCAGTCTTTTTAGCCAGGAATTCACCTATGTGGGCGCTGCCAAGTGCAAAATCTGCCATAAAAGTGAAAAACAAGGAAGGCAACATCCAATTTGGGAAGAAAGCACGCATTCTAAATCTTTTGCTGCGTTAAGTTCATCAGAAGCTCCTGCGCAAGCCAAAGAAATGGGAGTAGACAATCCAATAGAGAGCCCAGAATGTCTGAAATGTCATGCTCCTCTTTTTGAAAAAGCCGCAGAATTGAAAGAAGAGGGAGTCAATTGCGAAGTCTGTCATGGCCCGGGAAGCGATTACAAAAAGCTGAGTATCATGAAAAACCGGGAAGAATCCGTTAAAAATGGCCTCATTGTCTATGAATCGACCGCTGCTATCAAAAAGCAATGTCTTTCCTGTCATGAGAATGCCCATGGAAAAACTTTTGATTTCGACACCAAATGGGCAAAGATAAAACATCCTGTTCCTGAAAAAAAATAACTCAGAGCTCCAAAAAATCGAAGATTATCTTCCGGCATATCCTAAAAAGAAGATACATTTCTCACAAAGTAAAGCTACAATTCAAGCATTCCATATCCTTTCAAGTCACTAATGGCGCGTATCTGCCAATGACCTCACCCATTTTGACACTAAATTTTGCCTGTGCTATAAATTCCTAGTCGGAAAAAATAACAAATTATACTGAGCTGACATTAGGAAGATAATCCAAAAATATCCCGGAATCAAAAATGAAAAAAATCGGTCGATTGCATGTACTTACAGATACAGGGCTGCAGTCTCGTTTCACTCACGTGGAACTCACAAAGTTGGCGATTAAAGGAGGGGCGGATACCATCCAGTTCCGTCAGAAAACTGGTTCGACTCGAGAGATGATTGAAATGTGTCAAGAAATGAAACGATTGTGTGAAGAGGCTGACGTCAAGTTCATCGTGAATGATCAAGTGGATGTGGCGATAGCCTCTGAGGCAGACGGCGTGCATCTGGGGCAGGATGATTTCCCCATTCCGCTCGCCCGAAAATTATTGGGGGAAACCCGAATCATAGGTGGATCGGCAGTCACCCTTGAGGAAGCTCAGGAATGTTTCTCAGAAGGAGCGGATTACATCGGATTCGGTCCTGTTTATCCAACAACATCCAAAGACGATGCAGGACCTGTCACTGGAATCGCGCTTCTGGAAGAAGTGGTGAAGGCAATTTCCATTCCAATTATAGCCATTGGAGGTGTGACTGTAGAGAACACACCAGAAGTGATCAGAGCGGGAGCCCAAGGGATTGCGGTGATCTCTGCCGTCTGCTGTCAGGAGAATCCCGAACAAGCCACCAGGGAACTTTCCCAAGCCCTGCAATCGGAAGAATAAAGAGAGCACCATGCCCAAAACTCTAGCCGACATCGGAGAATTCGGATTAATCCATCGAATTCACGAAATCGTAAAAAAAGAGGGTGTTCATTCTCCTGAGGTAACGGTGGCAATCGGGGACGACACAGCCTCTTTCCGACCTCGGGAAGGATACGAACAGTTAGTCACCTGTGACTGTCTTGTCGAAGGCCGACATTATCTGCCCGATTTCATCACTCCTCTAGATTTAGGACGTCGAGCGATGATCATGAATCTCAGCGATATCGGCGCTATGGGAGGTCATCCTCTCTACGCGCTCGTTTCATTGGGACTCAAAGCCGATACGCCTGTTGCAGATGTGGAAGCCATTTATTGCGGATTCATCATGGAACTCAATCCGTTTGAAGCCTCCATCATCGGTGGTAACATAACCAAGACGATGGATGCCACTTTCATCGATATCACATTAATCGGTGAAGTTGAGCAGGATAAGCTTTTACGCCGTTCAACTGGAAGAGTCGGCGATACGATCCTGGTGACGGGGTATCCGGGTCAAGCCGCGGCTGGCTTACAGTTGATGCTCCGTTCCAAACCGACCAAAGATTTGCAGAAGCATCCCTTAGTACAGGCCTTCAATGTCCCCTCGCACCGAGTGAAGGAGGGACTAGCAGTGGCAAACTCCAGGCTTGCCTCTGCAATGATCGACACCAGCGATGGGTTTCTGGGGGATTTGGGACATATCTGCCAGGAGAGTGGTGTGGGTGCTCTGTTGATTCAAGAACAATTTCCCATCAGTGAGAACCTTCGGCAGACTGCTCTGCAACTCAAGATGGATCCACATGAACTATTCCTGCAGGAAAGCGATGATTATGAACTAATCATTACCAGCTCCCCTGAACATGAAGATCAGATTCATTCGACTATCGCCGCCGTCAGTGACGCACCTGTCACCAAGGTCGGGAGACTGACAGATACAGCCGGAGATTTCCAGCTAAAACTTCCCGATGGCAGCCAACGTCGTATTAAGCCTGCAGGGTGGGACCACTTTGTCAAATAAGGAGAAGAGTATGTTTGACCAGAATCTGGCACATAAAGCCGTAGAAAACCTAAAGAATCTAAGGGAGAAAAAACCTCTGATCCATAACATCACGAACTACGTGGTCATGAACTACACGGCCAATGCACTGCTCGCCAGCGGCGCTTCCCCTGTGATGGCCCACGCAGCAGAGGAAGTGGAAGAAATGGTTTCCTTTGCGGGCGCACTGGTTCTCAACATCGGAACCCTCACGCCTTACTGGATTGATTCGATGCTCAAAGCAGGCAAACGAGCCAATGAGTTGAAAGTTCCGATTATCCTGGATCCGGTGGGTTCAGGAGCGACGAAATTGCGGACTGAATCCGCAAAGCGACTGATTGATGAACTTTCCATTCAGGTGGTTAGAGGAAATGCATCTGAAGTGCTTTCCCTGGCCCATGAGGGCTCCAGAACGAAAGGAGTGGATTCTATCCACAGCGTGGATGATGCGGCGGATGCGGCCCTCATACTCGCCAAGGAACTGAACACCACTCTGGCCATTACAGGAAAAGTGGATTTGATAACAGATGGAGAGCGCATCTATCGAGTTTCCAACGGACATGAACTGATGGGCTATGTCACGGGCACAGGTTGCACAGCAACAGTCATGATCGGAGCGTTCCTGGCAGTGGATCCTGATTCAGTCACGGCGACAACCACCGGGCTGGCTTATTTTGGCCTTGCTGGTGAAAAGGCGGCTTCAGAAGCACAAGCTCCTGGCAGCTTTATGATCAAGGTACTCGATGCGCTTTACACGATAGACGAAAAGGCTATGGAAAAGGGAGCAAAAATCCAATC
>CAYFVQ010000209.1:0-3692 GCA_964346585.1 uncultured Eubacteriales bacterium | reverse complement strand
AGGAATGAATGAGCGAAAGAAGGGGTTGCGTTTGAGAACGCGATCCCAATCCAATATTAAAGGTGATATGACTATGGGAAAGGTTATCACACGACGCGATTTCATCAAGGGAAGTACTGTGGCGGTGTTAGGAGCCGCATGGAGTTTTCCCGCACAACAGGTCAAGAAATCAAAAGTCATTTTAATTCGTCATAAGGATGCACTGGATGAGAATTCCAGGATCAATGGAGAGGTTATCCAGAAAATGCTGGATGAGGCGGTTATGACTTTATTTGGTCCGAAGGATCCAGTCGAGGCCTTTAAGAAGATAATACAACCGGGAGAGATTGTGGGGATAAAGAGCAATGTCTGGTCGTACCTCCCGACTCCGCCAGAGGTTGAGAGTGCGATCAAGCGCAGGCTGATCGATGTCGGAGTGAAGGAAGAAAATATCGGTATTGATGACCACACGGTTCGGACCAACCCGATATTTGTCAATTCCACTTCTTTGATCAATGTCCGGCCTCTCCGAACTCATTATTTAGCTGGAGTTAGCGGCTGCATGAAGAACTACATCATGTTTGCCAAATCTCAGGCCGCCCACCACCCGAACAGTTGCTCGGACCTGGGTTCGCTTTATTATTTACCTCAAGTTAAAGGGAAAACGCGGTTGAATATTCTCTGTGCCCTGACCCCTCAGTTTCACGGACGGGGTCCCCACCATTTCAGCCGGCGCTATGTGTGGGATTATGGAGGATTGATTGTCGGCCAGGATCCGGTGGCAGTGGATGCGACTGGTCTACGTCTCATCATAGCCAAGCGGACCGAACAACTCGGGAAAGACAGAGCCATCCCGCCTGTGCCCAGGCATATTCGGGATGCAGATGTGAAGCACGGGTTAGGCACGAGCGACCCGAATAAAATTGATTTGATTAAGCTGGGCTGGAAAGACGACATTTTAATCTGAATTAAATTGGGGACAGTCCCAAATTAATAAAGTGAGATAATATGATTGTCATTGCGAATGAAGCGTGGCAATCATAAACAACAGAATAAATGCGGAGAATAAAAATGATTTCTTCCATGAAAAAACTGTTTTCCACTGCATTGATCATAATGCTGGCTTGCTCAGGCTTTGGAAAATCCTCCCAGGATTCGGGAATTGAATATGTGAGCAGCCTCCTGTGGTCCAAAGCCTATGATGCGAAAATAGTCGGCGAGCATGCCTTTTGCGCCTTCCTGAATGGACTGGTTATCCTGGATGTGTTGGACAAAAGAAAACCCGCATTCGTCTCTCAACTTTATCTTGGCGGTGGATTTGGGATCGATATAAAGAATAACCTCGCTTTCGTGGCCGCAGGAGTCAAAGGACTTCAAATCGTGGATGTCTCTGATATCACCGTTCCTGTTCTCAAGGGTTCTTTCGCTACTCCCGGTGAAGCCAGAGAGGTTGTTGTGGCTGGGAACCATGCCTACGTGGCAGACGGTCCTTCGGGCCTTCAGATAGTGGATATCCGTAAACCTTCTTCTCCCAAACTGGCTGCTTCTTTGGACACACCAGGGACAACCGGGGGAGTGATAATTAGAGGGGATCATGCCTATCTCGCAGATGGCTCTTCAGGACTGCAGATCATTAACATCAGCAATCCTTCAAAGCCTCAACTTGAAGGCGCGTATGACACGCTGGGTACGGCTGAAAGCGTAGCTCTTTCCGGGAATATGGCCTATGTGGCGGATGGTTCCCCTGGACTTCAGGTTATAGATATAACTCGTGCTTCTTCTCCAGAATTAGTCTCTTCTTTTTTGACATCCGGTTACGCCCGAGGAGTGACTGTGAGAGAGAATCATGCGTTTGTCGGAAACCTGTATGATGGAGGCTTCCAGATTATAGATATTAGTGATCCAAAGGCCCTGAATGTATTGGCAACCCGAAAGTACACCATGTATAACGAGGCCTGGAATGTGACTGTCAGTGGTGACTATGCCTATGTTGTGGATTATTTTGCCGGCATTCATTTATTGAAAATAACTGACCCCGCTTCTCCAGTGGCCACAGGTCTATACTACACGCCTGGCTCAATTATTGTGTCAGCCGCTATCGGCAAGATGATCTATGCTGTGGGAGATTTGTCAGGATTGCAGGTGATAGACATCAGTGATCCTTCTGCGCCAAAAGTGGTTGCTTCCAGGGGACGGATGAGAGGAATTCATGGATTAACGGCGAGCGGGACATATGTTTATATCACAGACAGATGGTCACTCAAGACCTTCTCTGTCGGGGACCCATCAAAAACAAATATTATCCATACTCTTCGAACCCCTGGCGTGGCAAGGACTGTGGTTACACGGGGGAATTTGGTGTATATGATTTCTGACCATTCCGGTTTTCATATCATAAACGTCAGCGACCCGAAAGCGCCTGAGATAATAGGCTCTTACTCAATGCCTGGGTTTGCCTATGGACTTGCGGTCAGCGGGGACTTTGCCTATGTGGCCAACAGCGATACAGGTTTTCACATCATAGACATCAGCTATCCAACGTCGCCTGAACTTGTGAGTTCTCTGAAAACGCCCGGCCTGGCGTATAGTGTGGCCATCAAAGGGAAATATGCTTATCTGGCCGATGGTGATTCAGGTCTTCAGGTAATCGATGTCAGCGATCCGAAAGCTCCATCGATTGTCGGTTCATGTCCAATCGAGGGTTTTTCCAACGGCGTGGCTGTCAGAGGAAGATATGCCTATGTCTCAGATGAGATTACTGGCTTGAAGAAAATCGACATCAGCAATCCGAAGACTCCGAAAGTAATCGGTCAATTCGCCACGCCGGGTGAGGCCGCTGGAATCACTGTCTGTGGTGAGTATCTGGTCCTGTCAGACTCATTTTCTCTGTTGATACTCAAATGAGTACAAACTGGAGTAAAAATTGGGGACAGTAAAAATTGGGGACAGTCCCCAATTAAATAGAAAAGGCATAGAAAAACCTTTTTTTTCGACAAGGTTGTTGTTGCGAGGAATGTAGTGACGTGGCAATCTCATATGAATAAGTTGTCATTGTGAACGAAGTGTGGCAATCTCATAAAGGGGAATATTAACGATGAAACTCACGGTCTGTGAATTGAATAACGAGCCGGACGATTTTGCCAGAAACTGGGAGATGTTAGTCTCTCATGTTAAAGTCGAAAAAAGCGATTTTGTGCTCCTTCCTGAGATGACTTTTTATCCCTGGTTTGCCTGGAAGAAGGAGTATGATCCGTCCATCTGGGAAGAGGCTGTAGACGTGCACGAAAAGTGGGAGTTTCGCTTTCAAGAATTGGCTCCGGCCACAGTTCTCGGAACACGCCCAATCAATCAAAACAACAAACGCTTCAACCAGGCGTTTATTTGGGAAGAAGAAACTAATCTTCAGGCCGGACGCTCCAAATATTATTTGCCGAATGAGGAAGGATTCTGGGAGGCTTCCTGGTATGACAAGGGCGATAGAGATTTTGTCCCGATACAAACAGACAAGGCTTTGATCGGGTTTGCCATCTGCACAGAAATCTGGTTCTTCGAGCACTCCCGCGCGTACGGCAAAAAGGGTGTCCACGTCATTGCCTGCCCCCGGGCCACGCCAAAATCTACGCTGGATAAATGGCTTGTGGCCGGTCGCGCCGCCGCCATTGTCTCGGGTGCCTTCTGCATCTCGTCCAACCGCATCAATCTCAGCGGCAAAG
>CAYFVQ010000208.1:0-3639 GCA_964346585.1 uncultured Eubacteriales bacterium | reverse complement strand
TATTGTCTTTATTGAACCATTTCAATAAACACACTAAAAATCAACTCTATGTTGTTTATTTAATTAAAAATACATATATTGTCACCAACATTTTGTGACTAATATGCCCGCAATGACACCTAAAAATGGAGAATGTCCCTTTTCCTAAAAAATTGGGGACTGTCCCCAATTTTATGTCCACATTTTTAAAATCGGAGTGTGCCAGTTTTTAGTTGGAAAGGAGGGGAGCATAAAAAGATAAATCTTAGATATCGCCTTGTTTTTTTCTCTTTCTTCGCCTTCCTTTAAGCCACACTATCAATATAATGGTGACTATTATCAGAAGGAGAATTCCTCCTCCAATCAGAGCAAAACGGCCCACGAACTTTTTGGCCATCTCCGGCGCGCTCTGAGAGGGAGTGAAATTCATGGGTTCATAGTGAAACTTAGAATCATCCACAATTCCCTCTAGATAGAAGGATTCCGCAAGATGCTGAAAAGCATCCGGCTGTATGTTCCTCACATCGCTGCTGTGTCCCATTTCTGAGAGGATAACAAGATTTCCATTCTTCAGATGAGGCAGCAGTTCATCCCTTGCGAATTCAGCAGGAGTAGAGAAATCAATGTTTCCATTGACCATCAGTGTTTCCACATCCGAGTCCTGCAATTTCCTGTATTCTTCCGGGATAGGTTCAATCGGCCAACCTCCATATTTCAGGCCTCCCAGTATTTTTGACATGGGTGAGCCCAGGATCGAGCCCGGTGGCATCATTTCTTTCTCATAATCCCGTGTTGGATCATAGTCAGCGCTTAATGCTTTAGACGCATTGTCTCCCCAATTGAGTGCTGCCGGCATCATTCTGTCGTAAAAAAACGAGAGAAAGGCCAGACCGCTGTAATCTCCATTCTCAGCCGCAATGAAGGCATCAAACAACTGTGCCGCCGTGTCCCTATGGTACAAGAACATGAACATTCCAGAGCGAATCTTGTCGGGATCCGCTCTGAAAATGAGCCACTTTTGGGGAAGGTTCGCGAGCACATTCCGGATTGTCTTTATTAAATCCGGTGTTCGCAAAACGGCATCAGGATCTTTTTTCCAGAGCTCAGCATAATATCTCAGCTGTTCATCCACTTTTTCAGGCTCCCAAATAAAATGCCCAGGTGGATTGACGCTGATCATCAGAGACCGGTGAATGCTTGCTGGATATCTCAGCCCATAGATGTACGCGACGCGTGTTCCATAGCTTACGCTGTAGAGATTAATCTTTTCAAATCCCATGCTTTTCCGCACTTCTTCTGTATCATCGATGACATCCACCATTGTGTAACTGTCGATATCCGTCCCCTCTTCCTTCATCCTCTGGAAGGCGGCATAATACGCCCTTCCCAGCTTTTCAATGTTCTCATGGGAAAGTGGATATTCTTTCACTTTCATCGCCTTGGCCACCTCAGGACAATCGAGAGAAACAGACCCATCCACACCTCGATATCCAACCATGACTACATCATGACTCTCCAGGAGCCAGACTGGAGGAGACTTCCAGATATTGGTCTGCCCTGGCCCCCCGGCAAGCAGGAAGACAGGTTCAGAGGAATTCTCTCCTGTGGCATGTATCTTTACTACGGGAAGATGAATCAGCCGGGAATCGGGATTATCCCTGTTCTCTAAAACAGTTAAAGTCCCAAAGTCTGCTTTGTATTGTTTCTCCTTCACATCAAGGATACCCGATTTCCACATTATATCCCCTGCCGGTTTTTCAGAGACTTCTTGCAGGGACGGGAAGGGAGATTCTTCAATCCTGGAACATGAAAAAATAATTAAAAGAAAGATAGACAAAAAAAGAACAAGTCTAAATATTTTCATGGTCTACACTTCCAGATGTTTTGGGTTGAACATACCACACACTCAACAAGGGTTTCAAATCTCAACAAATTTGAACAACTCAATTAAAAAAATTAAACATGCGATAGACTTTCCCAAGTTATGCAGACAAAACACAACCTATGAGTAAAATTGGGGACTGTCCCCAATTTCTGTGGCAACCTCAAAAAAATCTTGACAAACACCTTAAATTGTTATATATTTCTAACATAATGTTAGGTAATTATCACATATGGAGGTCAAGATGAAGGGATCGTGGCTTAAATATTTGGGATTTCTGGGAATATTAGGTATTCTCGGAATATTCACAGATAACATCGGATTTTATGGATTCTTCGGCTTTTTCGGTTTCTTCATCTACAGCAAGATTATTAAGGACGAACGGCTGGAGGCCAACATCAACAGAGCTGCACGAAACGCTTTTGTTGTTGCCATACCGGTTTTCGTCATCGCCACAGTCATCGCAGGAATCATGAAGGATCTTTCCGTTTACAGCTATGCACTCATCGTGCTTTTTATACTGCAGCTTTTGACGTTTTCCTTTTCGTTAAAGTTTTTTGAAAAAGAATTAAGGGAAGAGTGATGTCTTTCAGGACACGAATCAAAGAATTCAGGGCGAAGCACGACCTGACTCAAGAAGACCTGGCGAAACGAGTCAAGATCCGGAGAGAAACCATCATCTATCTTGAAAAGGGAAAATACAATCCATCTCTAAAACTGGCTCACGATGTGGCCAAAGCTTTGAACGCCTCCATCGACGAGCTTTTTATCTTTGACGATGAAAAATAAAAGGACAACCGTGAATTTTATTGATTGGAAATCAGTAATACTCACTGAAGGCACACGCTCCTTAGGAAGGTTAGGTGAATAAAGTACTGATCGTATTAATCATTATTGTTTTAATTCTCATTTTCACCTTTTAAGGCATTCATCTTTTTCACCACTTCAAGTACTATTCGATACAAATGATTTATTTCAATTCTCGAACTTTTTTTATTACAATAGCGTCAATATTAATAGCGATCATCTAATGCCAATCATCACAAACCAAAAAAGGAGCGAATCATGGCCAAAAGAAACACCTGTATGAATCGAAGGAACTTCATATCCAAAGGATTAGCGTGTATGACCGGTGCACTTGCGTTTCCCCATCTGAGTTACAAAAGAGATGACTCCAACAAAGGAGGAAACGAGAAAAAACATAAGCATGTATACCGCACCCTCGGAAAAACAGGAATTAAGCTCCCGATCGTCAGCATGGGAACTATGGATGCCATCTCAGAAGCTTTGGTGAGAACAGCCCTGGATTCGGGCATCCGCTTCATCGCAACGGCTCAATACTATGCGAACGGCCGAGCGGAAGAATTCGTGGGAAAAGTCATTAAACACTACAAAAGGGAGGATATCATTATTGCGACTGGTGTCATTCCCCAGCCGATAGATTATCAATCAGGTGTTTTTTCGAAAGATACTGATATCGCCAGATTTGAAAAAGAATTCGAAGGGAGCCTGAAGAGAATGGATGTGGACTATGTGGATATTTTTAACCTCCCTTTTGCCGCAAAAAAAGAATCGGTCCTGTTTGAACCTGTAATGAATTCGATGGAAAAGATCAAAAAGGCGGGAAAAGCCAGGTTTTTAGGTATAGGTACGCATAGTTTCGTTCCGGAAGCTTTACGCACCGCGGCGGACAGCGGCTTTTATGATGTAGCCGTAATCGCTTACAACTTTCAAATCAAAGACATCGAAGAAAGAAAAAAAGCCATTGCCTATGCAGC
>CAYFVQ010000207.1:0-2464 GCA_964346585.1 uncultured Eubacteriales bacterium | reverse complement strand
GACCAGCAAAAAAAAATGTTAAGCCAATGAATGCATTGATGAAGCTCGAGATCGGATCCAGTTCCTGTGCACGCAGCGCCTCAGCTATGGCTTCTTCATGCTTCTCTAGATTGGATAATAGCCAAGAATGATACATTAGATTCATTGCTGAATTTGGGGTTAGCTCGATGGCTTGTTTAAGTTCTTGCTCTGCGGCCTTCCAGTCCCAGTCGTGAATGGTGTGTATAAATCCCAAAGCGCCATGGGCTTCGCCGTTGGTGTTGTCAATCTCCAGAGCCTTTTTCGCGTATGCTTTTGCCTTGGGTATAGCCTCTCTGGGAGGAATATTGCCCCAGAAAGATTTGGCTATGTAGACTACGCTCAGTCCGTAATAAGCCATCGAATATGTCGGGTCTTTCTGAATGGCTTGCTGGTAACAATCGATGGCCTCATCAAATCCCTTGCCCTCATACAGAAGGAAGTAATAGCTTCCCTTCAAATACAAATTGTATGCTTCCACATCATCTGTGCTGCGTTTCAGAACAGACGCCTTTTCTTGACTTACAAGCTTGAGTTTCAGATTGTCCACGATTGCGAGGGTGACATCATCCTGGATCGCAAAAACATCCTCCAGCTCGCGATCATAGCGCTCCGACCATATATGATACCCATCAGCCACATTGATAAGTTGAGCCGTGATGCGAATCCGGTTTCCGGCCATTCGCACGCTCCCCTCCAGGACTTTCCCAACGTTTAGTTTTTTGCCGATCTCGCGGACGTCTAAATTCTTCCCCTTGAATGCAAACGCAGAAGTCCGAGCCACCACCCTCAGGTCTTTGATCTTGGTCAATGAATTGATGACCTCTTCGGCCATACCATCGCAAAAATATTCCTGTTTAGGGTCGGCGCTCATGTTTGTAAACGGGAGCACCGCAATGGAGTTCTCACGGTCGAATATGTCCGTTGCTTCAGACCGGAGCTCCTCCCCTTTCTGGCTTCTTTCTTTAGTGGGAATATTCTCCTCTATCTTTGTGAGTTCGGAAAGGAGTTCTCCAGCTGTTTGACACCTCGACATTTTATCCTTTTTCAAACACCAGAGTATCACACGACTCAGATCCTCAGACACCAGATTATTTACATTTCTCGGATCTGAAGGCTCTTCGGTTTTATGCTTCATAGCAATACCCAAAGAAGTTTCTCCATCAAAAGGCACCCCTCCTGTAACCATCTCATAAAGAATGACTCCCAGCGAATATAGGTCAGAACGTTGGTCTACGTCTTTCGCTTCTGCTTGTTCAGGTGACATATACTCAGGTGTTCCAATCATCACTCCTGCACCAGTTATACTTTTCGTTTCATGTGAACGGGCTATGCCAAAATCCATTATTCTGGCATTCCCTTCGCTATCTATCATGATGTTCTGGGGTTTTAAATCCCGGTGCACGACTCCCAGACGGTGAGCTTCGGCTAACCCCTCAAGGATCTGTTTGGCTATGAATAGAGTCTTCCCTGTACTTAAGGTGCCTGCCCTCCGGATAAAACTCTTCAAGTCTTCACCTGGCACGTATTCCATAGTGATGTAGTGCGTTCCCTCCTCTTCTCCAAGGTCAAACATTGCGCAAACATTCTTATGTCTTATTTTTCGGGCCATCTTCAGCTCGTTGCTAAAGCGTTCGATGGTCTTTTTGTCCGAGGCGATCTCGGGTTTGATAAGTTTGAGGGCCACCTCTTCCTTGATCTTCTTGTCCTCGACCCTGTAGACCTTGCCCATGCCTCCTTTTCCCAGCTCTTCGATGATCTCGTACCGGGAAGCAAAGACAGTTCCTCTGGTGAGTTCTTCTGTGGGAGTCTCGAGAGTCTCAGTGACAGGGATTTCCTTTGAGGAAGGAAGGGGAGTGGCACACTCACCACAAAATTTTTGTGTATCAGGATTATCAGTTTGACACTTAGGGCACTTTATTCCCATTGTTCCCTTAGTTTACTCGGCAATAGGATAATAATTTATGAGTAGAGAGTCAAATCAAATATAGACTTCATCCCCATATGCCAAATATGTGCCAGACTTTGCTTAAAATTGCTGAAAATACGGGTCTGTAGTCTAAAAGACAAAATTAAGGAAAAGCCTAGAAATAAGGGGATACATCTGGTACGCCTCGAGAGGTAGATATCGAACTTTTTTCTAATCTTATCATGAGATTGGGGAAATTTAATATTGTGAATGAGTTGAAGGTATTTCTTGAATCGGAAAAGCTTTTAGCTGCTGCATGATCAGCGTTTTAAGGGCGAGTCATGGTTGTTGGCACGCCCGGACAGATTCGAACTGCCGACCTACTGATTCATGTTCAAAGGATCGGGCAAATGTGATTCATCTAATTGAATGATAATAGAAGGTTTACGTCCTCAACTGCCATGGAATCGTTTTTAGAAAGCGTGAGCCTTCTCTGAAAACTCTTTAATCTCCATGCTTAATCACACTTTCAACTCA
>CAYFVQ010000206.1:0-16304 GCA_964346585.1 uncultured Eubacteriales bacterium | reverse complement strand
CAATACCGAATAGAATGGCACATGCTGTGGCCTCATTCTTATATACCAGACTTTATCCGCATGATTAGGATAAGCAGCCTATTCAAGACGGATGGAGTCAATAGGGTTGGCAGCTGCTGCTTTGAGGGCCTGAAAGTAAACAGTAAGAAATGCAATAAAGACCGACAATCCCACAGCAGTGACAATCATCCAGATCGAAACACCTGTATTGAAGGTAAATCGGGAAAGCCAGTATTTCTGGAGTATTATGATAGACGCAGGTACAGCTATAATATTAGCTAAGATCACCCATATGAGGAATTCTGCGGTGAGATTTTTAATGATACTGGGCACACTAGCTCCGAGAATTTTACGGATGCCGATTTCCCTGAACCGTTTCTGGACGGTATAAGAAGCAAGCCCGTACAATCCTAGACATGCAATAACTACCGCCAGTAGAGCAAACAGAGAAAATAACAGGCTGGTTTTCTCTTCAGATAAATACATCGCATTAAACGCTTCATCCACAAAAAAATAACGGAACTCTCGGCCAGGCTCGAATTTGGTCCATGTTTGTTTTACGAATTCGATGCTATCCCGGGTATTATTCTCAGATAAACGTAGCTCGACAAATGCAAATCCCTCTTTCTGATTCATTATGACGAGTGGGCCGATCGCATCTCTCATAGAAAGGTAATGGAAGTCTTGCACAACGCCGACAATATGCCCTTTCCGGACCGTCATGAATTCCAGTTCTTTCCCGACAGCTTCATAAGGAGTCCACCCCATCTTTTGCGCAGCAGTTTCATTAATAATAAAGGCATCATTAGAGTCCGAAAGGATCTCTTTAGAAAAATCACGGCCTGCTACTGTCTTTAGCCCCAGAGTCCTTAAATATCCAAAATCACTGCGAACAACATGCATGCCATGAGACTGAGACGAATCGCTCCCTTCGGGGACAAAAAACCGAAATTCACCGATTCGACTTGGAACTCCTGTTGAAACGGAAACATCGCTGATATTCGGATGCATCTGTAAGGCATTCATCACGGGATCGGGATTCCGACTCACCGGACCTGTTTGGATGTTTATGACTATGATCCTGTCTTGAGGAAAACCGAGGTCTTTGTTTTTCATATACGCGATCTGGTCAAGAATAACACCTGTTCCGATGATCAGCATCACAGAGAGCGTGAACTGAGTGACGACAAGAGTTTTCCTCAGGACAGGACTCTTCATCCCCTGGCTTACTGAACCCCGGAGAATTCTATCCGGTTCGAAACGGGACAGAAAAAATGCGGGATAGCTGCCCGCAATTATTCCGGCAAACGCAATTATACAAAATAATCCAAAAACCAGGGACTCCCTACCGAACGAGTTTAAGGTCAGTGCTTTCCCTGTCATTGTATTAAAGATAGGAAGTGCTAGAATCGAAATCCCTAAAGCGACCAAAAGACTGACGAGAGAGAAGAGTATTGATTCGAATAAAAACTGAAATATCAGTTTTTCTCTGTTGGCACCGAATAATTTCCTCAGTCCTACTTCCCTGGCTCTGCTTGCGAACCGCGCTGTCGAGAGGTTCATGAAATTCATGCAGGCAATGAGCAGGACAAAGACAGCTACAGCCGAAAAAATGATCACCTGTCTGATGTCACCGTTAATCCCGATCTCGACCTGCCGGTTTGAACGGAGATGAATGTCCGTGACCTTCTGCAGCGGAAATTCAAGCTGGATGCCAACGCTGCGCGAATACTCACCCGTATTTTTTTCCCACACATCCAGTATTTTCCTCTCTACTGAACTCACATCCGCTCCCTCTTTAAGAAGAACATAGGCGCTACCGTTCAGCCTGATCCAGTGCTGCATGGCTTTTTGTCTGTTTTGAGAAAGAGTGATGAAAGGGAGAACATACCGGAAAGAGAAATGGGAATTGGCAGGAGTATCCTCGACGATTCCGGTTACGTAGACTTCTCCGACAGCCTGGAGAGAGAATCGTTTTCCCATCGGATCATCCGAACCAAATAATCTTCTGGCGCTGCTTTCTGTCAATACAACTGAGCCAGGTTTTATGAGTGCATTATGTTTATCACCAGAAATAAACCGATGGGAAAAAACCTCAAAAAACGCGGAATCCACGATAAAGATTCCCATCTCTTCAAACGACTTGTTTTCAACTTTGAGGAGCTGCCGCCGGCCGAATCCGAACACCCGTGTAAAATTTTCGATCTCCGGTATCTCGTCTGAAAAAACAGGAGGTAAAGCCATCGGGCAGAGGGCATAATGATTAAGCGCTCCGTTGAAAATTCCATCAGTCACGACTCGATACAAGCGATCCGAGTTCTCGAAATGATGGTCATAACTCAATTCATCCTGCACGAAAAGCAGGATAAGAATACAGCAGGCCATCCCGACAGCCAATCCTGAAAGGTTGATGAATGAAAATCCCTTTTGACGAGAGTGATTCCTTAAAGCTGATTTTAAGAAGTTCTTTATCATACAGAAATAAGGCCCATGAATATTAAGCGATAAGTTTATCAAACATCCGTAATTTCAGCAAAGGGAAAGCAATCAAAAACAGCAGAATGCCTTGTATAGGTTAAACTTAGGAAAAACGGCTTTCTTTCGATCCAAAAAATCAGCTCTCAATAGAGGTCATCCCTTATAATCTTCCCTTTCTCGTGTTTTTGTGCTTCTTACTCACGGCAGAAGTCACAGGTTCAAATCCTGTATCGCCCACCACCTTTATTATCAACTAGCCTGGATTATTCATAAAATCTGCCGACACACCAAACAACAAATCTCTGAAGGAACACCGATCATCATATGTCGGCATCTTTTCCCCTACTGGCGAGCCGATCTTACCGCATCTACTTTGTGACAGCACAAGAGCGGTGGACGACCACAGCATCTTGCGCTGTGCCTCGTATCTACGGCAACCTCGACTCGTGAATAATCCACGCTAGTTAGCCTTCCTCTTATTTTTCTTTTTTTCTCCAGATATTTTTCAGATCATTGTTTTTTCTCTTTGGCGGGGATTAGGGATAATTTAACAGTCTGTACGCATTCCATTTTGATCCAGACAACAAGATCGTACCGGTTGATCCGCCGGATATGGCCAAAGCGAAAGGCCTTCCCTTGAGGAACCGCCTTCCCATCCACCTGAAGCACGACTTCCCGGTTCCCCCAATTCTCCACGATAAAAGCGGGATTGACAACCGGAGTATCCGAACTGGCCTCCAAACGGAAACGGAGATTCTCTGCTCCAGGATTTTCCGTACTGGATAGCACATAGCAGCGCTGAGTCAGGTCGTAGCGGCCGCTTGTGGCTCCACTATCGACGACCAGCTTGGCTGGCAGCAGCCATGAGCGAGCGAGAGGCACAAGTGACTCGGCTTTTCCTTTCGTGGTTCCGTACATCCAGGCCCACCAGTAGGTCTTTCCTTCGCCTTTGTGAGGCGGCGGACCACCCCAGGCCAGCGAAAAATGGGAGGCCCTATCCGCAGCCTGGCAGTAACGGCCGTCAGACGGCACTTGAGCCACTGGCCAGTGGTTCCACCATGGGAAGTGTGAAAATCCTTTCCTGTGCTCATGGGCAAAAATGGAAAACCGGTTGGTCGTCTCAAAGATTTGAAACGGTTTGTTTTCAGACTTCATGTTGACTCTAACGATCACCGGTCTTTCTTCGGGTTTGCCTCCAAAATGATAATACTTGGCACCCTCCCTGACCTTTGGCGTTTTTTCTTTCCACGCGTAAGTGTGGCTCTGCCCCTTAAGGTTGACCAGAGTCATGGCCGAGAGATCCACTACATCCTCCGGTTTCTGGCCTGGTTGGCAGAGAACGATAACCTCATCAGGATGTAGAGAACGTCCTTCTGAGTGCAGGATGACCTTCCGAATGCCAACCTGGTCAGGATAAAAAGTGTAATACTCATCCACCCAGTCTTCCCATTCGGAAACAGGATTAACTTGAGAATGGTTTTTATTGGCCGAAGTCGGACAGTACCGCCAATGAACGACCACCCGAGCTGGTGTGTTCTCGATAATACGGACATGAGAAAAACGGCAGTGGGGATCGAGCATGTGTTCGATGCACCCGTCCTGGTTGTTAAAGTTTTCGGCACTCTGGTCGGCCATCCACATGTTGTTTTCCATAACCCATGCGGGACCATAGCGAATTCCTCTCCAGAACACAACGCGGACAGGCGAATCGTCGAATTGAACCACGATATCAGGATCAGAAGATACCGGCCATAGTGCATCCCACTCGGGATAATACTGGAGATGCATGTAGGACGCCCCGAAAACTCCCGGACCGGGTGGACCTGACGGCATGATTCGCTGTGGAAGATCGGGTTTGGAGGGAGGGGTGATTGATGAAAGTTTTTCGGCGATTCTTTCGGCTGTCAAGGCCTCGTCATAAATTTGCAGTTCATCCAGAATCCCATCCAAGGAATACCAACAGGCCAGCGTCGCGAATGCCCGGACAGGATGTGAGGGTTCGAGTTTCTGGCGGGCCATCCCTATCCTGATATCTTCGGCCTCGGCTGAGCGAAAACCGGCATTAATCTCCATTTCGGCCGCCTTTTGGCCGTTGACGTAGAGGACAATCCCTTTCCCTCGGCGAAAGGTGGCGGCCACATGAGTCCATGTCTTCAATGGGATTCTCTCTTCTGTTCGGCAGACCTTCCATCCACTGGCGCCAACATGAAGTCCTAGGTTTCCTTCAGGACTGATGCCAAAAAAGAATCCGGCCCGAGGAGAATTGACGATAATATCGTCCGGCCAGCAGACAGTATCCAAGTTGGAGTTCATGCTAACGGTATTTTCTTGGGCAACTATGGGAGCCCAGTTCCAGGGATAGGCCCCCAAGGCGACCCAGGCCTCTACGGTAAAATCCGGCCCCAACTTCGAGAATTGATCCGCTTCCCTGACTATAACCGTCGTGTAGCCGTCCAACACAATTGCCTGGCCTTTTACACCCCGGACCAATCGAAAATTCCCCTTAATCACATCGTCTTTCGCGTTGACGGAATCCCGTACTTTCTTCTCCTCAACCCGATCAAAACTCCATTGGGAGACCAAGGCTCCCTCCTGGCCCCATGCGATATATCTTCCGGCCAGAAGGAGTCCAAGGATCAAAACTAAGGTTCCCCATGTTGTTTTTCGCATTTTAATCTCCTCTTTATGCAAAAAATTTTATTTACTAGCCTGGATTATTCACGAGTCGAGGTTGCTTTAGATGCGAGGCGTCGGTCCATGAAGCTGTGGTTATCCACCGCGATTGGGCCGCAACAAAGCAGATGCAGTGAGATCGACTCGCCCGTAGGGTAGAAGATGCCGACATATAGAGTGAATAAATAGACATAAAAGAAAGTTTGAATCCTGATCTTGAGAAAAACCTGCCTAACGAGCTCATATCATTGAAAATAATATATAGTGTCGGCATATTTTATGAATAATTCAGGCTAGTTATCACAAGTCTATAAGTACCTTTAGAGTCTCATCACGGTTTTGCTCGATATATTTGTAAACCTTCGGGTAATCTTCGAAGGGAAAATGTTTGCTGATTAGCGGATCGAGCTTGATTTTATCTGACTGGATCAGGTCGATCGCTGTTAAATAATCTTCTTTCTTGTACATCAGCGTTCCGATCATCCGAAGCTCTCTGTCCTGAACCAACCCGATATCCACGGGAGGTTTTTTCCCGAAGACTCCGACAACGATAATGTCCGTGCCCTTTCGGGCCAAACGTATGGCGTCACTGATCGTATCTTCTACACCCACACACTCTAATACAGCGTCCATTTTATCCGTTCCAAACACTTCAGCGACTTTCGTCTCAAGGATATCACGTGAGACATTCACAGTGTGGTTTATCCCACACTTTCTTGCAACCTCCAAACGGAAAGAGCTTATATCCGTTATCAAAACTGATTGGGCCCCCAGGCCTCTAGCCGATTGGGCCGTTAAGTTGCCGATCGGACCAGCCCCTAGAACCAAGATATTCATGGAGGTGACATCTCCCAAACGACCGACTGCATGCACACCAACCGCAACAGGTTCGACCATGGCGCCGTAATCGAAATTCATCCCTTCAGGAAGCTTTACGACCAACTCGTGGTCGACCGGGATATATTCGCGGGCTGCCCCATCTGCCTGGCAGCCTATCACTTTCAAATCATTACAAATATGATAATTCCCATGAGTACAGGGATAACATTGGCCGCACACCAGTTGGGGCCTGACCGTGACTCGATCCCCGATGGACAAGCCAACGACCTCTTCACCTATCTCCACAATCTCACCCGAAAATTCGTGTCCCTGGATGATCGGGCAACTGATGTACGGGTGCTTGCCGTAGTAAGCGTGTATATCTGATCCGCAGATGCCTATCCGCTTGACTTTTATAAGAACCTGGCTTTTATCTACCTCGGGTTTTTCCACCTCTTCCAGAATAACCTTTTCCGGCTCCACCAATCTGGCCTGTCTCATCTTTATCCTCCTCGACAGCTTTGTTTTAAAAGCTCGAAGACTTCATCGAGTGATGCAACCCTTGGATGGCTTTTGTAATCGGGAAGGACCAGAGAGGCCTCAGCGAGAGTTTTAAGCTCATCTTCTGGAATCTTCAGGTCTTCTAAACACATCAGCATGCCAATATTCTTAATAAATTCTTCAATAACCTTACATGTTCTTTCTGTCGCTTTTCTATCATCCATTTGGTTTAAACGCTCGTCGAACAATCGTCCGACTGTGGCGAATTTCTTTGGCGCATGTTGATAGCTGAATCGCAAAATCGCTGGATAGACAACCGCTAGAGCCTCACCATGTTTCACATGAGGATACATTCCCCCTATCGCCATTCCGATTCCATGTGGCAGTGTCACACCAGAATTGGCGATACAGAGACCAGCCAGGGTATCAGCCCAGGCCATCTGTTTTCGTGCCTCGATATCACTGACATTTTCTACAGCTGAAGGCAAGTATTCAGCGATGAGCCGAATCGCCTCCAGAGCCATTAAATCCGTATACATTGAACCGTTGGGGTTGATATAGCTTTCAAAAGCATGGGCAAACACGTCAAAACCCGTAGATGCTGTGATGTGTTTCGGGACCGTTAACATCAATTCAGGGTCCACGATGCTTACCTTGGGATACACAATGGAATTGTAGATGGCTGACTTGTTTTTCTCCGCCGGATTCGTGATAACCGCAACCTGTGTTACATGAGATCCAGTCCCAGAAGTTGTCGTGACTGTGATAACAGGAAGAGTTTTTTCTGTTGGCTGAGTGTCACGAAAAAACAGATAATCCCAGGCCGTTCCCTCATGTGTCGCTTCGACCGCGATGGCTTTGGCGGTATCCATGCTCGATCCTCCACCTAAACCGAGTACAATATCTGCATTGTGGGCCTTTGCTAGCTCTGCCCCTTCACTGACAACGTCCGTTGTCGGATTAGGGATGACATTATCGACATGGGCGACTTCCAGACCGCATCTTATCAAACACTCTTTGACTTTCTTGCGAAGAGGATCGATTTCAGGGGATGGGGGTCCAGTGACAATCAAACAGCGGTTCCCAAAACGTGTCACAACCTCCCCAATCTCATCCACTCTTCCCTGACCGAATCTAATCTCAGTCGGTTGATAATAATTGAATTCTTTCATATTCACTCCTCTTTATCTGTCGATCGTCTAGATTAACGCAACAAATAATACAGAACGATCATGATGATCAGGAGAAAACCAGCCAAAAGCCTGGGGTCACTGAATCTGGTGATCTTCCCTTGAGCAAGGACCTGTAAAGGTTTATTCCAGGTCAGGCCTTCGATACTCTGTGGATCTGGCTTTGGTGTCATCAAACTCACTAAAACAAAGATCAGGCTGCACAGACAAAACATCCACCATGCCTGCATCATGAAAGGAATTCCCCAACCGTCTGTGATGATCTTTTCTTCGCCGATAACAGGCAAGTCTATCAGAAAAGATAAAGCCCCCAGTGAAAACCCGATAATCAACGTGGTTAATGCTGCCTGCTTTGTCCCTCGCCGCCAGAAAATCCCCCAAAGAAAGACCGTTGTAATCGGGGGAGCCAGATGAGCCGCTATGGCATTTATGGCCTCGAATATGCTGGAATACCTTCCTCCTTGGGTAGACCAGGCCATAGCAAGTATCATGACAATAACAGCGCTGATCCGGCCGATTCTGACCTGCTTTTCATCCGAAATCGAAGGTTTGAAACGCTTCACGATATCCACGGCAACCAAAGTTGCGGAACTGTTGAGGGCAGCAGCGATGGTGCTCATCAGAGCGGCCAGCAATCCTGCCGAAATCAATCCTTTGAGTCCGGTGGGAATGAGTTGGTTGATCAACACCGGAAGGGCCTGGTTGCTATCGGCACCGATGATATCTTTGAAAAGAACATACCCAATCACCCCAGGAAAAACCATGATGAAGACCGGCAATATTTTTAACAGCCCGGCAAAAAGAGGGCCGATCTGGGCATCACTTTGAGTTTTTGCACCGAGAACCCTCTGAACAATAGTCTGGTCAGAACACCAATACCAGATTCCAAGTATGGGGTAACCTAAAAAGACGGCATACCATGCAAGGCCAGCAGAATTATCTGTATGAAGCATACTGAGTTGCTCGGGTTTTACCGCAGCCTTCAACTGAGACAGATTATGGATGCCTTGATCAGGGAGCGCAAAGATGGCGAATAAAGTCACAGAAACGGCTCCAAGAACAAGAATCGCTGTCTGAATCGTCTCTGTGACGACCACGGCCTTAAGACCACCCAGTACAGTATAAATGGCTGTTACCACGGAGATGATGAATATGGATGTCACGACATCGATTCCGAAAAACTGCTTGAAAACCGCCGCGCCTGCATAGAGGCTCATTCCGATATGGATGAAAAGAGCCGCCACAATGGCCATGAATGCCAGGATCATCCGAGATCCGGGACTGAAGCGCCTTTCCAAGAATTCAGGAAGTGTGGAAATCCGGCTCTTGAAATAAAACGGTGCAAAAACGAGGCCAAGGAGAATCAGAGTGAATGTGGCCATCCATTCGAAATTCCCCCAGACCAGCCCCTCGTTGTATCCGGATGCCGCCAGGCCTACAAGATGAATAGTGGAAATATTCGAGGCAAAAAGCGCTGCTCCAACCATACCCCAGCGCAACGATCTTCCGGCCAGAAAATATCCCTGGCTGGTCAATCTCATTTTCCGGACAGACAGGACTCCGATGACCAGAATGCCCATTAAATAGCT
This sequence comes from uncultured Eubacteriales bacterium, assembly GCA_964346585.1. Lineage (GTDB taxonomy): Bacteria > Acidobacteriota > Aminicenantia > Aminicenantales > Aminicenantaceae > SOIA01. The sequence continues at coordinate 7,054 of CAYFVQ010000206.1, read as the reverse complement.
GACAATAATGATCAGATCTAAAACAGGTATTGCCAATTCAGAACCAAACAACGGTTACAAGCTCCATCCTTCCCTGTACTTGCGGTGAAGGAACTGATCCGCTTCTGGATGGTTTGGAAATCTCATATTCTCGGAATCCCAATAGAGCTTGGCTCCAGTCCGAATCGCCACATTCCCGAGCAGGACTGTCTCTGTCATGGGACCCGCATAGTCGAAATTGGATGCGGCCGGCTCACCCCCCTTACAGGAAGCAATCCATTCTTTATAGTGCCCTACAGAACGAGGCAGAGTCTTCGGGGGGCGTATGTATTCCTGCATCCGTTGTTCAGGCCAGATGCGCAGCCCGTTGGCGCCATGAGACCCGCACAGGATCTTGCCCTTATCACCGACATACAATGCTCCCCCGTAGGTATCGCCCATTTTTATATCATCAGGAAGCTCCTCTGTACGGGGCGGCATCAATCCGCCGTCATACCACGTCAGAGTTAGAGGAGGGAATCCTTCCCGGGCAGGAAATTTATAAGTGACTATGGAAGCCCGTGGATAGGTCTCCGTGTTTTTTGGTTTATCCCAGGTCATCTTATCCGGTACAAATGTAGAATAACTGGCTTCGACGCTGGTCGGAGCTCCCAGTCTCAGTGACCACACGATGTGATCGAAAATATGACAGCCCATGTCTCCCAGACCGCCTGTTCCAAAATCCCACCAACCGCGCCACTTTTGAGGATGATAACATGGGTGGTAAGGACGCGGAGGGGCAGGACCCAGCCACAGATCCCAACTCAAGCTCTCGGGAATAGGTGGCGAATCCAGTGGCCGGCCGATACCCTGGGGCCACACAGGGTGAGGTGTCCAGGCATGAACTTCGGTGACCTCCCCTATGGCTCCATCCCATATCCATTCGCAGAGAATGCGAATGCTTTCCATCGCGTGTCCTTGATTGCCCATCTGAGTGGCGACTCCTGCTTTGCGCGCGGATTCAGCGAGTGTCCGGGCTTCAAAGACAGTGTGTGTCAAGGGTTTTTCACAAAAGACATGCTTACCAAGATGAATGGCTGTCATGGCGGCCACGGCGTGCACATGGTCAGGAGTTCCCACAACAACGGCATCGATATCCTTCTGCTTTTCCAGCATAATTCTGAAATCGCGGTAGCGCGGAGCGTCGGGAAATTTTTTAAATGTTCTCGCGGCTCTCTCCCAATCGACATCGCAGAGGGCCACGATGTTTTCACTCGACATGCGCGAAATATCGCCACCTCCCTGGCCGCCGACACCGATTCCGGCAATGTTTAGCTTATCACTGGGTGCCACATACTTTTTCCCGCCGAGTACACGCCGGGGCAAGATCATCAAAGAAGATGCTGCCACAGCGGAAAGGTTTAAAAACTTACGTCGAGAAATTCCCTTCATGTTATTTTTCCTTTTTTGATTCAGGTTTTAAATAATTTTAAAATCCGGACAGATCTTTAATCAACATTTTTTCTCAGCTTATCCAAACAGCAGGCAAAACTCAAGATTTAAGATTCTTCGATAAATCCGTCAAATTTAGTTTTTTCCCCTCCGGACTTTTCCGAAAAAGAAAGCTTTTGAGTAAACCCTGAACTGTCTGATATAACGCCATTCCATCCACAGAACAGGAATCTAATGAAAGGCCAAACTCGAAGAAAGTTCTTATTCAAATTTCCCAGGGTAAATCAAATATGACGTAAAATATCTAACGCCCTTTTTAAGACTAAATATTCAAATTGTAATCTGAGAGAAAAAGGATTATATTGCCGATGATGAGGATTGGCCGCAGGGATTTCTTAAGAATGGCTCTGGCTGGGAGCGCTGGAACCGCTCTCTCCTCGCTTTGTTATTTTCAGGCCTGTCGAGGTGTTTCAAAACCTCCCAATATTGTCATCTTTCTGGCTGATGACCTGGGCTATGGGGACTTGGGCTGCTATGGAAATCCGATCAACCGGACTCCGAACATAGACCGTTTTGCCTCAGAAGGAATTCGCTTTACCGATTTCCATGCAGCCGGAACGGTCTGTTCACCGGCCCGGGCATCGCTTCTCACTGGCCGCCATCCCTACAGACTTGGTTTTTACTACCTCCTGGGAGGAGGAGCCCACTTGAAGCGCGAAGAGTTAACCATTTCTACGCTCCTCAAACAATCTGGATATGAGACCTGTTTTGCAGGAAAATGGCATCTGACCGACTTTGACAGTCCGGAAAAAGAACAGCCCGATCCCAACGATCACGGCTTCGATCACTGGTTCGGAACGGTTCTTAATGCCTTCGATGGCCCCGAAAATCCAGGGAAATTTTACCGCAATGGAAAACCGGTAGGACAGATTTCCGGCTGGTACTGCGACGCCATCGTGGAAGAGGCCACAGACTGGCTCAAAAAAAGAAAGGACAAGAATAGACCTTTTTTTCTTCTACTCTGCAGCCATGAACCTCATACGCCAATCGCTCCTCCAGAGCACCTTTCAGATGTGTTCGACAACGATACAGTCGAACGTCTGGAGAATAAAATCGAGTACGGTGGTGTCCCGCGACCGAAAAATAAGGACATTGAAGCCAATAAAAAATTCTATTACGGAACGGTTACTCAATTAGACGCTGCATTTGGACGCCTCATGCAGAATTTGGATGAACAAGGGCTCCGGGAAAAAACTCTCGTTCTTTTCACCAGCGACAACGGTCCGGAATATCCCGTTAACTTCATGGAGTCCCATGGACGTTGGGACGATCCCATCAGGGACCGCTGTTTTGGTACCCCTGGACCTCTGCGGGGAATGAAGCGCTTTACCTACGAAGGAGGACATCGTGTTCCGGGGATCGCCCGGTGGCCCCTCCGTATACCAGCAGGAGAAGAGAGCGATGCTCTTATCAACGGCACAGATCTCTTGCCTACTCTCTGCGATCTGGCCGGGATATCCGTTCCGATCGATCGAACTATCGACGGTGAAAGCGTGACATCCGCCCTAAAGGGGAGGCCTTTCAGCAGAAAAAAACCGGTTTGCTGGAACGCTCCCGTACATGAGTATGAATTCGTGCCGTCAATGACGATGAGAGAAAAAGATTTCGTTCTAGTCGCCTGGTTTAACGACAAGGAGCCTGATTTACTTTGGATGGACTGGATAAAGACTGCGCGTCCCGAAAGATACGAGTTGTATAATCTAAGCCAAGATACAGGTCAGGCCGAAAATCTTTCTGGACGGATGCCCCATAAGGTCGAAGAGCTTGCTGCAAAAATGGACATCCTCTGGCGTGATATTCAGAAAGAAGCTCCTGTATGGCCGGAATGGAAAGCTAAATAAGATGAAAAATCAGACGAGAAGAAACTTTCTGAGGTCCATCGGGGCCGCTGCCGTATCTGTAGGATCCTTGTCAGTTCTGTCTGGTCTCGGTTTGACTCGGTGTTCTGCAGGCAGGAAGAAAAAGCCGAATGTGATTCTGGTCATGACTGATGACCAGGGGTATGGCGACATCGGGGCGCATGGAAATCCCTACGTCAAGACATCGGCCCTGGATCAATTGTTTCGGGAAAGCATGCGACTTGATAATTTTCATGTCGATCCTTGCTGTTCGCCATCACGCGCCTCATTGCTGACCGGACAGTATTCGGCTCGATCGGGAGTGTGGCACACCATCGGAGGTCGATCTTTGCTGCGGAAAGATAAACTCACGATGGCAGACTTTTTCCAGTCATCCGGCTACAAAACAGGTATCTTCGGCAAGTGGCATCTTGGCGACAACTATCCCTTCAGGCCGCAGGATCGAGGATTCGAGGAGGTTTTGGTCCATAAAAGCGGTGTCGTCGGAAACAGATGGGATCACTGGGGAAACGATTACTATGACGACACTTATTACAGAAACGGCAAGCCTGAAAAATTCCAGGGCTATTGCAACACAGTCTGGTTCGACGAAGCCATTAAATTCATTAAGAAAAACCATAAAAATCCATTTTTCCTATTTTTGTCAACCAATATTCCCCATGCGCCGCTCCTTGTCGATGAAAAGTATTCAAAACCGTACCGATCCGGAGTTTCAGACAGGCTCGCCAATTACTACGGAATGATATCCGTGTTCGATGAAGACATGAAACGGCTGCTCGCAGAACTTGAAGCGCTCAAACTGAAAGACAATACAATACTCATTTTTATGTCTGACAATGGTCCCTGTCCCTGGTATGGAGGTATAAAGATCGATGAAAATGGTTTCGTCGAGGAAGGTTACAGCGCAGGGATGAGAGGCGGGAAAATCTGGGGGTATGAAAATGCCCACCGTGTCCCCTGTTTTATTCGCTGGCCCGCAGGCAATATAGGGGGAGGAAGAGAAGTGAAAACTCTCACAGCCCATCTTGACCTGCTGCCGACATTGATCGAAGCCTGTGGATTGAATAAACCTGAAGATGTGAATTTTGACGGCCAAAGCCTGATGCCAGCCCTCTCCGGTCAGGGAGATCAATGGCCTGAACGGACTCTTTTTGTGCATAACCAGAGAACGGATTTCCCTGTTAAATATAAAGATTACCAGGTGCTGACCGAACGCTGGCGTCTTGTCAAGGGGGATAAAGAGGAGCTCTACGACATCAGGACGGATCCCGGCCAAAGAAAAGATGTTGCAGGGCTGTATCCTGAAGTCGTCCAGTCTCTCCACCAGAGATATGAGGAGTGGTGGGAGGATATATCCCAGGGTTTTGACAAGTACGATGAGATTATAATCGGCTCGGATCGGGAAAATCCCGCAACGCTGTATTCCCATGACGCCCACAGTAAAGACAGAAGCAGAATATGGGTTATCAATGTCGAACAGGATGGAGAATACAAGTTCAAATTATCCCGCTGGCCGGAAGAAGCAGATAAGCGGATCTCGGAGAACCGCGATGGCGCTCTCGATTTTGATTGGGATCAGGCCCATCTATTGATCGGAAATACAGGAATTGATGTGGATGCCAAGGCCGATAAAAAAAGTGTGGAATTTATCGTTCACTTGAAGGCTGGAACCACTTGCCTCGAAGCATGGTTCAGTTCAAGCAGTCAGAATAGAAAGCTGGGCGCGGGTTTTGTGTCCGTTAAACGCCTGGGTCCGGAGGATCCGGTTGCTGCTGCCAAGTATGTGGCTTCGGATCCGGATCGGATTTTAAAAGAATAACTTCACGGGATCCCGACTTGTAAAGATCGCTTCCATGTCTATCTTTATATCCATGTCCTGATGACGCGAAGAATAAGAGGGATGGATTACGATAAACTCTATGTCGCTAAATTATCCTGAATTATTCGTGAAATATGCCGACACTATACATTATTTTCAATGATATGAGCTCTTTAGGCAGATTTTTATCATGATCAAGATTCGAACTTCCTTTAATGCTCATTCATTTCTTACACTATTATGTCGGCATCTTTCACCCTTCGGGCGAGCCGATCTCACTGCATCTGCTTTGTTGCGGCCCATTCGCGGTGGTCAACCACAGCTTCATATGCCGACGCCTCGCATCTACAGCAACCTCGACTCGTGAATAATCCAGATTATTTATTGGATGAATTTTTTAGGAAAATAAATGAACTCAAATTTATGCCGTTATCGGTGTTTGCTTCTAAATTCCCCACTCATAAACCTCAAACCCTTTTGTTTGCATGCCTGCAAAAAGCGGTCCATTTTTTCTACGACATCTTGATTGTCCGTTGCCAGGTTTGTCGTTTCATAGGGATCCTTCTCCATGTCGTACAGTTCAAATCTCGGTGTTTTCTGATTGCGCGAGGTCTGCGAGTTTATTTCAATGAGCTTCCATTTTCCACGCCGGATAGAATAATTTCCCAGTTCGGAAACATGGCCGCCGGTGTCGGCGATCAATGCCGGTCGCCGGATCCTTTGGTTTTCATCTCCCAAGATTGCAGGCAATATACTGATGCTGTCCTCGGCAGCATTACCGGGAAGGGAGAAATCCAGGAATTCAGCGAAAGTAGCCATCATATCGGTCAAACTGATCGGAACATCGGAGAGGGCGCCGGGTTCGATATTCCTCGGCCATCGAACAATGAATGGAACCCGATGGCCGCCCTCATAAGCCGAGTTCTTGTATCCCCTGAAGGGTCCGGCAGATTTTTGGCTTTTTGCGCCGCGCCGCGGCCCATTATCACTTGTGAAAATCAAAATGGTGTCATCCAAAACACCTTGGGCTTCTAGGGCCCGGCGGACCTCACCGACACACCAATCGACCAAAGCGTTCATGTCACCACGGGGACCTTCTTTGCTCGCACCGCGAATAAATTCAGGATTAACCCAGGGAATATGAGGAGCTGACAACGCATAATAGAGAAAAAACGGTTTGTTTTGATTTTCTTTTTTATGTGCGTTGATAAAATGTACCGCTTTTTCAGCCAGTTTGACATCCACCTGCTCGAGATCCCAGTCAGGCGTCATAACACCCGGATAGAAACCAGGAAGTTTATGCAATTCCTCAGAAGATTGCATAGAAGGAACGCCCACCCAGGATCTATTTTCAATAAAACAGTACGGGGCATCACTGGTGGAACAGCCGGCTGTTCCAAAAAAGTAATCAAAACCAAGATCACAGGGTCCGCCCACCACATTTTTGCTGAAGTCAACTTCATCTTCGTTCATTGTGAATTGTCGCTTGAATCCCTTTTTTTTCTTCGCACGGTACCATAATCCCAAATGCCATTTTCCCACAAAACCGGTTCGATACCCGGATCGATGCATGAGCTGAGCCCATGTGAGCCGCTCCTGTGGAATGACCGGAGGATCATACGGCATGACCAGTGAGTGCTTCTTGTGTGTTCTCCAGTAGAATCGACCGGTCAAGATTCCGTATCGGGTGGGAGAGCACAAGGCGCAGCCCGAATGGGCATCCGTAAAACGTATCCCTTCTTTTGCTAATCGATTGATGTTTGGAGTAGGGATTAATGATTCAGGGTTGTAAGCTTCAACATCACCCCAGCCCATATCGTCAGCCATAATAAAGACAACGTTGGGCCTTGCGGCAAAGGCTTTATCAAAGGATTTTTTCTTAACCTCATCTCTTTTGAATATATTC
>CAYFVQ010000205.1:0-5384 GCA_964346585.1 uncultured Eubacteriales bacterium | reverse complement strand
AATCTGTCATAGCTTATCTGGTCATAGACATAAATCATGACCAGAACGCTGCAGGCAATTCCAATTGATAGTCCGGCAATATTAATAAATGAAAAGCCTTTATGCTTTTTAAGATTTCTTAGAGCAATCTTGAGATAGTTCATAATCATGACAATCCTCCATCTTAAATCAAAAAACATGTCTTTGATCACAGCATCTAAACACTGGACCCAGTACCAGAAACAGGCGAAAACATATCCCCGCTCCCTGCACATCCTGGTGAAAACCTCCCGCATGTCATCGATAAGGGCATGTTTTGTCTGATAACGGTCAAGACGCTTGACGAGCCAAGCCGCCAGCCGGGGAGGGGAAGGGAATTTGGATGATCTCATTTCTTTTTTTCAGAATGTGTATTTGTAAATGCCTTTCCAGATGGCTTCCTGGAACTCTCTGGCTTCACGTAAGGCTTCAAGCCCGGGCTTGGTGATTGTGTAGTAGACTCTCTTGTTTCCTCCCGCTTGATTGAGGATCTGAACGGGCCGGGAAGACACATAGCCTTTCCGGGCAAGGTGATCCAAAGTGTTGTACAGAGTGCCGAAAGTGAATGTCCTCCCGGTCATCTCGGTGATCTTTTCCCGAATCCGGACACCATAAGCCTCGTCTTTGAGCCACCATATGGCTATTAAGAAAATCTGCTCATTGACTGATAAAATTTTCAATTTACGCCTCTTCAAATCTCTGTATTTTTCAATACGAAATTATCGTACTGTTATATAGTATAGACGCAAATTCCCATCAAAAGGTTCTCTGACATGGATTTTTAATACAGATTTTCCTAGAAAATGATTCTATGGTTGGGGATTCTCATCGAATCTTTACAGATAACCGATACGAAAATAAAAGTTTGAGGTGGACTGAATTATGGCAATTACTTTTATATTACTGTACATGCTCAGTAATTAGGTAATACTTTTTGGATGTCATAACGAACGGAGTGAAGCAATCTCGTTGTGTTGTCATTGCGAGGAACGAAGTGACGTGGCAATCTCGTATAAAAAAATGCATTTTTTCCATATGGGATTGCCACGCTTCGCTCGCAATGACATTTTTGCCTGATTGTCATTACAAAAAAAATTGCCTAATGAGTGAACATAAGCAGTTGACTGTATCAAGCCAGAGACAAAGAGAAGACACGAGCGGCACTTGGTCAATATTTTATTCGTACCGTAAGGAATCTACCGGATTGGCTGCGGCGGCTTTGATGGTTTGATAGCTGACAGCTATGAGGGCAATGACTAAGGCCCCCAGACCGGAGAGAAAGAAAATCTCAGGGCCTATTTTCACTCGATAGGCAAAATTCTGTAGCCAGCTATTCATAAAAAAATAGGAAAGAGGCCAGCCGATGACATTGGCGATGAGCACCCATTTGGTGAATTCTTTAGAAAGCAAGGCTACTATGCCCGGCATGGATGCGCCAAGCACCTTGCGGATACCGATCTCTTTGGAACGCTGTTCCGCAGTGAAAGACGCCAGGCCGAACAAACCCAGACAGGCGATAAATATGGCAATGAACGTAAAAACATTGGCCAATCTGCTCATCCTTTCTATACTTGTGTAAGCGAGATTAAAATCGTCATCCACAAATCGAAATTCAAAAGGATACATCGGGACAATTTTTTCCCAGGTTTCTTTGATGAATTGAATCGTTGCCTGCATGTTTTCGGTGGGAACCCGAATGACCAGGTGATTGATCCTTCCTGGATTGAGTTGAAAGTAGAGCGGATTAATCTGGCTGGTCAGCGGTCGGAAATGAGTATTTTTGAAGACACCAATAATATTGCCGGCTTTGCCGAATTCCTTAAATGGGCGCCCCACAGCGGACTCAAATCCCATCAGCTTGACCAGTTCTTCATTGACGAGATATCCAGATTCGGCATCTGCCATAAATTCTCTTGAGAAATCTCTGCCTTCGATCAGCTCAATCCCTAAAGTTTTCGCCACATCATAGTCGACGAAATTAAAGCCGACATGAATTTCCTTGGTCATATCCTTCCCTTCCCATTCAGCCATGCTGGAGGTTGACCAGAAATTTGGCAGGTCATCGGCCATGCCAGTCACTCCCAGAATACGGCCATCAGAACTCAATCGACTTTTTATTATGTCATACGATCTTCGGCTCTCTCCTTTAAGTGAAATGGTTATGAGTTGATCTTTGGCATAGCCAATATCTTTTGTTTTGATAAAACTTAGCTGCTTGTAAACGACTCCTGCGCCGACGATTAAAATAATCGATATCGAGAATTGAATAACCACTAGTATCTTTCTGAACAAAGAACCAGAGGATCCGAGATTCAAATGGCCTTTCAATACCTGAACGGGCTTAAAAGAAGATAGGATCAAAGCCGGATAGCTTCCCGAAGCAATAGCTGTGAATAGGACTAATCCAAGAATAATCAATAGGATTGACGGCTGGCTCAGGGAGCCGGTTGTGATTTGTTTCCCGGTGAGCGAATTAAAAGACGGCAATAAAGTGGAGACAATGACTAAAGCAAGGACAATGGCTATAATCGTCAGAAAAAATGATTCCCCTAAAAATTGGAAAATTAAATTTTTCCGGACTGCGCCTGATACTTTCCGAATGCCGATTTCGCAGGCTCGGTTTGCCGACCGGGCAGTCGAAAGGTTGATGAAGTTGATGCAGGACATAATCACAATAAAGACGGCGATTATGGAATACATCATGATGAACTGATGGGTATTCCAGAAGAAAAATCTTCTCGATGTAAAAGGTAATGCAGAAAGCCATTCATCATCTCCTTCTTCAAATTGTGACTGAAAGAATTCAGAGATTTTCTGATTAAAACCGGCAAGGGAAACATCCTTTTGAAGTTTTAAAAATGTACTGGGGCTCCACCATCCCCAGGAACTTGTATCCGCTCCGCTTGGAGTGAAATAGGCAATTCGGATATCAAAATGGATAGCGATATTGAACTGAAGCGTCGAATTTTGAGGGATATTTTGCATCACTCCCCTCACAATAAAATCCAACTCGTCATTCATGGTCAGCGTTTTTCCGAGCGGATTTTCGCCAGAGAAAAATTTATTGGCGATTTGTTCTGAAATCACAATGGAGTACATATCATCCAACACTGTGTTGGGATCGCCTTCCAGAAAAGGAAAAGAGAATATTTTGAAAAAGTCAGGGTCCACAACCACCACGCCACTTTCGGAAAAGACTTTATTCTCTCGTCTGAATAACGGCCGGCCAATTCCTTCGTATCGACTGGCATAAATGACTTCAGGAAATGTTTCTTCCAGCGCAGCCGCCAGCGGTATCGGTGTTGATGCAATTCGGCCATTCCCAAGGGCCTGGTAGATTTGATCACTATCTGGATGGAATTTGTCAAAACTCAGCTCATCGAAAATCCAGAGGGCGATGAACAGACAACATGCCGTGCTGATCGCGAGCCCGGAAATGTTGATGAAGGAAAAGACTTTGTGTTTTTTAATAAATCTCAAGGCTATTTTGAAATAATTGGTAAACATCGTCGTTCCCCAATAAATGGAATTTTTTATAAACGAAGGAAAAGTCAAAATGATTTGAGACCAATACCAAATTTTTGCCGGGAAAGAACCCTTGTTTCGAGAAATTTCATTATAGATTTCTTCGAAATCGCCGATCATTGTTTCCGGATGTCTGTGGTTTAATATTAACCACAAGATTGCCTTGGCTATTGCGGGGGGCTTATCGCTTCCCATGATTCACTCCTTGAATTCCCTGATAACTATCATTTGAGAATTCTTTCATATCTTAATAATCGCATCCTATGGAGTCATCTCTATTTCAAAGACAAATCCGGTAGGTCCTTCCAGAAAGCCTGATAAATCTTTTTTATTTCTTGGAGTTCTTCCAGACCTTCTTTAGTTAACTCATAATATCTTTTACTCTTTCCTCCACGCTCTGAGGTAGGACTGGCAAGATGAGAGGTCAGGTAGCCTTTGTTCTCAAGGCGATCGAGCGGAACATAAATAGATCCGATGGACCAGTACTTTCCTGTTATTTTAGTAATGTACTTTCTGATATTGACCCCATACGGCTCCTCTTTCATCTTCCAAATTGTCAGAAGAACCAATTCTTCAGGTCTAGATAAATATTTCATGCTCGTCTTTCTCCTTATGTTTTATTTCTACAATATAGAACATAAGGATATAAGAGTCAATTTTATTCAAAAAAATCCAATCTGAATCTTCTGTCCTTCTCATCATATAATTACTTTTCAATCAAAATTGTAATAATATCGATCATGAGAAAGGCTACCGCCGTTGACTCATATTTGTCTTTCATTTCCTTTCCGGGTGAATACAAATTTCAATCACACAATCACTAATAGATATTCTCTTTTCGGTAATTATGTTTCCTTTATGTTTTGTTCTTGAGCCAATAAATCCGTTATTTGCTCAGAACCTTCCTTGGTAAAATCATAAAGCCTTTTTCTTGAATTTCCTCGATCCTGACTGACATGGGTCGGATAAGACTTCAGAATTCCTCTTTTCTCGAGTCGGTCCAGGTAAAAATAAAGAGTTCCGATCGGCCAGGATCTGCCCGTTAGTTGAAAAAGATGACTTCTTATGCTTAATCCGTACGGTTTATCTTTCATTTTCCAAATAGCACGTAGCACTAATTTTTCCTTCCGCGATAGATCGTTCATAGGATTTTTCATCTATTATTTCTATAATATAGAATTAAAAAGCCCAAAAGTCAAGTAATTTTTTCTATATTATGGAATTTATTGATTCTCTACCATGTCTACATATTTTCGGTAAAATGATCGAGTTCAGCCGGGTGGAAAAAATAGCTGCTGCTAGAAAAAAGAATAGGCCTGAAAGATCACTGGCCTCTTTGTGTTGAGATTCAACTCTTGTGTATCAGATGAACTTTAGAGACAATTTCCAATCATTATCATTGATGCAGTTTTCTTTTAAATTGTGGCTAAAGGATAATTTTTCCAGTGGTCGTGTTTAATGGATATTTTTTATATTCTTGAGAATTCCGGTCCGAAAAGAGAAGCTTTCGTGGCCTCAGGCTCAATAACACCTGTTGTCTGAAGAAACGCCGGAAATGTGTGAAGGGATTAAAGCCAGTCCAAAAAGGCAATATTTAGAAATTATTACTCCCTTTCCCATACATACCGATGATTGCAGCAGTTGTGTCCCTGCATTAAGGTTTTGTCTCGGATCAGTTTGATGTTGATATCCAAACCTTCAGGCAGACCAAAATCTGCGTGGCAGACACAAGCGTATCCCAGTTCCAGTGCATCGGCTTCTCTGAATATCACCTCCGTGAGACATTCTGTGATTTTCATTTCAAAGACTTCGTCACTGTCCTCAACGATTTCTCGCACTAT
>CAYFVQ010000204.1:0-8042 GCA_964346585.1 uncultured Eubacteriales bacterium | reverse complement strand
AGGAGCTGCTGCAGTCGTTGAACGCGGACATCTCCGCAGCGGCCCGGGGAATGTCCGGGTTTCAGCGGAGTTTCGCGCCTTACTTCAAAGATTCTGTCATCAGGATGAGTTCCACAGAGCCCATTAAACTTGAAGAGCTCCCGGAGTCGATTCTGGATCGCTACAGCAACACGAAAAGGAACCTATTCCTGATCACTGTCTACCCGGCAGGAAGTATCTATGATGGTGAATTTATGAACAGGTTTGCGAGTGATGTGGAAAGAGTTAGTGAAAAGGCAACCGGGATGGCCCCTTTATTTGTTGCTCTTCTCAAGATTTTCGGTCGTGATGGACGCAACGCTGCCCTGCTGACACTGGCTGTCGTGTTTATTCTGCTCTGGATCGATTTTCGAAAACCTTTGTACGCGCTGATCGCCATGGTCCCTCTGGCGCTAGGTGTTTTCTGGATGGTCGGTCTGATGAACCTGACCGGCATTCCTCTTTCTATGATGACAGTTATGGGTGTTCCTTTGATCATCGGTATCGGCATCGATGACGGCGTGCACATCATGCATCGCTGGAGACATGAAGGAAACGGCAGGATTCAGACGGTCTTTTCAAGCACAGGAAAAGCTATCCTCCTCACCTCACTGACGACGATGTTCGCTTTCGGCTCCTTGATTTTCGCCGTCATGCCCGGGTTTGGCCAGTTCGGTGGAGCACTCTTTTTGGGCGTGGGAGCCTGCTTCCTGACCACTGTTATTGTCCTGCCCGGAATCCTGGGCATCATTGACAGAAAGAACCGCAAAAAATAATATATGGAGACATTCTGATTAATCAAAGTTGATAAATAGAAAGTAGGGGACGTTCCCCAAGGTACCACCCTAGCTAATCCTGAAAAAATTATCTACGATATTATCATAGGCTCTTTCTTCTTCTAAGATAAATTTACAAAATTTCCGCTGTCTTTCTATTTGATCTTCAGAAAGTTCAAGATAGTTAGGATTTGGAACTCTTATGAGACTATTATCATTTCCTTTTGCATAATACAGGAAGCTGCTCCAGAGATAATCAAAAAGGCTGTTTACTATTTTTGCTCTCAATGGATTTTTTTCAATATACTTGGCACATTCAAGAAGATAGCTTTCCTTATTTATATAGAGACTTTTATATCTATTTTGAAAAATGAATCCAACAGAATCGTACTTTTTTTTAAAGTAAGCCCCATAAACCTGGAGAATCCTTTGCATAAACTTAGGGAGATCCTTTGCCTTTAATAGCTGTATGAGCAAATGGAGATGATTGGGCATTAGGCAATAGTTCAAGATATTGATTTGGAACAGCTCTAATGCCTCTTTTATAATATCTAAAAAACGACTATAATCGGCGTTGCATCGAAAAATTTGTTTGCGGTCGTTGCCACGAGTTAAGATATGATAATAACCCAAATCCATAAGATATCTTCGAGCTCTTGGCATTAAATTTCCTTTTTGTTATTTGAAAGACGAAGTTATAAAGAAGAATTCTCATTAAAATGCAAAACAGATTTAACTTTTTCGTAATATCTAATTTCTAAGGTGGTACCTTGGGGAACGTCCCCATTATGAACCCATTATGAAAAATGTCTAGAATCTTTGCGGATTACATAGATAAAGCCAGGCAGATTCTTGCGAGTAACTGGAGCGGGAAGTCCACCAAACCAGCCCCTTCCCTTTACCCTCATCAGTGGAACTGGGATTCAGGTTTAATCGCCTTAGGTAAGTCTCATTACAACACGGCACAGGCAATTCTCGAGATTGAGACGTTGTTCGAGGCCCAGTGGGCCAATGGCATGCTTCCCCAGATCGTGTTCGATCCCAAGGCACTCGGCCATTATTTCCCGGAGCCGGATTTCTGGCAGACAAAGCGTTCCCCCCATGCTCCCAAAAATAAATTGACTTCAGGAATCACTATGCCTCCGGTACATGCGATAGCAGTCGAAGAGATTTATCAGAATGCTCGACAACAGCGCCGGATTCATACGTTTCTTAAGAGGATCTACCCGAAGCTTATCGCCCTTCATGAGTATCTCTACAGGGAACGTGATCCCGAAAAGGAAGGGCTCATCTACATCCGACATCCCTGGGAATCCGGTATCGACAACTCTCCAACATGGGACATCCCTTTAAAGCGGATCAAGATTGACAAGAGTTCTCTACCCAAGTACAAACGAATGGACTTAGAGCATGTAACAGATCCCAACATGAGGCCTTCTGATGCAGATTACGACCGGTATGTCTATCTGGTCGATCTTTTCCGCCGCTGTGATTACGATGAAGCCTGCATCCGCAAATCATGCGAATTCCTCATTCAGGATCCCCTCTTCAACTCCATCCTCAGCCGGGCCAATGAGTCTCTGGTCAGGATTGCTAAAATTATTGGCGAATCACCCAATCTTCCCCAATCCTGGGCAGAGAAGACGTCTACGGCGATACAGAAGAAGCTCTGGCACGAAGAACACAGCATTTTTGATGCCTGCGATTTGATCACAGGAGAACTGATCGAAATCGACACAGCCGCAGGATTTCTTCCGCTGTTCGCCGGGGCAGCGACGCGTGAGCAGGCTCAAACTGTTTACGAGCGATTGAACTCAGCTTCCTTCTGCGGGCTCCACCAGGGGAACTGCTTTACTATTCCGAATTATGATACACAAAAAGAGGATTTCGACCGCCTCAATTACTGGCGCGGCCCGGTGTGGATCAACATCAACTGGATGCTGGCCCACGGCTTGAAGCGCTACGGGTACACGCTCAAAGCGGATTCGATGCGGAAAGATCTGCTCCAGCTTCCCATTCGCTTCGGTTTTCATGAATACTTCGACTCTTTTGACGGGACTGGATACGGCAGTGACAATTTCAGCTGGACAGCCGCTCTTTTCATCGACCTCGTGGAGGAATTCTACAAAAGTGAGGAGACTGGATTCGATATTAAAAAAACAGTGAAAAAGCTTTTTCCGGGCAGACTGGTCTTGAACAGCGGACAGGAAATGCCTGATGCTCCGCCTGAGAAACTTGGAGCGGAATTGATGAAGACGATCCGCAGCATGCGCGATCATTATTATGATACAAAGCGCGGCCTTGTGGATTATGAGAGATTGCGCGAAAGCCCTGAATTTCAAAATTACCGTATTTGCACTAACGCGCTCAAAGAATTCAATCCCAACCGTCTCAAAGGCCGAAAAGAGAAGCTGGCATTCTGGATAAACCTCTATAACACCATTGTTGTGGATGGGATCATCACGCTGAAGATAAATAACTCAGTGAAGGAGGCTCCTGAATTCTTCAGGAAGATTAACTATCAGATAGGCGATTATTTTTTTTCCCCGGATGAAATCGAACACGGCATCCTCCGAGGAAATGTCCGCCCTTATTTCCGGCTTGCACGGCCTTTTGGGCCTGGTGATCCGCGTCGAGCCTGGATCTTAAAGCCTATTGACCCACGTATTCACTTCGCATTAGTTTGTGGTTCTCGGTCCTGTCCGCCGATCAATTACTACGATTTCGAAAAAATCGACCAGCAATTAGAAGAAGCGGCGAGCAGTTTTATCAATTCCTCTGAAGTTTTGGTTCTTCCTGAAGAAGGGAAAATATTGATCTCTGAGATATTCCGTTGGTACGAAGAGGATTTTGGAGGACGAAACGCGATCCTGGATTTTATTGTTGACTACCTTGTGGACGATAAAGCCAAAGATTTCATCAGGCGAGAAAACGAGCGATTAAGGATCGAATACCTTCATTATGACTGGAACCTGAACCGCTGAGATAATATGAGGGGATGATGGCGCTCCCTTCAGATTTTTAACGCCATTTCTTCCTCGTCCTTTTCAGTCCTGCGGAACTCCGCACTAAGATTTATCTCACACCTGATTTTTCTTAACTCTATTCCACACTGCCCGTTTAACAACAGCGTGCTCAAACAGTCCTCGGAACCACCTCCGTCGGCTTCCTTCAAAGAACGAGAAATAAAGGCTAAATCTTCAAGGTCGCTTCATTCATCCCCTCAGCTTATTTTGTTAATCACTGAAAGAGAAGTAGAATAAGAGAAGGCCGCTCCCTTTCCCAAAAATAGGAACCGATAGTAAGTTTTCATGAAGTCTGACACACTCTGTGGAAATAATCAGAAAGGATTTTCGCTGTCGTAAAGTGTTCCTTCGGGAAAATTAGACCCGATATCATTGATTCCCAGCATCTTAAGGGCAGCGAAAAGGGCTTTGCCAGCGTTCTTGAAAGCGACAGCTGTGTGATGGGGGAATCTTTTTTCGATGAGCACATGGCGGTAAAACCGGGCCATCTCGTTAACGGCAAACACTCCAATGCTGCCGAAAGATTTGGGATCAATATCCAGGACTTCTCCTTCGGCGATGTAAGCCCGGAGCACAGCATCCGCTGTGGACTGCAGCCTGAAGATCGTCATATCACCGGGCCGGATCCGACCTTCCAGCGTTCCCCTGGTGATGTCCGGCTTTTTTCCCGGCTCCATCAGGCGGTTCATGATGAGTTGGTATTTCATCTCGCCGCCGAGCAGACAGGATGATGCCGTGTTACCGCAGTGGAATCCCATGAACAGGTCGCTCGATCTATATTTCTTAACCTTATCCTTAGCTCCTTTATACATATCTTCGGGAACTGTGTTGTTGATATCGAGGAGTGTAGCGGGAAGCTCAGTGGCACAGGTAGCCAAGTATTCGCTCAGCGCACCGTAAATGTCTACTTCACAAGCCACAGGAATGCCTCTGGAAGCCAATCGTGAATTAACATAGCAGGGAACGAATCCGAAATAGCTTTCAAAGGCAGGCCAGCATTTGTTGGCAAACACGCCATATTCGGATGCTCCAAGGTTTTCTTCCATGAATTGATTCAGCGCTACCTCATACTGGGCCAGTTTCTCTAGCAAGTCCGGATAGGTATTACCCTTGCCCAGCTCTTTGGCCATGTCTTTTGTGACTTTTTTTATCTCAGGTGAATCTTTGGCTTGGAGGTAAATATCATAAAGGTCCAGTTCGCTGTTTTCCATGACTTCCACTCCGAGGTCGAACAAGGGTTTAATCGGCGCATTGCAGGCATAAAAGTCCTGAGGCCTGGGTCCAAAAGCGAATATCTTGAGCTTTTTAAGTCCGGAAATCACTCTGGCAACAGGAATAAACTCGGCGATCATGTCCGCCACTGCGCCAGCCACTCCGACAGGATATTCGGGGATATGAGGATTCAAACCTCTTAATCCGATATTGTAGGACGCGTTGAGCATCCCGCAGAAGGCATCCCCTCTGCCCTGAATCAAGTCTTTTCCGCTCTCTTCTGCGGCCGCCACGAGCATCACCGGGCCGTCGAACTTCTGAGCCAGCAGGGTAGTTGGACCCTCCGGTCCGAAATTGCCGAGATAGATGACGAGCGCGTTGACATTCTTCTTCCGGATCTCCTCCAATGCCTTAAGCGTGTCCTTCTCATTCTCCACGATTATCTCGATATCAGTGAGCGGAATCTTCTTGGTCTGGCATTCTTTGAGGATTTTGGCTTTTCTCTTCTTTGAAAGCTCGACCGGAAAACAGTCCCGGCTGACGGCTACGATTCCAAGGTTTATTTTGAGTATGTTATTCATTCTTTGCTCCTTTTTTCTGGCCATAGTAGGCATCAGGTCCGTGTCTCCTCCGGTGATGTTTGTGCAGCAGATATTCTGGGACTTGGTCACACTTCTGGTTGAGTAATAGAGTTCCCCAGGCCATTTTAGCCACTTTCTCCAGTACCAGGCTGTTTTTGACCGCTTCGTCAGGAGTTCTTCCCCAGGTGAAAGGGCCGTGGCCAGCCACTAGCACCGCCGGCATCTCATGAGGATTCAGGTCAGAAAAACGCTCGATGATCACTTTCCCCGTGTTCACTTCATAATCTGTCTCGACTTCCTTCTTGCGGATCAAGCGTGTCACAGGGACAGGACCATGGAAGTAATCAGCATGGGTTGTCCCCAAACAAGGAATTTCTTTATTCGCCTGGGCAAATAGAGTTGCATATTCGCTGTGAGTGTGCGCCACAGCTGAAATTCCAGCGAAGGCTTTGTAGAGTTCAAGATGAGAGAGTGTATCTGATGATGGAGTCAGTGTGCCCTCTATGATTTGACCTTCCAGGTCGACGATGACGATGTCGTCTGGCATTATCTCCTCATAGGAAACACCGCTGGGCTTGATCGCCACTATTCCCTCTTCCTGATTATAGCCGCTGACATTCCCCCATGTCAGAGTCACGAGGTTGTTCTTTACGAGGTCCAGGTTAGCGCGCCAGACCTTTTCTTTTAATTCCAGTCTATTCATTCGGATTTCCTCTGTCTTTCCCTCAGTGCAATGAGGTCTTTCATGACATTATAGAGAATGCCTGACCAGGATTCTGTCCCGAAAGCATCGTGCAGTTGGCTGTACAAGCGGAAAATTTCCTTGTAGACAGTGTGTTTTAAAGAGTCAGGTTCGTACGTTTCTTTAATATCGGTCAAAACTTCCTGGGCTTCTTCCACACTCGAGAAACCGCCCTTCTCTTTTCCCGCAACCGTCGCTCCAAATATGGCGGCACCTAAAGCACAGGTCTGGTCGCTGCGGGAGACTTTCATCGGGCGCCCGGTGATATCCGCATAAATCTGCATGAGGAACGGATTTTTCGCCGCCAGCCCCCCACAGTTCACCACTTCTTCTACTTTCACTCCGTACTCCTCGATGCGGTTGATGATGGTCAGCGCGCCAAAGGCTGTGGCCTCGATCAATGCCCGGTAGATCTCATGGGCTTGAGTGTGAAGCGTCTGTCCGATGAGCATCCCGCTCAGGCGGACATCCACCAGGATGGTCCGGTTGCCGTTATTCCAGTCCAGAGCCAGGAGTCCGTGTTCTCCGGGTTTTTGTTTAGTTCCTTCTTTTTCCAGGTTTTTAAACTTTTCGTCCGCTGTCTTTCCGTAGCTGTCTGGAACCAGGTGATTTACGAACCAGAGGAAGATGTCTCCGACAGCGGATTGTCCGGCTTCGATACCGTAATAATCCGGGAGCACTGAACCGTCGACGATGCCGCACACTCCGGGAATATCGGCCAGGCTTTTTTGCTTTGGAAAAACCATGATATCACAGGTGCTCGTTCCCAGGATTTTGACCAGAGTTCCTTCTTTCACTCCGGCACCGACCGCTCCCATGTGGGCATCAAAAGCGCCGACAGCGACAGCAATCCCCGGATTCAGGCCGAGCTTCTCCGCCCATTCCTGGGAGAGTTGTCCGGCCAGCCGGTCAGAAGGCACCGCTTTCTCATACAGCCTGTTACGGAGTTCCCCCAGCTGAGGGTCGACTGATGAAAGGAATTCTTTATCCGGCAGACCTCCCCATTCTTCGTTATACATGGCCTTGTGACCTGCGGCACAGACGCTGCGGGTGATTCTATCAGGACGGGTCTCACCGGCCAGTAGGGCGGGAATATAGTCACAGAACTCGACAAAGCTGTGGGCAGCCTTGAACGCCTCCGGATCAGTATTCTTGCAGTGAAGGATCTTGCTCCAGAACCATTCCGAGGAATATGTTCCGCCGACCTTTGCCAGGTATTGAAGACGGATTTCCTGAGCTCGTTTGGTGATTTGAGCGGCCTCGGCGTGGCTAGAATGATCTTTCCACAGCCAGACCATGGCATTCAGGTTATCCTTGAACTGCGGAAGGAGTCCCAGAGGAGTTCCTTTGTCATCGACCGGCATAGGGCTGCTTCCAGTTGTATCGATGCCAATCCCGATGATGTTTTCCGGACTGAATTCAGGCTCATCCTGTCGTGCTTGAGCTGTGGCTTCCTGAACAGACTCCACAAGACTCTGGTGGTAGTCCTCAGGATTTTGCCGGGCGACATTCGGGTCTTTGGCGTCCAGGAGGACACCGTCGCTTCCGGAAGGATAGCCGGACACATGGCTGGCAAGCTCTTTGCCGTCAGCCAGGTCGACGATTACCGAACGGCAGGAGTTGGTCCCAAAGTCTAATCCAAGTGCGTATTTTTTCATCGATCAGACCTTTAAATTATTTTCCCTCT
>CAYFVQ010000203.1:0-6005 GCA_964346585.1 uncultured Eubacteriales bacterium | reverse complement strand
CTTGCCCTTTTCCAGGCTGCCCAACATGTCATCCACACCCCATATTTGGGCCGGATAGAGTGTTACGCCCTTGAGCGCTTCTTTTTTATCCAGGCCGAAGGCTGCGGCTTTGGCGGCGTGATAGGGCAGGTCTTTAGCCAGAGTGGCACTCTGCGAGGAGAAGGCAAACTTGACTCCTGCTCTTGCCAGAACACCGGGATTCCTGTATATGGCATCATAGCCATCTTCCCACTTAGAGGGCATGGCATTGAGTGAGCCAAACACAATCGGGATGCCCGACTTTTTAATCTCATCAGCCACTTTCCAGCCTTCAGTGACACCGAAGAATATCGCTTTCAGTTTTTCATCCTGGACAAATTTAATGGCGGCTTTGATGTCATTTTCCGCATAGACTGAGATCAACACCGGCAATTGACCATTAACCACGGGAAGGAGAAACTCCAGTCTTTCATCAAACTCAGGCAGAGGAAGTCGCGTGTTTTTTTGCGCAGCTGCTTTTCTCTTCTGGTAATAACGGGCCTCGTTCAGGAGCTTTTTCAGTTCGTCGACCTGCTTGGATGTTTGAACCTGGGGCTGCGCTTCTGCTCTTCTGGAGCGGCGAATAGTCGGAAACTGAACATGCATGGCCACAGAACTATTGATGATCATTTCTTCAGGAGTCCAACCCACAAGCCGGATCAAACCGCTCTGACCTGAAATAAGCCCTCCGGTGCTGACGACAACCGCCGCGGTTATACCGTTGGACCGGCTTATCGGAATATGCACGGAGTCCGGCCTCAGGGCTTCCACCGCTTTGACCTGCGGATTGAGCCTTCCTGTCTCTCTGTAATCAATAGTTGCTCTGATCGAGCCTATCTCATGGAGGCCGAGATAGCAGAAACTATCGATCATACCTGGATAAGCAGTTAATCCTTTGGCATCTATTAATTTGGCTCCAGGAGGAATAGTGACATTTTCTCCAACATCTTCGATCTTCCCACTTTTGATGAGGATGGTTCCTTCCTGAATATCTTCACCGATTACAGGGATGATCTTTGCTCCCGTTATAGCTATAACCTGAGCCTCCTCTCCCCGAATCCAACCGAATGAAGAACAGATGAACGCTAAGGCGATACAAGCTATGACTTTTCTCTTCATCTTTTCCCTCCCTTTTTCTTCTTCACTGACTCCTTCTTTTTCTTCTCCATTTCTTTTCTCTCTTTAAGATACTGCGCTCGGTCGAAATAGACCTCGCCTTCGATAATCGTCATCTCGCACAATGTGTAGGCACTGAGAGGATGTTCGTTGAAAATAGCAATATCTCCGTGTTTTCCGACTTCCAGACTTCCAGCGATCTTTCCCACACCAAGCTGGATGGCTGGATTGATGGTGACGAGTTTTAGGGCTTCATCCTCGGAGAGGCCTCCGTACTTCATGGCTTTGGCCGCATCGTTAAATAAGCGACGGATCCTTTCTCCGCTGTCTGAATTGACAGAGACGAGCACCCCTTGCTGGGTGCAGAATCCTGCGTTATAGGCAATTCCTTCAGACGCTTCGACCTTATAAGCCCAATTATCCAGAAAAATGGAAATGCCGATTCCTTCTTCAGCCAGTTCTTGAGCAATCTTAAAGGCTTCGGATATGTGCTCGAAAGCGACAATTTTAAACCCGAACTCCTTTGAAAGTTTGATGAATTCAAGAGTTTCATCAGCTCTGTAGCTGTGACAGCGGGCCAGCATTTTTCCCCGCATCATATCAGCCAACTGCTCCATCTGGAGGTCTTTTCTGGGAGGAACCAGATTTTTCGACGCTTTCTTCGATTTTTTCGCCTTTAAATACCTATCCCACTGCTCCATGTAATTTTTCGCCTTGGAAAACTCTCGACGGATGATGGAATTGACACCCATGCGCGACTGTGGGTAGCGAGGCGTTCCTGTAATGGGAGAATTCGACCTTTTGGGATTCTCTCCCAGAGCGAATTTAAGAGTTCTGTAAGCCTGGGGGACGATCATCTCTTCTGAAGTTTTCCCCCATTTCATCTTGATGACAATGTTTTCGCCACCAATAGGATTGCCGCTTCCGTGCATGGTATGAACCATCGTGACTCCACCTGAAAGGGCTGTATAGATGGAAAGGTCTTCGGCGTTGAGAACATCACGCATGACCACTTCAGGAGTGATCGCATTCGCACTCTCATTCGTTCCTGTGAGTGCGATATGGGTGTGGGAATCTATGATCCCTGGTATGACGTACTTTCCTGCGGCATCAATGACCTTTGTTCCTTTCGGGGCTTTGATATCTTTTCCGATTTTCTTTATAACGCCTCCCACCACTAGCACATCTCCGTTGGATACCGTGCCTTTAGTGACCGTCAGAATCGTGCCGTTTTTTATCAGCAGGTCCTGGGCTGAAGAAAAACCAGAAATTACGGCCAGACTGAGACACACAAATAAACTAATTAATTTTCTCTTCATGGTTTTTCTCCTTTAATCCTTCCGATCGGGGATTCGAGTCGCTTTGAGCTCTGCGCTGCCTCCTTCGAACGAAATCTCTCCCTCGAAGGAATCCTTCTCTGCCGTCCCGTTGAAAACCAATTCTATTGTCTCATTCATTATAGTGGCGGATATGGAGAATGAGAGCTCATTGCCGCTCAAAATGCCATCACTGATATCCCATTGTCCCATTTCTGAAGAGATTGTGCCGCTGATAGAATTTCCATCCTGCTGGATTTCCAATATTGGGACCTCCATCTCCCCCATTGGACCAGAGATCGTGGCTGTCCACTTTCCTGTCAGATCCAGAGTTGTGGGCTGGGCTTTTTTCGGAGGTTCCTTGACTTCAAAAGCAAGACCATCCACAAAGACTCTCTGGACCTTTGTCTTCTCGCCGAAGATTTCTCCTGAAGTGAGGATCACATTGGCAATTTTTCCGGATTCAAGAGTCCCCAGAAAATCCGCGACGCCGAGGAATTGAGCGGGGATGATGGTCATGGCTTTGAGCGCTTCTTCCTGGGGCAGCCCGGCTTTGATGGCTTTCTGGACATTCTTCAGGATATCTGATGAATTTCTCAGGCCGATGGAAGTCAAAGCAAATGGGATGCCCTGCTTGTGGAGGCTTGCCGCATTGGCCGGATAGATCTCTTCCTCTGCTTTTTTCTTCTTCTCCTCACCTTGATTCACATAGATACTTGAGAATGGAGGCTTGAAGTTGAGGGTAACGAGAAGTGGAACTCTCAATGTCTTGACCAAGTCAGCGACTCGCCAGGCTTCGTTCGCTCCGGTGAGAAATCCGTTGAGTTTGAACTCTTTGATGAGACGGGAAGCTCTTTTGACGTCTTCCAGGTTGGCACAATTGAAAAAGATGGGCTTCTTGTTCACAGCAAAAGGAGAGAGAGCTTCGAGAAAAGGATCGTATTCAGGCCTCTTTAAACCTCGAGAAGAGCTGAGAAAGAGAGTTTGATACGAGGAATAGTGGGCGGCATCCAAGAATGACTGTTTGAGTAAGGCCATGGTTCCCATTAAGCTGGAAGGATATCCTCCGCGCTCTGTCGTGAAATTAATATGGAGGGCAACCGGATTTTTCAAAACCATAGGTTTGGCCTGTTCTCCGTTCACATTCAAGAGAACGCTCTGGCCCGCATAGATCCCTCTTTCTGGTGCGACCAGGACAGTCGTGATCCCAACCTTGTGCAAACCCTCGACAGTCGTTTTTTTTGGCTTTAAAAGCTCAAAAGCCGTTCGATTGACCTCTTCAGCCCAGTTCTTTTCCTGGGGCTGAGCACCCGCCGCACTCACTCCGCGTTGTCTGGGCTCTTCCCTGGGAATCTCGATAAAGAAACTCGAATGCGCGTCGATCAGACCTGGATAAGCGAAAAGTCCCTCCGCGTTTATGACTTCAGCATCTTCGGGAACCGAGATCTTTTCCTGGGGGCCTACTGAGTTGATCAGACCATCCCGGATGATAATCACTCCATTCTCAACAGCAGGACCTGAAACCGGAAAAATTTTGCAGTTCACGATCGCATAGGTTGGACCGACTCGAGCAGGCAAAGCATGAAGAACAAGAAGAATGATTGCGAACACACAAATAAACACAGGAGTTTTTTTGTTTTTCATGTTCCTCCTTTCTGTACAAAATTATTTATGTAAATTATCCCTTGAACATTAAGCCACTAAGTTTAGCAAAAAAAAATACAGAAAAGAAGGGGTTAACTGGACAATCAAGACCAAATCGTATTTAATGAAGATTTTCCTGAAGCGAGTCTATCTTAAGGATTACCATTGAGAAAAGGCATTCAAAAAATATTCTCTGATGTGGTCAAAACATATGAGCTTGTCAATCACGTTCTGACATTCGGACTCGATATCATCTGGCGCAGAAAAGCGGCCCGATTGGCTGCCAAGAAAGGTGGCTCTCACTGGCTGGATGTGTGCAGCGGCACTGGAGAGATGGCACTGAATCTTTCTCGCCTGGCGGATAAGAAGGTTAAAATTGTCTCCGTTGACTTCTGCACTCCCATGTTGAAGAGAGGAAAAGAAAAAAGGAATATTACAAACCTCTCCCCCATCCTTGCCGATGCAGTGTGTCTTCCTTTTCCGGATGAGACATTCGATATCGTGACCATTTCTTTTGCCACTCGAAACATCAATCCGAGGAAAGAAGTACTCATCGACCATCTAAAGGAATTCTGCCGGGTTCTCAAGCCGGGAGGATTCTTCATCAATCTCGAAACGAGCCAGCCATCTGTGAAAATGATACAGGTGCTTTTTCACCTTTACATAAAACTGACTGTGAAGCCTTTAGGATACCTCATTTCGGGCTCAAAAGCGGGCTACACTTACCTCTCGTCCACGATTCCGCGCTTTTATGATGCAGAGGAATTTTCCTCGATCATTCAAGAGGCGGGTTTCTCTCAGGTCACATACCGTCCTCTTTTCTTCAGAGTCGCGGCCATCCACTCCGCTCAAAAATAAAAGGGGACAGGTGTACTTACTCAGTAATTAGGTAACTTTTTTAGTAACGACAGTAAGTCAAAAATGTCATTGCGGGCGAAGCGTGGCAATCTCATAAAATGGATATCTTCATTCCCGTAATAATATAATTTCTCTCAACGAGATTGCCATGCTTCGCTCGCAATGACACCCAAAAAATGTTACCAAATTACTGAGCACGTACAACAGGCGCCTTTTTCAAAGAAGAGGGACAGCCCCTAAAAAAGGGGCCTGTCCCCTTTTTTATCGATATTGTGGAGTTGGAGTTTATCGTGTATCATATATCATCTTGAAAAAGGAAGAAGTTGTGCACAGGATAGCAGTCAAAATACTCAAAGCCAGCATTGGAATCGAATCCAACTCTAAGGACCTTCTCCCTTCTTTCCCTCTCCAAATAGAAGTCAAATCTCTCCTGACAGATTTCATGGATGTTGAACAAATCCCTTACTCTGAAAACCTTGACGGATACATCTCTATCCATGAATCAGACGACCCTCCTTCATACGAATTCCTCGGGGACCGAGCAATTTTTAAAGGCCCCATTCACAAGCTCTCTCACGACGCTTCAGATTTGAGGTTCAGCCTCTGGGGAAACCAGGGTTTTCTGTATAGATATTCGCTTTTCCTCCTTGAAAAAAAGCACAGGATCTATAACCTCCACGCCTGTGCCCTCACCAGCGAAAAAAAGAATCATTTATA
Organism: uncultured Eubacteriales bacterium; assembly: GCA_964346585.1. GTDB lineage: Bacteria > Acidobacteriota > Aminicenantia > Aminicenantales > Aminicenantaceae > SOIA01. Next base: position 336 of record CAYFVQ010000203.1, on the reverse strand, counting down.
CATTGTGATCGGAGGGGCCGGAAGCGGAAAAACGGTCTATCTTCTCAGTGGTCTGACTAAAGGGTTGAGGCTTTTTTCCACGGAGACCGTGCATTTCCAAATTAACAAATCCACCATATCCTGGTTTATGGGCTCATTGGTGGATAACGTGAGATTGGGCACGCTGATGCATAACTTTCCCCAGTTCTTGCGTCATATCGACACTCAGGAGACAGAAGACGAGTGGCAGAAAAAAATTGCACTCGACCTTTCTTCATACAAAAATGACAGCGAAATACTGACGAATCCCAGCGCGGTCACTATTCTGTTTCCCCGGATTGAAGAAGGCCGAAAAGG
>CAYFVQ010000202.1:0-14004 GCA_964346585.1 uncultured Eubacteriales bacterium | reverse complement strand
AGCACTGCTCCAGATAATCCGATAACGCTTCACGTAGGTATAGCCGGTTTCTTTGTCTACGTGCCTTCTGTACATTTTTCCATTAAAAATAACATCCGGTCTCAAGTCACTCCAGATTCTGGCCTCATAAACGCCCTTCTCACTGAATATATCATAGGCTATAAGGAGGCGTCCTCCGACGTCCTTTTCTTCGCAGGTTTCAATCCATAGATTTCCCAGGTCATCGACTATCATTCTTTCCGTTACAGTCTTGAATTTTGGCATTATAATTTCTTCTTTGATTATCCTTTTGGCCTTTTCATCTGCTCCTCTGACCCTTTCAACCCATCTCTGAGCATCTGCAGCGGTAACCGGCAGAAGTTTATAGGGCCGGTCGATTTTTCTAAACAGCTTTCCCTCCTGGTTATGGACTTCGATGATGTATTTATCATTCAGGCAGTGATACAGCCATTTGTTTTTTTGGTCACCAGCCATAATGGAATGCACGTCAAAAGGCTTCCCAACCCTAAACCATCTACCGTCCTTTTTAATTTCCTGAGACTGATCAGGCGTGAATTCACCGAAAGAAATGACTTCTTTGCCAGAAAAGTCATAAGTCTTGACGAACAACTTTTCTTCAAAACCGAAAATATTATCATCCCGTGTGTAGGAAGAATTTGTCGTAAAATAAACATGATAGCTGCTAAAACGGATTTTATGGCTGCTGATGAATTGACCGTCCTTCATGAAGAGCGAGGCTCTATCCAAATCCCAGTCCTGGACCAAGAGACGTCCGTCAGGGAGAAATGCAATTTCGGCAACAAATTTGAATTCGCCTGGCCCTGCGCCTTTTCGTCCTATAGAGCGTACAAAACGACCATTGCGGTTAAAAACCTTAATTCCCCAGTCTTGACGGTCACATACATAAATGTTTTCATCCTCATCGACGATGAATCTTCCGGGTCTGTACAATACGATTTGACCTTCTTCATCCTTCTCTCCTATGGATAGCTCTTCTTCAAAAGAGATGGTTTTGTGGGGATGCAAGGGCGTTTCAGTGTTATGGACATATTCAACTCCATCAATAATTTCGACGGATGTGTTACTGCCTAGTTTTGATTTGTCCTTACATGAGAAGCACAATATTGAAAATAGGATTAAGGTAGCGGATAAAAGCTTTTTCATTTCCCACCCCTTCGTGTCTATTTATTTTTTGTGTAAGAAAAGGGGCCTGTCCCCTTTTTTAAAATTGGGGACTGTCCCCAATTTTCTAATGTTTGAAGATGGGTTTGATGTCGACTGGGATATCCTGGAGCTTGTCGATCGTCTTCGTGAGCATCTCATCCATCTGGCCGTAGCGTTCGACAAACTTGGCCGCGTTCTCATAGTTGCCGTTGCCTTCCAGGATGAGAAGCTCTCTGGCCAGCGCCCTCACCGCTTCTTTCATTTTGGCTGGGTCGACCTTGAATTTCCCTGTTTCCTCATCATACGTGAACCCGCCTTTCTCCTTTATGAAATTGAACTCGATCAGGTTGGCCAAGCCGTGCGCGGAGGCGACTCCGAAGCGCATGGACCGGAAGAATCCCGCAAGAAAAGTGGTGTAGATTTCTTGTTCCTTTTCAGAGGGGATCCAGCCTTTCTGGATTAGAAGAGGGACGCTGTAGAGCCCTGCGATATCCGCTTTGGCTTCCTCGATCGTCGAATAATGATCCCTTAAAGTCCTGTTGACTGTAGTGCGCGTCCCGTTTGGAAGAATGACATAATTGACGCCTAGGACATGGGCGATCTCGTGCAGGATGGTTCCGGTGAAATAGGCATAAAATGAGACAAACTCAGCATCTTCTTCTGAAAGAACGCGCCTTGAGATGGGGGCGAGAACTTTGTTGAACTTGGCCTCCTGCATGTTCTTGAGAAAGACCTTTTTCGTACCCTTTTCTTCTCTCACACGCTCATCGTTCGGCAGGACGAATGCTAGAGTCTGGACTCCCGCTTTTGTTTCTCCTGCAGTGAAGACCTCGATGACAACGTTGAGCGGCGATTCCAGGCCGGTCACTCTCTGGTCCTTGTATTTTCTCTCTACAGGCAGGTTCGTCTGCATTTCGCCCAGATAATCGAGGTATCCTTTTATCTTTTTCATCTCCTCCAGGTCATTGATGTAGACAAAGGATTCATATGCAGCCTTGATTCCCATGAGGTCGTCCTCGTAGACCTCAAAGGGTCCGATCACGATCTCCACCACATTATCCTCGAGGTCGATCCACAGGCAGTCGCTCTCGTAGTAGTTATTCCCCAGTAGGTCTTCGGCTCTCTGGTCAAGGTATCTCTTGAGCGATGGATTGGATGTGATATCCGCGGCTTCCATCAAGTAGCGGGCCGCTGGCTCCAGGTCATCCATATACTCTTCATTATAAGGTACAGCCACAAGTTCCTCTCCTTTCCTTTTGATGACAGTGTAGGGGCTTTCGAAATTTTCTTTCACTTCGGGGTGGGCCGCGATATAATCCTGGAATTCTTTCTGTGTCAGGTCAGGAGGGTAGAATCCGGCGCCAGGGGGCTTGATCGCGGTTCCGATAAAAGCTTTATTCCTGTCCAGGCGGTCGAACGGTCCAAAATTCATGATAAGAAACCGCAGATAATTCATATCGGCCCGGTTACCCGATAACTCGAGCAGGTTTTTCATGAACAGCCCCTCATGATAAGCCTGTCTCCAGAAAATGTTATCCATGTGCTTGGCTGCTTCGATGAGTTTCTCGAGAACCTGCTTTTGCTCGTCGTTCAGGAGTTTCTGGTCGAATGTGATTATTGTTGGGGAGTATTTGGCCACACGGTTCCTGATATCCGGGACCTTCCTGAGATGGCTCGTAACGCCCATCTCCTCTTTGCCCTTGCAGCCTGTGAGAAAAACAAACGCCAGAATCAATAGTACTGCCGTCGAGTAAGCGATTATATTCTTTTCGCGAATTTGCATTCTTTCCTCCTTCTTTGGAGATGTAAAATTGAGTGAATATGCCATAATTTGTTGCCCCAGTTTATAAAATCAGCTATCGTACCATGAATTTTATGAAAAAACAGGGAAAAAATCGAGTCAAATTCGACTGCGTGCGCCATTTTTCAAACTTCTATCACTGATTTCATCTATTCAAAACCAGTATCATGGCCGAACGCCCTCACGTCAGTTTTTCTAGCGGAAACTTTTAATGGCGGCTGAGAAGAGTAAGCCTTTGATCATTTTGATTTGTGTGTGGTATATTCGTTTATTCGCATAGGAATTATAGTGATAAACTGATGCGAATTCGTTGCTCGACCCAACAATGGATTCCTTGCATCGACTTATTATCATGGTAAAAAATTCAGTCAGGAGAATTCAGTTATGAACAACAAAAAAGTGATCATTATAGGTGCTGGGATCTCAGGTTTATGCGCAGGCAGTTATCTTCAGATGAATGGCTATGACACGGAGATCTTTGAACTGCACAATATCCCCGGTGGATTATGTACCGCCTGGAAAAGAAAAGAGTATACGTTTGACCTCTGCATTCACTGGCTTGTCGGTTCTTCCCCTGCGGATAATTTTTATGGCCTGTGGAACGAACTCATCGATATGGAAAAATTAGATTTCGTGGATCATGAAATATTTTTCCAAGTCGAGGATAAAGAGGGACGTGCACTCCGCATATTTACGGATGTGGATAGACTAGAAGAAGAGATGAAGAACGTGGCACCTGAAGATAAAGATATCATCGAAGATTTTGTCGGAGGGATAAGGAAATTTCTCCCTTTCAACATGCAGCTTGATAAAGCACCCGAAGTGATGAATGTTTTTGATAGCCTGAAAATGATGTTTAAAATGTTCCCCTATTTTGGTGCTTTCAAGAAATGGGAAAAAATATCTGCCAAAGAGTATGCGAGCCGATGTAAAAATCCATTGCTCAGTCAGGCCATCCTGGAAATGTTTCTGCCCGAAAGCTCTTTATTTTTTATCCTTTATACACTTGTCACTATGCATAAAAAAGCGGCCGGATATCCCATAGGCGGCTCGCTTAATTTCGCTAGATTGATTGAAAAAAAATATTTGAGCCTAGGCGGGAAAGTCAATTATAACTCCAAGGTCGAAAAGATCATACAGGAAGACAACTGCGCCAGAGGGATAAAACTGGAGAACGGTAACACACATACAGCAGACATCATCATTTCCGCAGCAGATGGATACAGCACAATCTTCAAGATGCTGGATGGAAAATATGTCGATGAAAAACCGCGCGAGTATTACAGTGGCAAGAGTGAAAAGCTGAAGGTTTTCCCATCTCTTGTATTCGTCTCACTCGGAGTCGCCAGAAAGTTTGATAATGAACTTCACTCTCTGATTTTTCCGCTGAAAAAGCCCATTGCAGTGGATAAGAACACAAATTACGAATATCTTCCTGTCAGGATTTTCAATTTTGATCCAACACTCGCGCCTGAAGGAAGGACCAGTCTAACCGTGATGTTCGGTACTTATAACTATGAATACTGGGTGGACCTTAGAAAAAACGATAAGGCGAAGTATAGACAGGAAAAGGAAAGAATCGCAAGCGCGGTTATCGAAGCTCTGGAGGAGCGTTTGGGGAATGTAAAATCAGCAATTGAGGTCACGGATGTTTCTACCCCCGCATCCCTCATAAGATTTACGGGAAACTGGAAGGGCAGTTTTGAGGGTTGGGATCCTGGGCCAGGGACAACGATGATTAGAATAGATAAAACTCTGCCTGGCTTGAAGAATTTCTACATGATTGGGCAATGGGTGGAACCAGGAGGAGGACTTCCTCCGGCAATTATGTCCGGGAGGAATGTGACTCAGATGATTTGTAAAAAAGATAAGAAGAAATTCACGACCCAGTCCTGACCTTCTATATCACCCCATCCGGCCGATTCCCTTCGGTATGAATAAGCGACAAGAAAGCGACATCTAACAGAGCCATTCCTCTCATAATCATTTTGGACGCCAATTAGATCAAAATCTTGATTCCGACGAGAAGAAGTGCCGCGGACACGATCCTCTGGAATGTGTCTTGGTTGATCCGGTTGAGCAGAGACTTTCCTGTCTTCACGCCAAAGTAGGCGCTTGCGATTAAAAACAGAAGCAGAATGGAATACCCCTCAATTCTCGCGGTTCCGGTGAATATATAGGTGGGGATACGGGCAAGGTCGATGACCATTGCGATGGCGGCTGAGGTTCCGACATAGATTTCCTTGGCCAGGTTAAACGTGACCAGAAAGGCTCCCCGAATGGCTCCCCCAAGGCCGATGAGACCGGCTAAAAATCCTGAAAGGCTTCCGCCTGCTATTGCCGTCCATTTCGACTTCTTCACGGCGAGTCGAGGTTTTATCAGGGAATAAATAGCATAAATAATCAAGAAAACACCTAAGACTTTTTCAATGATCTGGACAGGCAAAACGGAAATGAAATATGCACCGATAAAAGCAAAGATAATGCTGGGGATCCCAAAGAGCAGGAAAGTCCTCAATTCGATCTTTTTCCAGAACAGCCTGACCTTGAACAGGTTGTTGAACAGATGAAAGCAGGCCACGATAAAAACAGCGGTCCTCACGTCCATGAAATGCACAGCAACCGGTACGAGCAGCGTAGAGCTCCCGAAACCGGCGAGGGTGGCTGCGATGGCTGCTAAATATGAGATGAGGATAAATAGAATGTTTTCAAGCATATGCGCATTCCTTCCCAAGCATCACAGGAGCCAGTTAAAGGAGTAAATTTGAATCATTCACATATAGTCTTTCCATTCTTTGGTGAAGGGATTCAAAATCTTTAAGTCCTTTACAGCTTGAGAAGAGCGCGGCCGAGAAGAGCGCTGACATAGGACACAACTCCGCCCAGAACTGTTCCCCAGATGAGGTCGAAGACAGTGACAACAAGGGGCCAATCCTTGATAGTGGCCAGGTTGGTCAGGTCATAGGTGGCGTAGCTGATGAGACCGAGAAGGGCTCCGAAAAACAGCGCATTGAGAGGCACACCCCCCGCCAGAGCCGGACGGATGGCAAAGACCAGCAGGCCGACGATAAACAGAAGGTAGAAGAGCATGGCCGCGATCCAGTTCACCTTAGGACTCATCAGGTACCCGAGATGGCGGCGGTAAAATCCCTTAGCCACCACGCCCAGCCAGATCATGTCTATCACAAAAAAAACAGCCAGGGTTATGAAGTAAAGAATGATCATCTGTTTGAATGTCATTATTCCTCCTTGATTGCCGCTATTATAACATGATTCCTCAGACTGTAAAGAACGCGGCGTTTTAGCCTTTTCCTGTCCCTCCATAGCCCCTTTTATCTGGGTTCGTTGTTTTTGACCGAGATATTAGCTGCGTTTTCCTCAAAATATATGATTTAATATAAGAGTTGTTTGGAGGATTATAGCTTTATCACATGACCCCTGCTGAGGACCGGATTCCTGAGCTTATGGCCGTTAGGCAACACGAGAGGAGGGAACACATGACGACCACGTCCACCAATTTGGGGACCAAGAACGCTCACTTGAGACAGAAATGTCTGACTGGGTCGACTGAAAGCTTCTCGGATAAAAAAGTCTCTCTCTCAATGGCCCTGTCAGTTACTCTTATAATTCGAGGAGCTTAGCCAGTTTTGGCATTTCTGATTTAATCTGGCTCAGAAACGAATCAAATTCCTCAATACCGACTAGAAAAACATGTTCTTGATCTGTTTCCATGCAAAGAGCTCGATTTCCTTGAAGAACCAGATACGCTTTCCGGTCGTTCTTGAGAGTGAACCATCCTGCGCGGATCTTTCCGATTACACTACCTGACCTCTTCTTCACAGGCTGCCATTCGCTGTTTTCCAGTTCTTCTATCCAGGCTTTTTTTATATCATTTACCTGGATAACCTGAGTTTTTGTCAGCGCGGCTTTAAGAGTGATTTGATCCTCATTGACGGTGATCAAGCCTGCCGTCTTGATGGTTAGCATGACAATTCCAATAACGATACAGATTATCCCCCCGATAATGTAGTTGAGTCGACTTCGGCTTCCTTTGAATATTCCGATAAAAACGAGGGCTCCAATAACAATCATGCCGATTCCCACGTAGGTGAATAGCTTAACAGTAGGCAGTATAAATTCCATGAGAGCCTCCAAGATTTTTATTATTATAGATTATGATGGGCAGAATTTAAACTCTCTTCCTCCCCATGTTTCCTCGGCCTGCTTGCCCAAAGAATTAAATTCACAGGAGAAGAGTCGAATTGAATAGAGATAAATCCCGCAGACCGAATTCGCGGCAGATTCCCTCGACTTGGGCCTTAACAAGTGAAACAGCGAACGATACCATTATGAGACTTTTTCAAGCTTTACGTTTCTCCATGTGGGAATTTCACCCCTGAAATCGAGCGCTTCTCCGGTTGCGCTGAAAAACAGACCCGGCTGATGTTCATTGACTAGTTTGAGCCTATCGAAGTAGAGGTGGTCATTTTTAACATGCACTCTGTGGATTCCTCTTATTTTTCCGTGAATCCGATACCGGTACATGCCCAGATATTTTTTCCATACGGGCTTGTTCGGCCCAGGTTTGTCACCGGGGCCGTCAATATAATCCAGGTTCAAGCCATCATAAAACCGGAAGAGATAGGAGGGGCGGCCGTTTTCGTCGAGGACAAATTTATAATCATAGGTCTCGGTCGAGGCCTGATTATCTGAATAAAAAGTCAGAGGATAAAATTTTCTATTCAATTCTATGCCAAGCCTGCCATCTTCTATCTTTAATTGAAAAGATATACCTCTTCCCTGGTAGTATCCCGCCAGATTTTGGAGGGCTTCCGGGCTCATTTGTATCGCAGCTGCATCCTTACCTGTTCGAAAGGAAGGCTGGGTACGCTTCCCTTTCGATTTGAGTGTGATAATTTTATCGATGATCTGATTGGCCAGGTTTCCATGCACATTATTGTGGTTAACAGAGTTGGAGAGAATTACGATTCCGAATCCCAGTTCAGGAAGCCATCTCATCACAGAAAGAAACCCGAATCCTCCTCCTGAGTGCTCTAGAGAGAGAAGCTCCCTCTCATTAAGGAATATAAAGCCTTTGGCGATGCCCAGTGCATACCCCGTCTTTTGTCCCTTGTGAGGGTAGGGAATCGTATACATCTCGTCGATGAGGTCGGGTTTTAAAAGACTCTTGTTATTGAATTTCCCCTTATTTAGATGGAATTGGATAAATTTGGCCATGTCTTCAGCGCTGGAGTAGACGGAGCCCGCAGGGATCATCGGAATGGCGAGAGGAACCTTTTCATAAGGCCTGCTGTGTCCTAGAGCGCGGTTCTTGTTTTGACGCACCACCTCCACGTCGAACGAACTGTTCCTCATGCCGAGAGGGACGAATAAATTCTCCTCCATATACGCCTCAAACGCCTTTTCGGATACGACCTGGAGTATATATCCTGCGAGGTCAATCCCGAGGTTAGAGTAGCTGTATCTTGTTCCGATTGGGTATCTCAACCAGGTATCAGATATGCTCAGCACATGGGCCTCTAATGATGGGGAATTTGTTTCATAGTTATTCCCAACGGGCGCTTCGTGCGTAAAACCGGCCTTATGGCTGAGTAAATGTTTGAGAGTGATTTTTTCCAGTGGCCTTTCGCCAAACCGAGTCTGTATGCGGAAATCTGGAAGATAAGTCTTTATGGGAGCATCAAGGTCGAGTATACCCGCCTGTGCGGCCATCATTATTCCTGTTGCCGTGAAAGTTTTGGACATCGATTGAATGCTGAATATCGTAGATGCATCGACCGGACGGCTTTGTTTTTTATCTGTATACCCGAATCCCTCTGTCCAGACTGCTCCCTTGTGATCGACAAGAGCTATAGATAGGCCGGGAAGATCATTTTCCTTTTTCAGGATCTCAGGAATACTCGACCTGAATTCCTCTATGATCTTTTCGACTCCTGGATCGTTTCTCAAATCAAAAAGATCGGATTCAGCCTGCATTCGGCAAACAGGCAAAGAGACCTGAGAAAGAAAGAGAAACAACGCGAAAGGAATTACGAAATAAATTCTTTTTTGGGTGTGTCCCATCATTCTCCTCCTCATTTTTCTACGAGCAAGTTTGACATCATGCCTATCCTCTAACGCAAATAATAGCCTGAAATTTTCTCAGTCTTTCTAGTTTAATTTTATTGACTTTAAATATCAAAAGAGGTTTTTAGGTCTTGTGATTGACCTCCTCTGTTCTTCTTCTTAATTTTTCCTGAAACATATGTATTATGCGATATTGTCATCCAGCCTGCTTTATTTATAGTGCCAATTCGTAGAGTATTATCAATTTGACTCTTTTGGTATTACTTGTTATTCTTTTGCCGACCTAATTCAGGTGTAAATTGTGGCTGTTAAATGCCCTCAATGCGATACTGACAATCCTTCTGACTCCAAGTTCTGCAAAGAGTGCGCCACTCCGCTTCCTTCCTCAAAGGAAATTCCAGTCACCAAAACCCTCGAAACTCCCACCGAAGAATTAACCAGAGGAACGCTTTTCGCGAATAGATACGAGATCATCGAAGAGCTGGGAAAAGGAGGCATGGGCAAGGTCTACAGAGTCGAAGATAAGAAGATAAAAGAAGAAGTTGCTCTCAAGCTCATCAAGCCTGAGATCGCCTCTGATAAGAAGACCATCGAACGCTTCAGCAACGAGTTGAAAATGGCCCGCAAGATCGCTCACAGGAATGTGTGCAAGATGTATGACATTGGGGAGGAGAAAGGGACACATTACATCACCATGGAGTATGTGCCCGGCGAAGATTTAAAGAGGTTGACCAGAAAAGTCGAGCAGTTCAGCGCGGGGAAGACGATTTCAATTGCCAAGCAGGTATGCGAGGGTTTAGCAGAAGCTCACCGATTGGGTGTTGTCCATCGGGATTTAAAGCCGCAGAACATCATGGTGGATGAGGAAGGGAATGCCCGGATCATGGATTTCGGGATTGCTCGCTCGCTCAAGGCAAAGGGAATAACTGATGCGGGAGTAATGGTCGGAACACCGGAATACATGTCCCCTGAGCAAGCGGAAGTGAAGGAAGTAGACCAGCGTTCGGATATATATTCGCTGGGAGTCATTCTGTATGAGATGGTCACAGGGAGAGTTCCTTTTGAGGGAGAGACTCCTCTGGGAATCGCGATGAAACACAAGAGCGAGATGCCTAAGGATCCCCGAGAGTTCAATGCGCAAATTCCTGAAGACCTCAGCCGAGTGATACTCACTTGTATGGAAAAGGATAAGGACAAGAGGTATCAGAGTGCAGGAGAGGTGAGGTCCGAGCTCGACCGGATCGAAGCGGGTATGCCCACTACAGAGAGGATCGTCCCCAAAAAAAGGCCGAGTACATCCAGAGAGATCACGGTCACTTTTAATTTGAGAAAATGGTTCATCCCTGCCATTGTTGTTCTCGCTATCGTGATTGCAGCTGTCGTCATCTTGAAGTTTCTTCCTCGGAAGGACGCTTTGCCTGTTCCTTCGGATAAACCATCAGTCGCGGTCATGTATTTCAAGAACAACACCGGAGAGGAAAAATTCGACCACTGGCGGAGTGCTCTCTCCGACCTTCTGATCGCTGACCTTGCCCAATCCAGGTACCTACATGTCTTGAGCGGGGATAATCTCTACAATATCCTCAGGCAAATGAATCTCCTGGAGACAAGAAGCTATTCCAGAGGAGAGCTGGAGAATGTAGCTATGAGGGGAGGAGTCAATCATATCATCCAGGGAGACCTGACCAAAGCCGGCGACAACTTCCGCATCAATATGGTTCTTCAAAAAGCAGATACGGGAGAGATTTTGGGTTCGGAGTCTGTAGATGGAAAAGGAGAAGCGAGCATCCTGTCCATGGTGGACGAGCTGACAAGGCGGATTAAGACAAATTTTATGCTCTCCGCAGAGGAAATAGCTTCAGACATCGATAGGGAAGTCGCAAAGATCGCAACCAGCTCTCCGGAAGCCTTGAGATACTACATCCAGGGAAGAGAGCTCCATAACAAGGCTGAATACAGAAAGAGCATCCAGATGATGGAGAAAGCATTGGCCATAGACCCTGAGTTTGCCATGGCCCACAGGAGCATGGCTGTGTCCTATAACAACCTGTTGATGTTTTCAGAAGCGAAAAAATATCATCAGAGAGCTTTTGAGCTTAAAGACCGCCTATCCGATAGAGAACGCTATCTTATCGAGGCAGAATTCTACAGGAGGTCCGAGCTAACCTCAGATAAGGCCATTGAGGCTTATACCAAACACCTCGATCTTTATCCTGACGACAGAATCGCCAACACCAACCTGGGACTTCTGTACATGTCAACAGAACAATGGGATAAAGCCATAGAACGATATGATGTTTTGATTCAGTATAAGGATGAGTCCTTTTTTCCCTATGTCAATATATCCGATGCCTACAGAGCTAAAGGCATGTATCAGACTGTTCACAAACTTCTTGAGGAGTATATCCAGAATTTTCATGAGAGCGATGAGATCCGTCGGGAATTGTCTTTTAACTTTTTCCTCCAGGAAGAATATGATCGGGCTTTAGCTGAAGTCGATAAAGCTTTTTCTCTTAATCCAGACAACATAATGAATCACCTCAGAAGGGGCAATATCTATTTTTGTGTGGAAAATTTTGAAAAGGCCGAAGAAGAGTATTTCAAGATCCTTGGAAGAAAAGAGCGGGGATATCATCTGTACGCCAGAATTGTGTTGGGCACTTTAAACCTCCTGCAGGGAAAACTTGAGAGTGGACGACAACATTATCAGCAAGGATTGAACCTGGCAGGAACCCTTGGTGATAACTGGTGGAGAGTTTGTTTTCACATCTGGATGGGCTATAGCTATTTGAAATCCGGCCGGCCAACAGACGCCCTGAAAGAATTCGATATTGCCTGGAAAACCGCTCCTGACTCAGATAATGATTTGAGATGGCAGAGGCGCGCCCTGTATTACAAAGGCCGGGCATATCTAGCACTGCATTCATTTGAGGATGCGCAGAAAGCAGCGGCTGGGATCAAGGAACTGGTGGAAAAAGGGGCGAACAAAAAGGAAATAAGGTATTATCACCATCTTCTGGGCCTGATCGAGCAGGAGAATAAGAATTATTCCAGAGCTATCGCCTATTTCAAGGAAGCCATTTCTTCGCTGCCTTACGAGCATGGGCTGGAACCGTTCGCGAGCGACCAGGCTGTCTTTACCGAGCCTCTGGCCTTGGCATACTACAATTCAGGAGAAAGGGAGAAAGCCCGGCAAGAGTACGAGAAAATATTAACCTTGACCATGGGAAAGCTCTATTATGGAGACATTTATGCCCGAAGCCTCTATTGGCTGGGGAAGATCTACGAAGAAGAGGGATTGAAGGACCGTGCCATAGAACATTACGAGAAATTCCTCGACCTCTGGAAAGATGCTGATCCTGGTATTGCTGAGGTTGAGGATGCAAAGAAGAGGCTGGCTGGGCTGAAAATTTAGATTTGATTTTAAATGTATTAAGATTATTTAGGGCCAAAATCAAATACCTCTCCATTGTGAGTTACTCAGACATTTCTCACGGATAAATTATGATTGATAAGGAGGCAGAATCATGAAACGTAGTTTCATATTTTTAATATGTGCCCTTCTCTTTTGCGGATTTCTACAACAGAAGGGCAGTTTTGTTCAAAATCGTTATGAAGATGTCGAAGATTATATGAAAGCCAGAAAGAGACTTATTCAGGCTGAGCTGGCCATGCGATTTGACGCAGACATCTCGCTAACACCCGATGAAGAAGAGGCTAACCGACGACTGATGGTGCTCAAGCTTAAAGAAATAGAACGGACACGAGGGCATTTTCCTCCAGCGCACAGTTTCCTAGAGTCAAAAACAAGAAACCTGATCGACCAATCTCCGATACTGGAAATCATGAAGCGCATGCCAAAGGGAGGAATTCTTCATGTGCACGGTTTTTTTATGGGAGATTACCGCTGGCTGATTAATCAAGCGACCTATCTGCCGAACTGTTACATTTACATGGGAAAAAATGAGAAGCTTGCCAAAGGGAAATTACAGATTTTTGAAAAACCTCCTGGAGACGGATGGCAACTTGTCAGCGAGCTACGAAAAGCTGCAGATGATGTGCAGAAATTTGATGAGGAACTCTACCAGTCTGTAACATTAGGAGAAGAAGACCTTGCTCAACCAGATATTTGGGTAGAATTCATGAATTGTTTCCGCAGGTCCAGTGGTCTGTTTAATGACGAGATTTGGGATGGCTATCTCCGAAAAACGTTGAGGGATTTGATAGAAGAGAATGTGCAGTATGTCGAAACCCGGGGCAGTGGAGGTCAGAACATCATAGAGGAGATTCAGCGCGACCATCCGGAATTCAAGGTAAAATATATTTTCTGTTCTTACCGCTCTGAAAGCCGGGAGAGAATCGCTCTGAGCTTGAATCGTGCTCTAGCCCTGCGAGAGGCAAATCCAGATGGTTTTATGGGTTTTGATTTAGTGGAAGAAGAGGATAAAACGCACACCAACCTCTACTTTATCAATGAACTCCTTGCGGCACGCCATAAGGCGGAGCAGCGTAATATCACACTGCCTTTATACCTTCATTCTGGCGAAAGCAACTGGACAGAAAACGAAAACGTTTTTGATGCCATTCTGCTTGACGCCAAAAGAATCGGCCACGGCATTGCACTCTTTAAGCATCCTCTCCTTATGCAAATTGTGAAAGAACGGGATATCGCCATCGAGGTTTGTCCGATCAGCAACCAGGTTCTCGGTTACGTTGCTGACCTTCGCAATCATCCTGCTGTGCTCTATATCAACAGTGGCTTGCCTGTTGTTATCTGTCCTGATGATCCGTGTTTATGGAAATGTACGTTTTCATATGATTTTTACGCTGCATTCATGGCGTGGGGGTTGGATCTGAAATGCCTCAAGAAGCTGGCAATGAATTCGCTCATCTACTCAGCTATGAATCCTGATGAAAAAGAGAGAGCTTTAGAATTTTGGCGAGGAGAGTGG
>CAYFVQ010000201.1:0-29289 GCA_964346585.1 uncultured Eubacteriales bacterium | reverse complement strand
CCATCCTAAGAGTTTGACTGCCGCTTCATTGAGCAGGCATGCCTGTGCATCAGTGGCACGGTATCCATGAAAATTTCTTCCTGCACTGAGTTCAATTCCGTATTCGGGCAGAAAATCCTGATCGATGAAGAAATGTTTCATATCCACAGCGTACTCCTCTGTTTGTTCTAGTTTGTGCACACCCCAGCTATCTGTTTCCAGCCCTGGGACCGATGAGGAGACTGTAATCCCTCTCACTAAGGCATGGGAGAGATACTCTGACTTAACTGTTTGATATTTTTCTTTCAGACTTGCACCAGTCGCCGGGAGAATCAATTTCTGCTGTTTATCAAATCCGAGAGAGGCATTCTTCATGTAATCAATCTGCCTGGTCATGACCAGAGTGCTGATGATCAAGCCAACAGATATGGCAAACTGGAGGACAACAAGGGCCTGTCTCAGTCGAGAGCGGCTGCGGCTGTCTCCTCCCTTTGTACCCTTGAGGATGCAGGCAGGATGAAGTCTGGAAAGGAAGAAAGCCGGATAACTTCCAGCGCCGACTCCGATCAGCAGGATACAACCCAGGAGCATCAGGAACACCATTGGCCGGAAAACATCAAGCAGCATGATCTCTACCCCAAAGGCCTTCATGAAGTACGGCATGGACAAGTGGGTCAATCCCAAAGACAAGACAACAGCACTTAAGGCAATAAGAGAGGATTCCAACAGGAACTGCCGGATGATTTGGGACCTCTGAGCGCCAATCACTCTACGCATCCCCACCTCACGACTTCGATGGACAGATACAGCTGTGGCCAGGTTGATGAAATTCAGGCAGGCGATCAGAAGGATGAGCAGGCCGACAGCAGAAAAGATCAAGATGTAGGCCTTATTCCCTGAAGGCTTTAGCTCGTACTGAAGTCGGGAACTCAGGTGAATCCCTGTCACAGGCTGGAGAAAGTGGAAACGCTGAAAGGGAAAATCTTTCCCAAGAAAACTGTCTGATAGACTTCTAATCTTGGAGGCAAAGGCGTCAACATCTGCACCCTCAACTAGCTTGACATAGGTATAAACCCTGGAAAGAGTCCAGGCCTGCATCTCTTCCTCAGTATAAAATTCCCTGATGGAAGCGATGAAGTCATAATAGAGGTGTGTGTTGACCGGTGCATTCTGTACAACTCCGATAACCTCGAAGTCTGTATTGTTGACCTGGATGGACTTGCCGATCGGGTCCTCAGAACCCAAGTATTTCTCAGCCATGCGTTCTGTCAGGATGATGGTGTTCGGCTGGGCCAATTTACTGGTCGGGCCTCCTTTCAGAAGGGGGATGTGGAAGATATCGAAGATTTCAGGTTCTGCGGGGAGGAGTCCGTTCTCATAAAAAACCTTTTCGCCATACCCGATGAACACGCGGTCTCTTCTGCCTAAACGCCCGATTGATTCGACTTCGCTGTATCGTTCCTTGACCACATCCGCCACCGGAAAGGAATTGAGGGGGAGGGATAACATCACGGCTTCGCCTTCCCAACGGCATGCGATCCTGTAAATGCGATCCGCATCCTCGTGATAGCGGTCATAACTCAATTCCTGCTGCACGTACAGAAAAATGTAAAGACAGCAGGTGATTCCTATCGCCAATCCGATGATATTAATGGCAGAGTATCCCTTGTGTCTTCTCATGTTTCTTAGTGCGATTTTTAAGTAGTTCTTAAACATGACAGACCTCCAACGAACGGATTCTGTGATAAACCTGGGAATGGCATGGAGTACTTCCCACCAGTATCTCCTCCTCGCCCTTCTTAATCCAAGTTGGTTTACTCGCTCAGAGAAGATCTCTTCGATGTCCCCAAAATAGGCGTCATCCTTCCCCTGTGAAGAGAGAAGTCTTAAAAGGAATTTAGCTAGTTTAGGAGGAGAAGACATTACTTAGACCTCTTTCGTGTTCCCGAGAAGCTCAGCCACTCCATTCCAGACTGTCTGGTTAAAAGACCGGTTTTCCCGGAGTGCCCTGATCCCTGCCCGGGTCAGTCTGTAGTACCTTTTGCTCATACCGCCTCTTTTAGGCGTGGGTTCGCCCTTCAGAGTTTGGAGATAGCCCTTCCTGACGAGCCTCTCGAGCGGGAAATAGACGCTGCTGACAGTGATTTCTTTTCCCGTTATATTGACGATGAAATCATAGATGGAGATGCCGTAGGCATTGTCGTTGAGCCTTAAGACAGCGATGAGGACAAGCTCTTCGAGTTTAGTTAGCCATTCCATGTTTGGCCTCCATTTTTTCTGATATTCTAAATAAATATACGTTCAGAAGTGAAAAAAGGTTCCCGGAAATAAAGAAAAAAATGGAATGCTTTTTATTGATTGAAAAAATTCGGCTGAACTGAGGCCTGAAGAAAGTGAAAATGGAGAAGTATTTTGCTTCTTAGTGAATAAAGGAACTTTGAGAGAATTCGAAGGTTGAGTTAGTTAGCGCGGAGGTGCCCTCACAGGAAAGAATACTCTTTGCCGTAACGCAGCATCTGCTTCACATAATCATCCGGAAAGGCAATCTTGATGTCCACAATCTTGCCATTCTCGATCACGGGTGTGTATACAGGATTGATAAACCCGCCGTAAGGCGCAAGTTTCAGCTTGGAATATCGCTCTAGAACCTCTTTATGGAGTTCCTGGTCGACCTGTACGCCATATCTCTCGACCAGGTCCCGGGCCACATCATAATCTCCCTCGCTGGTGATCCGCTGGACTTCAACAAGCAGCTTACCGTAGAGCTGGCGAAGCTTCTGGTGATCATTGATCACAAAATATGTTTTCCCATCCTTGATCACCTTAGATATCACATTCTCTGGCTTTCCTTTCTCGTACACCCAGTGAGACACGAGGGCACGGCTTCGCATATGGGCCTGTTCGATGGTCTTGCCGGGTTGGATCCGGGTCAGTTGAGTCATCAGTCCGTTCCGGATGCCTCTGTCATAGTCAGATTTGGCCGCGTCCAGGTTCGGTAAGAGGCCGAGTTCAACCATTTTGTCATCCATAAGGTAATACAGGGCGAACAGGTCGGCCCTGGCTTCTTCGATCGGCGAATGATAATTTTTGAGCGCTTCCGGACTCACGCCGGGTAACAGTTGCCCGGACGCATGCCCTAGGACTTCGTGGAGGTCTGTGTGCAGGTTTCCGGCCTGGGCCCCATATTTTCTCGCCCGTTCGAGTATTTCTTCTGAATAGGAGAACTCCTCTCCAAAGCCTGAACCCAGCGAAGCCTGGTCATAACCATACGTGATATTCTCGAGAGTCACAGATTTGGAGCCGTGGGTTCTGCGAATCCAGTTAGCATTTGGGAGGTTGATGCCGATCGGGGTGGAGGGATAAGCGTCTCCCCCGAGCATGGCCACAGTGATCACTTTGGCCGTGACTCCTTTGACCTCTTTGCGTTTGAAGCGGGGGTCGGTCGGCGAATTGTCCTCGAACCACTGTGCGTTGGCTGCGAGCGTATCGGCCCGTTCTGTGGCAGCGAGATCCTTGAAGTTGACTATCGATTCCCAGCTGCCCTTCATTCCCAGCGGATCGCTGTAGACCTCTATGAAACCATTGATAAAATCGATTCTGGAGTCCACATCATCAACCCATAAGATATTGTACTCATCGAATTTTTCCAGATCTCCAGTTTGATAATATTCGATGAGTTTTTCTATTACTTTTCTCTGTTGGTCGTTTTCAGCGACTCCAGCCGCTTTTTCCAGCCAATAGATGATCTTTTCGATCGCCGGTCCATACAGCCCATTAAGAGAAGCGACTTCTTCAACTACTCTTCCGTTCTTCTTCACAACCCGGGTATTTAATCCGTAGGAGATGGGAGTGGGATCATCTTCGTCTGCGATGCTTTTATAATATTTTTCGACCTCCTCCTGAGTCACATCCTTGTAAAAATTGACAGCTGACTCGGTGACTAAATCCTTAGTCGAATCCTGGGATACTTTTTTGGCATCCACTGTCGGGTCGAAAATTATTGGCTGGAGAAAGCCGATCAGGTCATCGATTGTTTGACCCTGAGCCAACGGGAACTCAACACCCTCTGATTCTTTTATCAACGTGGCAAAATAATCCGCAGCGAATCCCGGGATGAACTTATCCGTCGAATAGTGATGGTGAATCCCGTTTGAGAACCAGACTCTCTTGGTGTAGACCATGAACTGTTCCCATTGGGGACTGGTTCTGTCACCTGCATAGCCCTCGACAATCGCGTCAACAGTTTTGCGTATCGTCAGGTTATGCTTGTAATTCTGTGCGGTGACGATGTCACGCCCACACAGAGCGGCTTCACTCAGGTAGTAGATCAGTTCTTTTTTGGCCAGAGGCAATTCGTCAAATCCCGGGACTTGATAGCGCAAAATCCTTAGGTCGGAAAACTGGTCGATCTGCCATTTGAAATCCTGTGTTTCGGTTTTTTTGCATCCTGCCGCCAGGATGACCATGGCCAATGTCAGAACCCAAATAAGTGATTTTTTGTTGTTCATGTGATTTGTCCTCTCTTCCTTAGAATTAATGAAACGGAAGCTCAAATTATATAATATCCGAACAATCTTCTTGAGTCCACTTCTCCTTCATAAAATTGGGGACAGTCCCCAATTTTATAAAATGGGGACAGTCCCCAATTTTACATATCTAGAAATCTCCGGTTTTATCTGAATTTGCGGGCAAAATCAGACTCTGCTGCGATATATCCGAACGAAGCCCAGCTTTTCCGTTTTAGCAGTTTTTGGAATATTTCTTTGGCTTTTTCTTTATCGCCAATGTAGAAATGCCAGTTGCCGACTCCATAGGCCACAGCATCGTTTACGGTGGCACTGAACTCTGGGTCTGTGAGCTTCTCGAGTGGGAGCAGGCCTTTATAGAAGAGACAGAGCCGGTGATAGGCCATGTTTTCGATTACATTCATTTGGGCATGAATTGGCTGCAGGGCCTTTTTGGCCTCGTCCTCTCGGCCAAGTAGGCGGAGAGTCATGTACAGCCAATGGGTGGTGGCAACGAGCATGTCATCATTTTGAGAGGCCTTGATCCCTTCTCGATAGACTCTTAAAGCATTTTCCAGGTCGTTTTTCAAATAGTATGCCAGACCGAGGTGATACCAGATGTTAGTGTGGAGCGAGCTGACCGGAATATTCTGAGGATTGGGCATGCCGTCCGGCTCGATCCTATCCTCTTTGCCAGCGATGAGTGTAACGGCATGTTCGAAGTCCTTAATGGCTTTATCGAACTCGCGGACAGAAATGTAACGGTGGCCGCGGTGGCGATAGATTCGCGCATCTTCAGGAAATTTTTCAATCCCGTCAGTATAGATCTCTATGGCTTCCCTGTAACTTCCCAGATAAGCTGTCCGGCGTCCATACCAGATAAGCGCATCCGGATTGTTAGGTTCTTTCTCATAATTGGCTTTAGCTGCCGCATACTTTTCCAGAGCTTGTTCAGACGGTTCTGCAGAATAAAGGACATCCCCCAGCAGAGAGACAGCCTGGATGACGCGTTCTTTTGGAGAGGCTTTGTATAATCCGAAATTTGAAATGGCCGGCGCATTATTCGACTCTTTAATGATCAGTTGAATTTTATCTGTATGCACGGGTGGCAGGCGCAGTATTCGCTTGTACCCAATCGTAGTGCCTTTTGCCAGTTGAGTCCACTCACCATTGACGAGGCCTTTTATTTCAAAATCTGAAATGCGTTGGCCAAAACGGATCGGTTCCTGAATGAGAATGCGGTCAAAGAGCTTCGATTCTCCCAGGTCGATTTCAAGAGTGGCGCTACGAATGTGGTCGTCTGTGGCCCAATAGGAGTCATGATTATCATCCACTGCATTTTTTGGGAAGAACTTGTCATGCTGCTTCCGGTAGTTTGATGCGCTCACTTTTTTCCCCAGAGCAAGATTGATCTGGAATGTTTCATCCAGGATTGACCTGAACTCCAGAAGTGCTTGAATATCATTTTCATGAAACAGCCCCCGTCTGTCAGGAGGCACATTGAGCAACAGGATGCCGTTTCTCCCCACAGAGTTGTAATAGACATCCAGGAGCTGTTGATTGGTTTTCACACGGCTGTCTTCCTGTTGATGATAGAACCACCCGGGACGAATGGATGTATTGCACAAAGGAACCACCCAGTTTTTTCCCTCGGGATCTCCTCTGTTCAGGTAGCTGGGATCAGCCGCACCCACGACGATAGTCTCACTGTTTATGGCCGACCAGTTTGTTCGGCCTGCGTATCCATTTTCATTACCAATCCAGCGGATATCAGGCCCGGCATCGGAGAATATTAGCGCGTTGGGTTGTAATTTTTTTATCATTGCCCACGTCTCATCCCAGCGGTAATATGTGGCGCGGTCGATATGCCTTGTATCTCTGGCACCGCCATAGTATCCGGTGCCGCCGTTCGCCCCGTCAAACCAAATTTCTGAAATATCTCCGTATTCGGTGAGTAATTCCTTGAGTTGGTTCCAATAGTGCTCGATGTATGCCGGGGTGCCGTAATCCGCGTGGTTCCTGTCCCACGGAGAAAGATAGAGGCCGACCTTTAGGCCGTGGCGGCGGCAGGCATCGACGAATTCCCGGATGACATCGCCTTTCCCTTTTTTCCAGGAGCTGTTCTTGACGGAGTGCTCTGTATACTTGGAGGGCCACAAACAGAATCCGTCATGGTGTTTAGCGGTTAATATAAGCTGTTTCATCCCAGCGTGTTTTGCCGCACGTGCCCATTGGTCCGCATCAAACTCGGTCGGATTAAAGATTTCCGGGGACTCGTCTCCGTATCCCCATTCTTTATCGGTGAAAGTGTTGACCGTAAAATGGATAAACCCGATAAACTCCATTTGCTGGTATTCAACCTGCCTTGAAGTGGGGATGACAGCATTGGGATCGATGTCTTTTGGCTCTTGACCGCATGAGATTAGCAGAAGAGTGAATAAAACGATCCAGACCTGAAGAATCAGGTTATTTTTAAACATGACTCATTCTCCTTTCCGACTTAATCGTCCGCATCAAGTGCAGGGGGGAGGTTATGCCCATTTCCCTAGTGACTCAAGTTTCTTTAGCAGCTAAGTGAATGTCAAAATTATATTGATTATACAGAATTAAAATCAAGGATTTTCCCTCATGCTCGTATTTGTTGATTTAGTGGTGTGTGTTTATAAGAAGTTTTCAAAGGGATGACTCAACCCAGCCACCCCTTTTTCATTCCGGCTGTGAGTCTATTTTGCTTATTGTTTCTCGCTTTATTCATACCTCAGTGAATCCGCAGGATTGGCAAAAGCGGCCTTTAATGACTGGTAGCTGACTGTGAGCAGGGCGAGGACCATGGCAAGAGCGGCTGAAAGCACAAATGTCCATAATCCAAGATTAATCCTGTACGCAAAGTTCTGCAGCCATCTGCTCATGACAAAATAGCCAATCGGCCAAGCAATTACTGCCGCCACAGCGATACATTTCATATACTCTCTCGCAAGAAGGATAATGATGCTCTGGAAATCAGCCCCAAGGATCTTTCGTATACAAAACTCTTTTCTCTTCTGCTCTGATATGAAAGACGCCAGGCCAATCAAACCCAAACAAGCGATAGAGAGGGCAATGAATGTGAAAATATTGAAACTCTGTCCCAATTTCTGTTCGGCCTTATAAATCCTGTCAATCCTCTCATCCAGGAATGCATATTGAAAAGGAAATTCAGGTGAAAACTGTTTCCATTTTTCCTCTATGAGACCTATGGTGTTCGAGATGTCAGAAGGACTGACCTTGATGGAAAAGTAATCGATACCCCTGCCTTCGTGAAACAGGAAAACCAAGGGATCGATTCTCCTGTGAAGTGAGTGAAAATGGAAATCCTTTACCATCCCTATAACAGTCCATTCATTTCCCGAGGTCTGAAACCGTCTTCCGACAGGATTCTCCCAACCCAGATTTCTCGCTGCTGTTTCATTTAATACAACTGCCTGTTCTTTATCTGTGAGAAAATTCTCTGAAAAGTTTCTTCCTTGTACGACATCTATTCCGTAGACACTAAAATAGTCATAATCAACGAAGGTATAATTTAATCCTAACTCCCGATTCTCTCCCTGTTCTTCCCATTCAACAGTAGTAGTCCTGCGTATTGTTATGGGCAAGTCTAATGAAGCGGAAACTCCCAATATTTCGGGATTATTCATTAACTCTTTCTTCAATGGTTCTGGATTCCCTTCCAGATTTCTATCCATAGTATAGACCGTGACGATTTGTTCCTTATCAAATCCTAGGTTTCTGTTTCTGATGAAACTGAGCTGGTTGTGTATCACGAATGTGCAGACGATCAGGATAATCGATACAACAAACTGAACCACGACCAGAGAATTTCTGAAAAAAACCGAGCTTTTGGAACCGATTCTTAATGTCCCCTTGAGAATCTGGATGGGATGAAAAGAGGAAATAATGAGCGCCGGATACGCCCCGGAAAGGAATCCAATCAAGAATGCAATGCCTATAAAAACGAACAAAATATCCAGGTCCAGGAATAAGCTTGATGTCAGATCTCTGTCTATCAAAGAACCGAACACTGGCAGTGCAAGGTCGGCCGTTAAAACCGAGATCATAAGAGCAAGGAGAGAAAAAACCATGGATTCACCCAGAAATTGCCGGACCAGTTGAGACTTATGGGCGCCCACGACTTTCCTCATCCCGACTTCAACAGCCCGTTTCGCTGATCGGGCAACAGAAAGGTTCACGTAGTTCAAGCAAGCGATGAGCATGATGAAGAAAGCTATGGCAGAAAAGAGAAAGATATTTTTCATATCATTGTTCGTTTCTAACTCAAAGCGCAGGTTTCCCCCCAGATGGATATCCGTCAGAGGTTGGAGATGAAGTTTTGATGAAGCATAATCCTCGCCCTTGTATTTTCTCAGGAATACGGGAAATTTTCCTTCCAGGTCTTCGGGGTTTGCATTTGATTCCAACCGGACATATGTTTTTGGCTCATAATAGCTCCATGTTTCAACTGAATCTCTTCCGCCGGACTTCAGAGTGTATAACGTATTGTACGATAATAGAAAATCAAACGTGAAATGAGAATTTCTGGGGATATTTTTAAGAACACCATTAATTTTATAGCCGTATTTTTTTTCGCCGTACCACTCTTTGATTTTAAGAATTTGACCCACCGGCTCCTCGTCGCCGAAATACTTCTCAGCCATTTCCTGGGTGAGAAGAACGGAAAAGGGTTCTGTCAATGCGGTTTGCCTATCCCCTGAAACGAGCGGAAAACTGAAGATTTCTAAAAAATCCTGATCAACGAAGTATATGCCATCCTCGTTAAAAAGTTTTGAATTATATTCAACAACTCCGTATTCATCATTTCTTTTCACTCGCGTGCCTTTGACAACTTCAGGAAAATCTTCTTTTAATGCGGCAGCCAGGGGATGTTCGGATGAATTAAGCCAGACCGGACTCTCTTGTTGCTCTCTTACAGCCCGATAAATATGCTGGGCATTATCATGGTACTTATCGTAGCTGAATTCATACCGGATATAGAGCAGTATCAACATGCAGCAGGTCAAGCCGATAGCCAGGCTGACAATGTTGATAAAAGAATATCCTTTTTGGTCTTTTATGTTTCTTAAAGCGATTTTCAAGTAGTTTTTGAGCATGGGTCTTTTCCTCGCTTATATTTTTATGCAATTAATATACCAATTTTTTGCTTTAAGAGAGGACGAACGTTTACATCTGACGCTCCGACTGGAGAAGTGTTCGCTGGCGTAACAAACAGTGTACAGAAGCGGACGATTGAACTGGGCGGCAAACTGGCTTGATTTCTGGAATTGATGAAGGCGCTTGTTATTTCTCAGCGCATAAATATATTCGGACAAAATTATAGGATTAGGTATTTTAACGCTGTTACTCGATCACCTTGGGATGATTTTACTCATATTTAATTTCTGTTTCCACTGTGAAAAATTTATAGTTGTCATAGACAAATGTGGTTAAGTATCTGGGATGCTGTTTACCGGCCTCAGTTAAGTAGATGTCTTTGATCAACTGTCTGCTGGGAAATCTGACCCCGTTCTTTTCCACTTCGTAAAAAACTTCCCATGACAAACTCTTGGTCACACCAGGAAAGGCTCTCTCTTCATAGCCTTCCAGAGTTTTGGCATCCCACATGATCTTAAGTATGCTGAAATCATTTTCATCTACCCAGATTTTTCCAAAGTAATAATTTTCTTCTCTGGATTCTGTCGGAGAAGCGCTGATGACTATTGTCTTGATCCCATTGATCTCTTCCTTACCGATTATTTCGTAAGTGAAATGATTTTGCCAATAATAGCTCAAGAAACCCACAGGGCCATAGACTAAGAATTTTGCCTTATACCCTCGAATTTTTAGCTCTGCATTCTCTACGTGCTTTTCTTTTCTCCCCTCTTTGAGTAATATCCTTTTTTCCTCCTCTTTGTCTCCTTTTTTAATCATCTGGTAATCATAGACGTAGGTGCTTCTCTTCATTCTTCGTTGTTTCAAGTTGACTTTTTGTAAAGGAGCTGCCGATTCATAATCTTCTGAGACATAGATTCTCGTTCTGTTATAAAAATAGATTTTTTCTTCAATGTTTTCATGGCAGACAAAGTAGAGAGCCATTTTCTTCAATCTTTCACAGTAGGCAGCCGTTTTTTTCAGAATATTCTTGAGTTTTGTTTGGTTGACTTCGGCAGCGACTTTTTGGGAGGGATAGAGGTTCCCATTGTTTAAAAAAAATAAAAGCAAAAAAAGAAAGAGTATTTTTTGTCTCATCCCTCTGATTGTAAACTTATCACAAATTCCGGATTGGGGGAATACTCCATTATTCTCATAGTACATGTGAACGAGTGAAGAATAGTATTTACCTGCACTGGTCTCTTGCAGGCGCGATTGAGCTTTTTTAAAGAATAGGAATTCTGTGTATTCAATGATTTTAAGGACTCTCCGACACATTCAATGTACGAGCGGCCGTTCATCTTTCTTTCACGGAAAGTCTTTGGGCAGAAAGATTGTCCTCCATTTGGTTTTGACAACCGGGTATTTCGTGTGGAATAATTTTTCTGTTCCCATTATTGAAAGAAAGGAGATTCAATGAAAGACCGGTGGATAGTCTTAGCCGTGATTATCCTCCTGACAGCTCCATCCTTTGGAGCCGACTGGACCTTTGAAGCTTTTTTGGGGGGAGCTTGGAACGTTCCCTCTTCTCTCACGGTCGTTCAAGGGGGATATCCCGACGTTACGTTGAAAGCTCGATACGAGGAAAAGACATTTGAAGGGTTTCCCTATTATGATTTGCGGATTAGCATCTGGTCAAATAACAAGGCCTGGGAGCTCGAGCTTGTGCACCACAAGATCTATCTCACCAATCCTTCTCCAGAAATAGACAATTTTTCTATAAGCGATGGATTTAACATAATCAGTATTAATCGTGCATGGAATGTAAAGAAAATTATCTTTCGTCTGGGCGCAGGCGCTGTACTGACCCACCCGGAGAGCACTATTCGTGGAATGGCTTTTGATGAATCTCAGGGGATGTTTAATCAGGGATTTTATTTTTCAGGTGCAGCTGTCCAGGCCGCTCTGGGAAAACACCTATTCCTGTGGAAAGGTTTGTTCGCTTCTTTTGAAGGGAAAATGACAGCTGCCTTTGTTCAGGTTCCGATAGTGGGCGGTCATGCTGATGTGACTAATGTGGCATTCCACATTCTGGTCGGTTTCGGGTACAGGATTTGATTAATGGCCCGAGGACTTTCTCTACCCCGTTAGCATTCCCCAAAAACGGCTTCAGCTCTTTGACATAGAAATATTTCTATGCTATATATTTTCTCTGGGAAGTGGAGGAGAAAGCCTGTGCAGCGAACAGGCTATATAAACGAAAGAGGCGGGAGATTGAAAACGGACTTAAGACAGAGAATGTCTTTCTGTCTCGTCTATCTGGCGTTACTCAAAACTAAAGTGTGAGATGAAGCCATGAAACTTGTGTGCATAGAAGGTAAAGAAAAGGACATGACTTGGGAACTGAGCGGTTCTCGGTTGGTTATTGGCCGCGATTCTATCTGCGACGTCATCGTTAATGACCCGAAGTTGTCCCGGATACATGCCGAGATCGTTAAGGAAGGAAATGCGTTCATTTTCTATGATAAAGAAAGCATGAACGGTTCTTTCATCAATGAGAATCGAGTCACTCGTCAAATCCTGATTCCCGGAGATATCATTAAAATTGGGGACACTTCCATCCAGGTTGTCGGGGAGAAACTGACCTCGGATGTCAATTGGCAGAAGAGCGACCCGATGATCACCACACAAATTCCCCTTGATCAATTGACAAGTCAGATAGAAGCCGTCGTCTCTTCCCCTGAAGCCATTGCAGAAGAGCAGCCGGATTTAGCCACAAAAAGACATATCCAGACCGCCAAGCTGATAAAGAATCTTGAGACGATCTACTCCGTAGGGAATGCGATCAATTCCATCCAGACAGTAGATGAGTTGCTTGACCAAATCGCTGAAACGTTACTGAATGTGTTTCGTGATGTGCAGAGGGTGTGTATCCTGCTCAGAGAAAATAAAAAAAAGTTTGAACCGAAGTTTATCAAAACCAGGGCGGATATCCCCTCAGAGCCCTTTCAGTTGAGCAGCACTATCGTGAATAAATCAGTTAAGGAAGAAGTTTGTATTCTGGCCAATGATGCGGCCAGTGATGAGCGGTTTTCCGGAGCGGAAAGCGTTCTCACGATGAATGTCCGATCAGTTATGTGTGCTCCTTTAGTCAGTAAGGGATCTGTTTTGGGCTTGATCTACCTTGACAACCGCGAAAAACCGAATTGTTTCGACGACAATGATGTGGCTCTCCTTTCCGCACTGGCCAACCAATCGGCTATCGCCATTGAGAACTCAAAACTGTATGAGGACATTCAGAAGTCTTATCATGAAGCCATTCTGGCGCTGATGAATACGGTCGAAGCCAAAGACCCGTACACGCGAGGGCACTCACAGAGGACATCCCGGTACTCTCTTGGCATTGCCCAGGAGATGGGATTGAGTGAGGAAGAGTGCATGAGGATAAAGACAGCCGCCGAACTCCATGATATCGGAAAGATCGGTGTCAAGGATCTCATCATCGGAAAAGACAGCCCCCTCTCCACCATGGAGTTTCACTCCATCCAGGCTCATGTCCTCACTGGCGAGAATATCATCCAGCCGATTGAATACCTCAATTTTGCGCTTCCTATAGTTCGCCATCATCATGAAAAATTTGATGGCACAGGGTACCCGGATGGTTTAAAAGGGAAAAAGATCCCTCTTCCGGCTCTGATTATTGGAGCCGCCGATGCTTTTGACGCCATGACCACTCAGAGGCCCTACAACAAACCTTTGCCCTTCAAGAAGGCTCTGGAAAAATGTAAAGAAATGAAAGGGAAGCACTTTGATTCGGATGTGATCGATGCCCTGGAGCGTTTTGTCAATCAGAATATTAAAAACCTGACCAAAACGGACGAGATAGGGGAAAAGCCAAAAGCCACTAAGATTGAACCTCCCGAGAAAGAAAAGAGCAAAACTGTTAAGAAAAAGGAGAAATAAGTTCAATTAAAAGGGAGGGATATTTTTTTTCCCATCCATTACCGGAATTGTGTCCTGAATTCCTTCCTTGGCTGAAGCGGTATCACAGCCTATTCTATTATGAATCCCTGAAGGATTGAATTGCATATGAAGATAGGTTGAGCCATGAAGATGCATTTTCCTTTTGACCCTATCGAGAGATCCAGAGAAGTTGAGCGTATCGTCATGAAGGAGGGGGGAAGGCTGTATCACAGGTTCAGGGCCGCTCCGTATTACGGGGGGATAGCCACGGCTGATGCCATAGGATGCTCTTTTCTCTGTGCGTACTGCTGGAATTATTTCAGGAACCTCAATCCCGGTCGTTTCGATAAATTGTATTCTCCTCAACAGGTTGCGTCCAATCTGCTGAGAATTGCCAAAAAAAAGTATTTTCATCTCTTCAGGATAACAGGGTCGGAGCCGGTGCTCGGAGAGCCCTCTTTGAATCACTTCGTGGAAGTGGTCAAGATTATATTCAATGAGATGAAAGATTCGACATTCATCCTCGAAACGAACGGTTTTTTTCTGGGGCACAGAACCGACCTTATAGAAAGAATCAATTTTCGCAATCTTTGGATTCGGATTTCTTTGAAAGGTGTGGATGAAGAATCTTTTGAAAAAATAGCCGGAGTCCACAGGGAATTCTTCAAGTTTCCTCTAATCGCTCTCAAGGAGATGGAAGATAAAGGTCTGAAGGTGTGGCCTGCAGTGATGAGAGATCTTTTTACTGAGGATGATTTGGCCCGGCTCTCGAAACGGCTGGCTGACGTGGAGATTAAAGCCAGGCTGGAAGAAGAGTCCCTGGAAGCCTACCCGTTTGTGCTGGAAAATATGGAGAAGCGCGGCATTGAGATAAAACGCCTTTGATAAAAAGGGAACAGGCCCCATTTTAAAAAAGTATGGAGTCAGGCCTTGTCGAGATCCATACAACAAGGCTAGAATCGAGCTTAAGTATTTACATTCAGATAAGGCCTGATCCCAAAGGTTGCCCGAAGGGTGAAAGATGCCGACATATGATAATCAGTTATCCTTCTGAGGTCTTTTATATAAGGTGTCGGCAGATTTTATGAATAATTCAGGTTATTTAAACTTGAAATTTTTCTCCCGGAAGAGTTTCAAACAAGCATCCACTGCCGTAGGATCGTAGAGAGTCCCCCGATTCTTTGATATTTCCTCCAGGGCTCTTTCTAAACCGAGAGCGGCTCGGTAAGGGCGGTGGGAAGCCATGGCTTCAACCACATCGGCAACGGCCAGAACTCTAGCCTCAATAAGGATATCTTTGCCTTTCAGCCCCTCAGGATATCCTGAGCCGTCCATTCGTTCGTGGTGCTGGAGCATGATTTTTGTCACTTGATGAGGAAGTTCAATTCTCTTCAAAATATCATAGCCAACCTGAGGGTGGGTTTTGATCAGACTGAAGTCGATTTCCGTGAGCTGTCCAGGCCAACTCAGGATTTCTGCAGGCACTCGTATCTTTCCGACATCATGAATCACTCCTGCCATCCGAATTCCCTCCGTCTTATCTTTGGAGAGGCCCATCTCTTTCGCAATAGCGATTGCCAGTCTTGTGACTCGATGCTGGTGACCCGCAGTATAAGGATCCCTCATTTCCACCGCGGATGCCAGGGCATTGACCGTTTCTTCCAGAGCTCTTCTCAGCCTTTCGAAACTATGTTTGCGTTCTTCCTCTGCCATTTTGCGCTCTGTGATATCGCGGGCGATGCTGAGAGCCGCAGGCTTTCCATCAAAGGTGATTATTCGGCTGCTCAACTCGATCGGAATGACCGTCCCATTATGATGTTTATGAGCTGTCTCAAAGAAGATTTGCCCTCGTTGGGACAGCTCTCCGATGCGCTTGGGAATCGGTGCAGCTTGCTTCGGCCGGTCAATGTCGGCAAGAGTCATTTTCAGTATCTTTTTTTTGTCATAGCCCAAACGGTCGCATACAACCTGGTTGACTTCCAGGATGTTGCCGTCTAAATCGCTAATGAAGATGGCATCTGCGGCAGAGTTAAACAGTGTTCTAAATTTTTCCTCGGACGCCTGGACAGCTTGTTCGAATTTCTTCCGCTCTGTTATATCCCATATGTACGAGCGAGTCCCAAGGATATCCCCATCGGTTTGAAGTGCATCCGCATGAATTTCCATATAGATGATGGAGCCATCCTTTTTAACTCCTTTGCATTCATATTCGGATGGGACTTTTTTTCCTTGAACGCGGCCTTTATGAAATTTCTTCACTCTTTCCAAATCATCCGGATGAACGATCGAGAAAATTGATAGATCTCCAATTTCTTCCAGGGAATAGCCAAACATACCTGCATATTTTTTATTGCAGTACTGGACATTGCCTTCCTTGTCATCAATGAGAATGGCAACGCCAGCCTTTTCAACCAGATCTCTGTACCGTTCTTCAGATCGTTTAATTTTTTTCTTCGATCTTTCACGCTCTGTGATGTTTCTTGTGGTGGCAATAAACATTTTCGGATTGCCATCTACATCTTTAATCACAGCAGTGTTCAGTTCACCGACAAAAGGAGAGCCATCTTTTTTCAGCAAGGTGTATCGCAAATCCCTTAAATGCCCATCCTTTAGGGTTTTTTGAAGGTTCTTAGTCGCTTTTTCATGTTCTTCTGGTGCGATCAATTCGAAAGCGCTTTTTCCAATCAATTCCTTTTCATTTTTGTATCCGTGAAGCTCGAGCGTTTGAGGAGAAACGTATGTGATGTTTCCCTCCAAGTCAGTTACAGTCACTGCGTCCGGAGAAGTCTGCACCAGAGTCTTGTATTTCTCCTCGCTTTCCCGAAGCGCTGCCTCAGCCTGTTGTCGTTTTGTGACATCCCTGAGTATTCCCAGAATTCTCAGTTTCTCTCCGGGGAGAGGAACAGTGCTGACTTCCACATGCTTTATTTTTTTGTTTTTTGTGAGGATCCTGAAAGAATATTCGGGAGGTAATTTTTCTCCTTTTCTTCTGGCTTTTTCTCTTTTGAGGACCAGTTCTCTGTCGTCAGCATGAATAAGATCAAGGAAATTGAAATCTTCGTGACAGACTTCTTTTGAATTATATCCGAAGATTTTTTCAAAAGCAGGATTGACATATTCGAATCCGTCAGAGCTGATGATATAGATTCCATCCATCGCATTTTCTGCCAGTGTTCGATACATCTCTCGGCTTTCCTGCAGTTCTTTTATGATTATTTCTTTGGTTTTGGCTTTCTCTTTCATCTATCGTCTCTCTCGATTGTGGACGCAATTCAGCCTCCCCTTTCACTCAAATCCTTATTTTCGCGAGTCTATATTATCTGACTTGCTAAAAAGTCTAGGCTAATTCTCAGACTTAAGAATTATGTGTGACTTTAACTATCCTTAAGTGCAGTTCTAGATATTACGTGGGTATGATGGTTTTTTTCCGAGGCCCTGTAAATCGCCGTTAGGAATGAATAGGGGGGTGATTTTTACGTCTTTTCTATTACCTGAAGGGAGGATGATAATCTCCCCATAAAGGTGAGCATCTCAGAGGAAACAGAAAAAATCAGACTCGAAAAAGCCATTATCAGATAGAAAATGGGGGAAAATTCTTCTTCACACGTGTGGTATTATGTATGGCTACAACGCCAGAATTGATTTTGATAATTCAGACACAATGGACAAACTTGGAACTCTGCTGGGAAAAACAGAGTCCTCTCCATTATTCCCTGATTCAGATAAAAAAACTTTTTTTAGAGAGATTTTATGAATTTGATGAAGGAGGCTTGAAACGTGAAAAAGATTTATCCAGTCTTTCTGTTAGTTTTTTTCTTGGTTAACCAGGTTTCATGGGGATCGACCCTTGAAGGAAATCCTGAACAAGACTCTTTTTCCATCGAAGAAATAACACCGTTCTCCTATGTGTGTATCTCTCACAAAGGATCCTTATCGGATATGGAAAAAGTGATAGGGATGCTCCAATCCTCCATGCAAAGCCAGAACATTCGGATGACTGGAGCCATGTTTGGAGTCTATTACACCAGTCCGCAAACAGCCCGGCCTGGAGAATTAGTCTGGGAAGTCGGTTTTCCTGTTGATCCTGAGGCGATTCCCCGGAGACCTTTAGAGAAAAAGCTGTGGAATTTCACAAAGGTGGTGGTCGGTCTTCACATCGGACCTTACGCTGAAAGAAGCCAAACAATCGACAGAATGAGGGAATGGATGAGGGCGAACAACTATGTGCCTGATGGCCCTGTATTAGAAAAGTACTTGGACATGGACCCTTCAAAGCTCTTGCCAGAAGGGCTCAGAACAGAAATATGGATCCCCTGTCGAGAAGGCGAAGGAATCATTTCCTTGAAAGTGAAAAGCCCGCTCGCCAATGTCAGGTCCGGTGCGAGTTTGAGTAGCAACGTTCTCGCCCAGTTGAAAATGGGGACAGTCATCGAATCATCAGGAACGGTCGGGGAGTATTTTGAGATTGTTCTACAAGATCAAAACAAACAGCCCGTCCAGGGTTTTGTGGATAAAAAAGATGTTGAAATTGTGAGTGGCGGGGAGGAAGTCAAGGAGGAAATCACGGAGCCGGTTCCTCCAGTAAAAGAAGAAACTAGAATCGAAGAAGAAACAAAGATCGAAGAACAGGCTCAAATTGAGGAAAAACCAAGACCCATAAAGGTCAAAAAACCGATTTCCGTTGCCCAAGGAGTCAAAAAAGTCAGTCTTGAGTTTGGTTTTTATTATTCCTTAATGAATACTTACAAAAGGGGAGTTCTTGACGAGTGGTTTGCTGAAGTCACCGGTGACCCGACACGGCTTGTCGACCAGGGCTCTCCAGCTTTCTTCAGTGTGAGCGGCACGATGTTCTTTGATATAAGCAGCAATTTTGCTTTGGGTGTGGGTGCGGATGTGCACATCTCTTCTCCCCATGCGCTTTGGGGTACACAAATCTTCTGGGGCGGCAGGCAGGAAGTCATTCTTAAACCATTCATCATTGGAGTGAAAATGCCACTCCGCATAAAGATCGGCACCGCAGGCATGATGATGAGCATTACGGTTTCGCCCGCACTGCTTACGGGGTGGGTGACCGGCACTTATGATAACAGTGCCACTTTAACCTACTGGGAATTTACGCCTTCGAGCAAGATGGGTTTTGGCCTGAGTGGGGGACTGGAAACGTTTCTTGGAAAATCGTTTGGCTTTGGAGTGACTGCAGGCTTCCGATCTCTGACTGTCGGGCTAGCGTTCGAAGATCCAAGCAGCTCAACAGGCTATTCTTCTCCGACGATGCTCAGTGGGGAGCTGGTTACAGTCGACCTCGGCGGAACCTACATGATGACGGGACTTCTCATCCGGTTTTAAATTTAGATTAGAGGAATCACTGAGAATCAAAAATTATTGATTCCAGTAGTTCTAACTTTTATATTTTTAACAAGTTACAATTCAATTTGTTGAAGCCACAAAAATTAATCCTCTTTTATTGATTCGTGTGTTTTAATATTTTTTTCCGTTCTTTTCTCACTCATACCGCAGCGAATCCACCGGATTGGCTAGGGCGGCTTTGAGAGACTGGAAACTCACGGATAGAAGGGCGATGGTCAAGGATAGAATGCCGGCGACGAGGAATACCTCGATTCCCATGTTTGTCCTGTAGGCGAAGTCTTGCAGCCACTTGCTCATCGCAAAATAGGCGATCGGTACAGCGATGAGATTGGAGAGGACGACTAAGACAACGAATTCACTGACGAGAAGGCCGAGGATGTCTCTGATTGTTGCGCCCAGGACTTTGCGGATACCGATCTCCTTTGTCCTCTGCTCGGCCATGAAGGCAGCCAATCCGAAAATGCCCAGGCACCCAATCAGGATGGCTAAGAAGGCGAAGATTCCGATGGTCTGTCCCATAATCCGCTCGGAATTGTACATCGAATCGAACCTCTCATCCATGAAGGAATATTCTAGCGGCCGCCCAGAGGCAAATCCATCCCATGTCCTGCGCACGAAGCTGAGCACAGCATCCAGTTGATTCATCTTCAGGCGCACCGCTGTGAAACCGTTGCTTGGCCGGAGAAAGATCGCCGCCGGTCCAATCTCCTCTCTGAGGGACGAGTAGTTGAAATCTCTGACAACGCCGATGACCGGGAACAATCTGTATTCGGGAGGATCATCTTGTTCTGAAGCCGCCCTATACCAGAATCGTTTACCCAAGGGAGCCTCCCAACCGAACGTTTTTGCTGCAGTCTCATTGATGACCACAGAAAACTTATCAGTCAGCATGTCCTTTGAAAAATCGCGCCCTTGGACAACTTCCATCCCCATGGTCCGAATGAAATCTTCGTCCACGTAGAAGATTTTGACTGACATAGACTGCGACGCGTCCGATTGGCCTTCTAGACGGATTGCAAGGTCATAGTAGTCTAATAACGGAAGCGAGTTGCTCACGGTAGCGTTGACAACCTCCGGATTCCCCAGAAGTTCTTGCTTAAAAGCTGAAATTTGAGAACCGAGGAGATTCGAATTATGGATGAGCAGAATCTGTTCTTTGTTGAAGCCAATGTTTGTGGTGCGGATGTAGCGCATCTGTTTGGAGACGATCAGAGTTCCAGTCATCAGGATTAGGCTTATGGTGAACTGAAAGACGACTAAGCCTCT
Source organism: uncultured Eubacteriales bacterium (assembly GCA_964346585.1). Lineage (GTDB taxonomy): Bacteria > Acidobacteriota > Aminicenantia > Aminicenantales > Aminicenantaceae > SOIA01. Next base: position 9,088 of record CAYFVQ010000201.1, on the reverse strand, counting down.
TCGGAGTCCACGTCCCCGCATACCTTTCTTGAGATGTCCTTTGAGAGCAGCAATGGGGCTCGATGACGACAGGATAAAAGCCGGATAGAGTCCGGCCAGAAGGGAGACAAGAATCAGAACAGCAAGGACAGACAAGAGCAAATCGGGATCAGAGATCAGGTTCATTTGCAGTTCGCGGCCAGCGAGGTTGTTGAAAAGGGGAAGAAGAAGGCTGATTAGAACCAGAGCTAGAGCGAAGGCGATAGAGGTCATGGCGCTCGTCTCAGTCATGAACTGTTGGACAAGACGCGAACGGGAAGAGCCAACGACTTTGCGGATCCCAACTTCCTGGGCGCGCATGCCGGCTCGGGCAGTGGACAGGTTTATGAAATTCGCGCAGGCTATGATCAAAACTAAGACGGCGATGGCGGAAAAAATCATAACATAGAAAATATTTCCATTAGGTTCCAGCTCAGCATCTAAATGGGAATAGAGGTGGATGGAGCTCAAAGGCTGAAGAAAGGCTTTCTTTCGTGCAAGAATGGATCGGGCTTGTTCTTTTTCCATGGTTTTTTCAAATTCCTGGCTTGAGTGTCTCAGAATCAGGGCCTGGATTTTGGTCTCGAGCTCCCGAGCATTGGTTCCATTTTTCATTTTGAAATATGTGCGGCAGGATGTATGACTCCAACTGGGAGAGCGGCCCTGCTCAAAGCTCGTATAGGAACCGATGAGGTCAGCGTGGAAATGTGTGTTGGCTGGCAGGTCCTGAAAAACGCCTGTGATTCTGAATGAAATAAAATTGTCATCGTTATTATGGGTTTGGATGTTGGTTAGAACAATGATTTTATTCAGAGGATCGGAATCTCTATAATATTTTTTAGCCGTCTTTTCACTGATGATGATGCAGTTAGGCTCGGCCAGTGCGGTTCGAGGATTTCCCACAACCAACGGGATGGAAAAGATGTCGAAGATATTTGCATCGGTGAATCGAACTCGGCTTTCTTTAAAAGTATTCTCTCCATCACGGACGAACCAATCGCGAGATTTATAGATGCGAATAGAGGATTCGATTTCCGGAAGATCGGCTGTCAGAGCCGGCGCTAAAGCTGTTGGAGTGAGGGCCAAATCATTACGCCCTGGAAAATCACTTTTCACAGCTACTCGATAGATCCGCTCTGCATCTGGATGGTAGCGATCATAGCTCAGCTCATGGCGCACGTAAAGCAGGATCAGCAGCACGCAGGTCATGCCCAAAGCTAGTCCTCCGATGTTTATGAAAGTGTACCCTCTGTGTCTGCGGATATTCCGCAGAGCGATTTTCAAATAATTTCTAAACATTCCGATCCTCCATTTATTCTCTTTTCTTTATCTTGACGCATAAAAAGCATGTCAATATTTTCTTGTGTTTTTTCTCTTGCTTATACCACACATTCACAATTTTATTTAGCAAGAAATATGCCAATATGATCTTTTGAGGTCATGCAACCTTGTTCTACTCTGCATGTCCATTCTCGAACGACTTATGTCCGAATTCGAACAAAAAAATATTTCCTGAATCAACTTTTAAGTGTTTCCACAAATCATCTCAATGCAAACAATGTACCCGTCAATTTTCAATCCTTCCGTCCAGTAAAAATTTAACATAATCCCTGGACCGATATCAGGAAGGGCAAATCAACAAAATCTGCCTGAAAAAGCAACGCTTTTTCTCTTGGATTAAGTTATTATTAAAGAGACACTCAAAAATTAAAAAGGCGGTTGAGGAAGGCTGAAGGACCACAAAAGGAGAAGAAATCATGAACTGGAAAAAGATCCAAATCGGTCTTATTATTCTCTTCATCAGCGTCGTGAGTATAAACGCTCAGGACAGCAACTTCTGGGGAAATCTGAAGCCGGGTCTGTTCACTCCCGGTTTCAAGCTTATTGAAGCCAAAGATCTCTCCCGGTTTTATCCCCCCAAAACTATCGAGAGACAGAATGCTCGATCCATTCGAGTCTACATCTGGTATCCGGCTAAAAAATCCACTCAGCCTCCACTGCGGCTCGCATCGTTTGTTCGTATGGCTGTCGAAGATTTTGTGCCTGGATCCGTGAAGCCAGATGAAAAATTGCAAAAAGAAATTCTGCCAGTCCCGTTGGTAAAAGGATTGAAGTCCGACCGATTGAACGCCATTCTGGATTATCGGACTGCCTCTGTTCAGGATGCCAAGCCTGCAGAAGAGATCTTCCCATTACTCATTTTAGGACAGGGGCTTTACTATGAATCGCCCCTCTCGCATTTTGTTCTGTGCGAATTCCTGGCAAGTCACGGCTATGTTGTTGCGACCTGCCCTCTGCTTGGCACTCAGTACCGCTTAGTAAACTTGAATGTGGAAGACCTGGAAACTCAAATCCGGGATCTTGAGTTTGTCATCGCCCAGGCCCGCATCCAGCCGTTTGTTCATCCTGAAAGAATGGGTGTTATCGGGTATGACCTTGGGGGGATGGCAGGATTAATCCTGTCCATGCGCAATCCCGACATAGACGCTTTCCTCAGCATGGATTCGGGCATCCTGTTTGGACACTTTTCCGGGCTTCCGGGGAACCATCCTCAATATCTAGAAAAAAGGTTCACGATTCCCTGGATGCACATGACTCAGGCCCGTTTTATCCAAACATTTCGCGACGAGCAAGGAATATCCACACTCTTTGGGAGGAAGCCTTACGGAGACAGCTATCTAGTCCCTGTCCCAACATCCAACCACGGCCACTTCTCTTCTTACGCCATGCTGGACATCCGGGATGCGGTGCCCGGCTATTGGGGTCCGGTCGAATCCGATCCGAAACCTCTCTATGAGACTATCAGCCGCAATGTCCTGTCTTTTTTTAATGCGTATCTTAAACAGGATGAGCAAGAATTAGGGAGTTTGCACAGGATCGCTCAAGATAGGGAATCCTCCGCTAACATCCTCAAGCTGGAATGGAAGAAAGGGCAAGAACCTCCTTCCTCGGAGGCGGATCTTATTCATCTTATTGTCGAAAAAGGCCTGTCTGCTGCCAGGGACGCTATACAACAGATGAAAGCCTCCTATCCGGGCGAAGTTCTTATTGACGAAAGCGTCCTGAATTGGCTGGGATACCACTTCCTTTACTGGTGGGGGCGAGAAGAAGAAGCGGTTGAAGTCTTCAAATTGAATGTGTCACTGTTTCCAGAATCTGCAAACGCTCATGACAGCCTGGGAGAGGCCTACTTAAACAGAGGACAAACGGAGTCAGCCATTCAAAGCTACGAAAAATCTTTAGAGCTCAATCCTGATAACGCCAATGCGGCATCGGTCCTGAAACGTTTGAAAAAGAAAAAATAACATCTGATTTTTCATCATTTTAAGACTTTTTTCATCGCTTCAAGTGATTTAAGATATAAATCTTCCGAGAATTTTAAAAGTAAGTTTGCTGCTCCATTCGGATCAGTTTTCCATATTCTGGATACCTTTTTTTCAAATTCGGATTGTTTATCAAGTCCTTCCTTTTCAATTGTGTTAAATCTTTTAATAGCTTCATTACTCAGGTTTTTGTAGTTCTCACAAACACGGGTTCGAAAATTAATAGCAGTCACATAATCATGTATTCTTAAACTCGCATGGAGAGAAGAGATTTAAGAGTGATTCGTTTGAAAAGTCAATTTGGTCACTCGGATTTATAATATTTTCGAAAGTCGGTGATTATCTGAAAGTTGAGCGGAATACCTGGGAAGCAGGGATTCATAAGCCCTTTTTATTGCCCACAATCCCATTCCCTTTTTTCACTCATATCGCAGGGAATTCACAGGATTGGCGGATGCGGCCTTTATGGACTGGAAGCAAACAGTGAGAAGTGCGATAACGAGAGCCGCCAACCCCGAGAATAAAAAGGTCACAAAACCGATCTCTGTGCGATAGGCGAAACTTTTCAGCCATCTTGTCATCACAAAGTATGCTACCGGCCAGGCTATGATATTGGCCAAAACAACCAGCATGACGAATTCTCTGGATAACAGCCGGACAACACTGCCCATGGATGCTCCCAACACTTTGCGGATTCCTATTTCTTTGGTCCTCTGCGTGGCTGAGAAGGATATCAATCCGAATAGGCCGAAGCAGGAAATGGAAATCGCCAGGAATGTGAAGATCCTGAGAATCATTTCTAAACGCTGTTCAGACCTGTACATGGCGTCGATGGTGTCGTCCAAGAATTGAAATTCAAATGGATACTCAGGGATGGCTCTATCCCACATCTTTTCTATGGAGGCAATGGTTTGAGAGATATTGTCTGCTCTTATTCGGACAAAAACATAATTTCGGTACATCCAGTACTGATAAGGCATCAGGTGAAGGATAAGAGGCCTTATTTCGTTGCGAAGCGGAGCAAAATGAAAATCTTTTATCACACCAATAATTTTTCCCGTTTTATCCAGCAGACGAAATCTTTTTCCCACTGGAGAGTCTAGCCCTGTGGCTTTGACTGCCGCTTCATTCAGAATAAAATCTTGGGAGTCGGATGGGAATTCGTCGGACAAGAACCGCCCCTTAATCATCTCCAATTGAAATGTTCCAAGAAAGTGAGGATCAACAGCCATATGGTTCATCGCGACTTGATATTCCGGGTCTTTCCCTTCCCAGTCCAGGTGCCCGAATTCATCTCCCATCCGGCCAAAAGGCAAACATGTGGCCGTAGCCATCTCGAGGATATTCGGGTTTTGGGATAATTCGTTTTTAAGCGTTTTGTATTTCAGCCATACTTTTTGTGCATCATACTGCTCCCAGAGATTGCCTTCGCTCCGCAGTTGCATATAGATTAAGTAGCTTTTATCAAAGCCCAGTTCCCGGTTTTTAATAAAGTTCATCTGTCTGTAGACAGTAGTTGTGCTGATGATGAGCACGACCGTTAGAACAAACTGAAAAACGACGAGGCCTTTTCGGATGGATGCAGTGCGTGCGCCGAATTTCCTGCCGAATAAAGTTCCTTTCAATATCTGGTTTGGCTCAAAAGAGGAGAGGAACAAGGCCGGATAACTCCCGGAGAGAACGCCGGTCAACACGGTTATTCCCAATATGCCAAGAAACAGGAATTTATACTGTACCAGATCCATGCGAAGATCTTTGCCTGATATTTGGTTAAAAACCGGGAGAAACAGGGCAACGAGGAGAATGGATATCAACAGTGCAAAAAACGCAAACAAGACGGATTCACTCAAAAACTGTTTCGAAATATTTCTCTTTTTTGCCCCGATGACCTTGCGCAGTCCGATTTCCTTGGCCCGTGTTCCGGCTCGGGCTGTGGCCAGGTTCATGTAATTGATGCAGGCAATGATCAGGATTAACAGAGCAAGTGTCGAAAAAAAAGATAACGAACGAATAACTCCTTCTCCTTGCAGTCCGTACATGCGAATGTCTGTAAGAGGCTGGAGATAATATCGAGAGGCATAAGCATCTTTTGTTTTGATCCATTCTTCCAGCTTCGTGTTCACTTCTTTGAAGGATGTGTGCGGCTGGAGCAAAACGTAGGTAGAGTACACCCATCCTGTCCAATGGGTGCGGGCCCCCATGGCCACCGCTCGTTCGATCGATCCGACAAATCCGAATTGGAGATGGGAATTTCTGGGAATATTTTCAATGACACCCGTCACCGTAAAATCATTCTGATTCTGTGTCTGGATCGTTTTTCCGATGGGATCTTGGTTGCCGAAATATTTTAAAGCCATGTCTTGTGTGATAACAATTGAAGAGGGCAAAGATAAGGCTGTGTTGGGATCTCCTTGAATAAAAGGAAATGTGAACATAGTAAACAGAGAGGGATCGGCAAAGCAGAAATTAGCTTCAAAATATTTTTTTTCTCCATGGGCAACCAACAATCTTCTTGTGGGCAGGATCCGCACAAACTCTTTGACCTCAGGAATTTCTTCTTTCATGGCCGGACCCAGAGGATAGTCTGTACCTCGAGTGATTTGCGAAACAGGGCCATAATTCAAGTCATTCAAAACGCGGTATAGATTTTCGGTTTGCACATGGAAACGATCATACCGGATCTCATCATTGATCCATAATAAGATAAGGACACAGCAAGCCATCCCGATGGCCAGACCCGAGATATTGATGACTGAATAGATTTTGTGTCTTTTAAGATGTCTTAAGGCAATGGTTAGATAGTTTCTAAGCATGGTTACACTCCACCAAACGTTAATTGTGATACCTGAACAGATCGATTTCACAATCTGAATCCAATACCAAGCATAAGCCCTGGATTTTCCTCGTGTTTGAGCGATGTCTGCGTACAGCTCTTCATAATCACCGGCGACAGATTCGCTTTCTCCTCTTGGGAGAAATATATTTAGTAATTTCTCGCCGAGCAGGGGAGGGGCATACTTTTTGTGTTTCATGTTTCGTGTTTTATGCTTTTTTGAGAGCAGGGAATTTGGCCCAAAGAACATCATGCTCCTTTTTGATCATTTTGAGGGTATTAAGCCCCAATTTTGAAATCCGGTAGATCTTTTTGCTTCTTCCGCCCCTTTTAGCCGTCGCTTCTCCCATGTAGGACTCGACAAGTCCTTCTTTCTCCAGTTTCATCAAGGGCTTGTGTATGGCCCCGACTGACCAATCGGTCTTCATGATTTTGGATAAATGGTTTTTTATGGCCAGGAGGTAAGCGGACTCTTTGAGGTTCCAGATGTCGATGAGAATCTGTTGTTGTCTTCTTGAAATTGTTTTCATCATACTCTCCTCAATCTTATTTCATAGTAAAAGGTAAAACAAATCACTCCAAATGTCAAGTATTTTTTGGAAAAAAGTAAAACAAATAGAATACAGGCGCCTGTGAATAGGGAAACAACACCAACATCTTCGCAAAAGTGAAAGCGCAAGGAATTTTTTTTCAGAATTTAGGCAACCTTTTTACGTGATTTGCGTATTACTATATGTGTAAGTTACGTAAAACTTGATTCATGATTTGGATTTCAGTGATTAAATTCTATACAGGAAAAAAACCATGAAAGAACTGACGTTATTGGAGCAGATGATATTGGCCGCCATCATCGCCCTCAAAGAAGATGCCTACGGCGTTTCCATCCGAAAAAGAGTCGAAAAGCTGAGAGGAAAGAAGTTGATGTATGGAACACTCTACAATGCCCTCGACCAACTTTTACGCAAAGTTTATGTTACAAAGACAAAAGGAACCACGTCCTCAGCAAGAGGGGGAAGGCCACGGATTTACTATGCCCTGACTTCTGACGGAATGAGTGCGCTCCGGGACTCGTACAATCTGCAGCGCGCCATTTGGGAAAGTATCTCCGAATTCCGTTTAGACTAAAGATTATGGATAAACCCAAGGGACATCCACCGAAATTAGGTCAGAAACTGCTTTCCTTTCTCGGCCACTATGAATGGAAATACTCTGTTTCCGGTGATTGCGGCGAGGAATTTAAAGAGCGTGTGCGGGAGAATGGAAGGCGCCGGGCTCTCTTGTGGTACTGGGAGCAGGTCGTCTATGCGCTTGCCGCCTATTCCAAAATATCCACATCAGTAGGAGGGACTATGTTTAGAAACTATATTAAGATCACATGGAGAAATATCCGAAATCACAAAATTTATTCTTTCATCAACATCATGGGGCTGGCTGTCGGTATGGCCTGCTGCATTCTGATCCTCCTCTGGATTCAGGATGAACTCAGCTTTGATAAGTTCCACAAAAACTACAGTGACATCTACAGGACTATCCCTGAACTTCAAGGGAATAAATATTCTTCCAATCCTTTAGCCCTGGCCGGGGTTTTTAAAGAACAGTATCCGGAAGTCCGACAGATCACGAGATTTTGCTTGAGGTTTTGGCTCATGAAGCATGGGGATAAGATCTATGAAGAGAGAGGCGCCCTGGTGGATGATGACTTTTTGAGGATGTTCACCTATACGCTCATTCAAGGAACACCGGAGACCGTGTTTGCCAGCAGGGATTCCATCGTTTTAACCGAACGTGCTGCCGCCAAATTTTTTGGCACCCAAGATCCGATCGGCAAATCTTTATTGGTTAACAATCGTGCAGAGCTGATCGTGACAGGCGTCTTGAAAGATATCCCACTGAATTCTCATTTGCAGTTTGATTTTCTTGCTTCGATGAGACTCATGGGCGAGAGGGAACATACCAGTTGGTCCTATGAAGCCAGAACATACGCGCTTTTAAAAAAAAACGTCTTCCTGCCGGACTTCGCAGACAAGATCTCTGGATTTGTCATGGAACATGATAAAAGAACAAGATCGAAAGTTATTCTTCATATTCAACCTCTATCTAAAATCCATCTGTACTCGTTAAACGGCACGGACCCGATTATTTATGTCTACATTTTCATGACGATCGCGGTCGCCATCCTGATTATCGCCTGCATCAATTTTGTAAACCTCTCCACAGCCAGGTCGAACACTCGGGCTAAAGAAATAGGGATGAGGAAAGTCGTGGGTGCGGAAAAGGCCGATATCATCAAACAGTTTATCGGAGAATCGATGATTATATCTGTTGTTGCGCTTTTAGTGGCACTTGGTATGGTCTATCTCTTTTTACCGGCGTTTAATAATCTTGCAGAAAAGCAGTTGACACTGAACATTGCCGGGAATGTTTCATTTTTGTTCCTGTTGCCCGGAATCATCCTCTTCACGGGTTTGGCATCCGGAAGCTATCCGGCCTTTATGCTCTCTTCCTTTAAACCGGCAAATATACTGAGGAGGGGAAAATTACAATCAGGCTCAGGAGGCTTTCTGTTAAGAAAGATCTTGGTCATCGGTCAATTCGCTGCAACCATCGTCTTGATTATCGGGACTATCGTCATGTACAAGCAGCTCAACTACATCAGGAATAAAGATATCGGGTTGAACAGAGATCATGTGCTCGCCATATCGATGAACAGGGAGTTGAGAGAAGCCTACAGGTCATTCAAAAATGAGATCAAACAGCATCCGAATGTACTAAACGTCACAGCGGCCCGGAGATTACCGACAAATATCGGACATATCAATCCCGTTTATTGGGAAGGAAAGGGCCCTGATGATTACGTGACTATGACGGATGCCTCTGTGGACTATGATTATTTTAAAACTCTCGGCATGCAAAT